>DAJV01000076.1:0-456 GCA_002496475.1 Vulcanisaeta sp. UBA163 | reverse complement strand
GCCAGTCCCTGTCCACGTCATGTACGAGTTATAGCCATTCTCATGGTCTATGTAGTATGCCGTTGTCATATTAATACCAACTATATAACTAACCCAATTACCACCACTTGTTTTAGGCTCTAAATTATTAAAGCCAAGGTATTCGACGGGGATTCCTGGGGATATCATTCCAACCGGCTGATAAACTCCGGTTATGCAGTAATCATAAATATAATAATTATCAGTTAATTGACCAATTTCTTGTGAGGAACCTGTTGAGAAAAACCATTGACTGAGATGGTGAGACTCTATTTGAGTTACTAACTCATAGCATTCGTCCTGGTCATACTCCGTTGGGTCTAATCCCGTTAAGTATTTATTGATTATTGGTACCTTACCAACGAGTACCCAATACTTTATTAATTCGTTTATTGTCGCCGTGTAGTCGTAACTAACCTGCACCGGGTTTATTACTAG
>DAJV01000080.1:1534-4815 GCA_002496475.1 Vulcanisaeta sp. UBA163 | reverse complement strand
CAGAGAAGGGGATGGAGAACAGTGATTGCTCATCAAACCAGGAATGTTCCACACACAGGCCATGAGCACCTAATGAAGAATGCGGCTTACTTGGGGGACATTGAGCCATGTCATGGTATACTGGTTAACGCAATAATTGGTGCCAAGAGACTTGGGGATTTCGTTGATGAGGCAATACTCGAGGGTCATGAAGCGGTTAATAAGTATGGTTATATAAGCCCGAAGAGACACATTGTTACCTTCACACTATGGGATATGAGGTACGGCAACCCACTCGAGTCACTACTCCACGGCATAATTAGGCAGAACATGGGTTGTACCCATCACATGTTTGGTAGGGACCACGCGGCTGTGGGTGATTACTACGACCCATACGCAACACAGATACTTTGGGAGAAGGGCATACCGAGCTTCGGACTCAATGCACCACCTTATGACATTGATAAGGGCCTTAAGATTAGGCCAGTTAACATTAAGGAGTTCTGGTATTGTCCAAAGTGTGGTGAGATTGCCTATAGTGATACATGTGCCCACACTGACATAGCCCAGAGATTTAGTGGTAGTTTCATTAGGGGTTTGATTGCTGAGGGTGTTGAACCACCGCCAATAATCTTTAGGCCTGAGGTTTATAGGGTGATTGTTAAGTGGTGGAGGGTCTACGGCTACCCATTCGTTAACAAGAAATACCTTGAATTAAAGGAGAGGGAGCTTGAGGTCGATTTACAACCAATGGAGGTTCCGGTGAAGGGGTGATGGGGGATGCCGTACAAGATCTCCGTAATACTCGATAAGTCCAGGTTGGAGAGAATTAAGGGTACACCATTGGAGGGAATGGTTAAGGATCTATATGGCGGTTATCTAAAGGTTATTGAGGTAGAGGTGCCTGATGATATCGCCCAGCGGATCTTGAAGGAGTTTCCGAGAGCTAGGATTGATGCTAGAGGGTTCATTGAGGAGACGCCCGTAGCCTTTAAGAGGGAGCTTTTTGAAGTGATTGCCCAATTGAGGAGTGTTGGTAAGGAGGTCTTTGATGAGTTGTTGAGGTCTGAGAGACTTAGTAAAATTAAGGAGTTGGCAGCTAAGGAGGAGGAGTACTTGCCGCCACCAACCTTGCCTGAGGAGAAATAATGCGTTGGTTTTGTTTAAAATGTTTAAAATTATTCCTGATCAGTTTAATTTCTAGGTTTCTTACTATGTCTCATAGTTATGAAGCAGAGTTTATTAAGGTTCTGAGGTCTGAGCTTAGGAATTTAGGAATTGAAATTACTGACGAGCAACTTGACAAGGTAAAGATGTGCATCAATGAATTAAAGAGGAGACACTTGCCTCTAAGCGATGCTAGGGATTTGGCTAGAGTAATTGCCCAGGTACTTTCCGAAAAACCACTAATTACTTCAACGAGGGAAGATGTTAGGCAGCTTCTCTCGGTAATAAGTTCCTGCAGATTAGTGGGTTTTCAATTACGTAGGCATGAGTCAATATACTGCCCAATAATAGTCCCCATGGGTTTCATAGGCATCTCAATAATAGCAGTAATGGCCCGTCTAGGCAGTATTTCCCTGATTATTAAGAGGGTTGGTGAGCCCGTGAGCGATAATGCCTTCTATGCCGAGGAATTAATATTGGTTGGTTATTTCGATACGAACAATCTCATGTGGACTCAGAGGTTAAACCCGGGAATTTATCTTGTTGAGGTTAGCAATTCATATGGCGAGGATGTCAATATCAGTATTGANNGTGATAACATGCATATTAGAAACCCGGGAGAATCGCCAAGAATAATCCTAACAGGAATAAAACCGAGGCGCATTTGTATTTATAAGGGTATTTATTTAATGTATCTTATGCACTGATCAAATTATATTTATTCAACTGAATATATGCATATCCAATGAGTATGACGTTGACGAATAAAAACTGCATAAACAATGATACGAGTTTACTATTTCAAAAAATAATCGTCTCAGGTATGGAAATCGATGATACAATTAGGGAATTATTAACATATATTATTTACAATGAACCAATAACATTATATAGAATTTCCAAAAATACTAGGTTCGCAGTGTCAACAATATATAAGAAGGCCAGGAGGATGATTCAGTATGGGTTAATAAGGTCGTTGAATAATGATGAATTGAATGGTGAAAGGTGTGTTTACGTGTCCACGGTTAAGGGTCTCCTAACATGCCTAGCCATTAACTGCGTTGACGATCCAGGCATTATTATAAGTAAGTTATGCCAGAGGTGGCATTTAAAGAATTATTGTTGCCAAAGAGTGGTGAAGGTATTGAGGGTGTTACCGGTATTACTTGGTATTGATGATGATGCCTTGAGGATGATCGAGGATCCCAGGGCAATAATGATCTCAATACTTGAGCACAGGGACCAGCTAAGGAAAAGTCTCAATCCTGATCTACTGGATGATGTAATTAACACGGCAACGCATTACCTGATCAGTAGGTTGATCATTGATAGTAACATAACAACCAAGTCATCATTACTTGTGGGTAATGAGGGATTTGTAATAAGCGTTGACCTTAATGGCAGCACCTATGTCTATTTATGTAAACTCTGCGAAAAATCATGCATGAATATTACTATACCAAGTAGTTCCCACGGGTGCGCCCTATTCCATGAATTCAAAAAGTTAGGGATTTGGGACCATATACAATCTTCATTAAGCCAACAAAAACCAGCCATTGCTTAATTATTTAAATGAGTAGGGTTTTACATTCCACGTGAAATAATCATTATTTAATGCCGTGATTTAATAAGTAGTAGGACAAGGGTGATTATTATTTCAATTTACGTAGTTGGGGTGGGTCCCTGGGATCCCGAGTTAATTACCGTGAAGGCTATTAAAGTGTTGAGTAAGGCGGATGTTATTTTCTACGGTTCATTGATTAATGAGGAGGTAATAAGAATGTATGCA
Source organism: Vulcanisaeta sp. UBA163 (assembly GCA_002496475.1). Classification (GTDB taxonomy): domain Archaea; phylum Thermoproteota; class Thermoprotei; order Thermoproteales; family Thermocladiaceae; genus Vulcanisaeta. The sequence continues at coordinate 1,880 of DAJV01000080.1, read as the reverse complement.
CCGAGGGCGGAGAAAATATACATGGGTCATGTCAGGGGTGATGACCACAGGGAGTATGTTATTGAGGCACTAAGGATGGCTAGGAAGGGCCTTAATGTTGTTTTTCTCAAGAATGGAGACCCTGTAATATTCGGCAGGGGAATTGAGATCTGTAGGGAGGCAATTAGCAACGGCATCCACTGCGAGGTAATACCAGGGGTCAGTAGCTTCACAGCAGCTGCTGCCCGGTACCTAATCGAGTTGAGGGGTACGATCATACTTACGGCCTATCCGAATATAGACCTTAACACTGATGCCGACGTTAGAGTCATATTCATGGGGTCAAAGATCGCCAAGGAATTAATAC
>DAJV01000080.1:0-1454 GCA_002496475.1 Vulcanisaeta sp. UBA163 | reverse complement strand
GCTCCATCATTGATCTTCGTAATAAGGCGTGGTGAACATGGAAGCCACGGTACCTAGGTTGGTAATATCATCGTATAAGGGTAAGAATGGTAAGACAACTGTAACGTTGGCATTGGTATATGCATTAATGAGGGCTGGTTATAGGGTTTCCATGTTTAAGGTTGGTCCAGACTATATAGACCCAAGTTATCACGCCGTAATAGCCAATAGACCGAGTAGGAACCTTGATTATGTTCTTATGGGCAACAGGGTAATAACAAGGTTTTACAAGTACTCCCTGAATTCCGACATAGCGATCATTGAGGGCGTCTCAGGGCTTTATGACAGCATTGACGGCATTAGCGAGTTGGGTAGCACAGCGCAGATCGCTAAGCTTCTTAAGGCACCCATTGTTCTTGCCATTAATGGAGAGAGGATTAATAGAACGGTGAGAGCAATAATTAGGGGATTAAAGGACTTTGACCGTGACGTGAAGATAGTGGGTGCCGTAGTAACTAACGTTAATCAAAGGCAATTAGATAAGTTAAGGTCTGCCGTTGAGGACGAGGGTTTAGAGTTTCTGGGTTATATACCGAGGAATGATGATTTAGAAGATACGATGCAATATAGGCATTTAGGCCTGATTCATGCTGAGGAGCTCAATAGGCAACGTTTAATTGATGTGTTTAAGGATGCATCGAGATTTATAGATATTAATAGGGTTGTTAAGGTTGCTAAGGAATACTCAGAACCCCTTGATTTGAGGAATTATGCAGACCTGGATACATCTAAAATAATAAGTAATGAAATAAGAGTTGGTATATTAGGTGGGAGGGCGTTTACGTTTTATTATCCAGAGACCATAGAAAGAATTCAGGCATTCACAAATAACGTTAAGTTTATTGATCCAGAGGTCGACCAGGAACTCGGTGATTTAGACCTATTACTAATTGGTGGTGGTTTTCCTGAGGTTTATGGAGAATCCCTTGAGAGGAATAAGTCGCTTAGGTTTAACATACTTAAATTCATAGATTCAGGAGGGTACCTATACGCTGAATGCGGCGGTTTAATGTATTTAACGGACTCGATTATTTATAATAATGAGGAATACGAAATGGTGGGCGCCATAGACGCTATAACGATAATGCATAGGAAGCCCATGTGGTATGGTTATGCAAGAGCTAGGATAATTAAGGATTCGGTAATTGGTAGTGCAGGTACTGTCCTAATGGGTCATGAATTCCATTACTCCTCATTAGTATTGCGTGGTAATTATGAATTCGTTATTAAATACGAAAGAGGTATTGGTGTTAATGGTTTTGATGGCTTTCAAATAAATAATACCTATGCACATTATCTTCATATTCATCCAGATACCTATGACGTGATTGGTAGGGTTCTCAGGAGGGTCTTGATTGGTAAGGCTGAGTCCTAGTTTAATTAAGTATGTAGTCATTACCGCACTGCATGGCTAA
>DAJV01000039.1:10297-14469 GCA_002496475.1 Vulcanisaeta sp. UBA163 | reverse complement strand
AATGGTATTAAGGTAATGGGCAAGATCGAGAATGACCACATTATACTTTCCAGGGAGTTACCGGTGGTGAACGGTAGGGCATTCATCATAAATGTAAATGCCAAGGCCAGGAAGCCGAGAATAATGGGTTATGCGTTGATTAGCGCCTAATTGCGTTCCTTACAACATCGAGAAGACCCATGGAGCCTTCCCTGAATACTACATTATCCATTGGACGCATGTGCCTAGACACCATGGGCTTAAACTCCATTTTAGCCAGTACATCCTTCTCGACATCAATACCCGGCGCATACTCCTCAAGGAGTAAGCCTTCGCTTGTTAGCTTGAACACGGCTCTCTCGGTTATGTACATGACCTCCTTACCGGTCTTCAATCCAAACTCAGCATTAAACCCAATCTTATAGGGCTTCCTTACAAACTTGAGTATTGGGCCGTCCCTAGCTATGGTTATTTTACCATTTTTTACAATAATATCCCTATTACCCGCAGTGAATGCACCTGCAAAGTACAGCCTGGGTGACCCATGGGCAATGACGGGGAATCCACCGGGACCCGTAACCCTCTCAGGTAGGAAACTTGGGTTTACATCGCCCTTAGGCCCAACCTGCATGAAGCCCAGGGAAGCAGCATCTATTATACCGCCTTCGTACATTATGAATTGATCGGGCATGGGTATTATTGCCCTGGGCGATACTGCTACGCCAAAATCATCGCTGCCAAGGGCTATTCCATTCCAGGGGCCTGATTCCACAGTTGTGTTTATGTAATCGTCAATGCCCTCATTCTTTATAATCCTTGCAGCCAGTGCTGGTATACCAATGCCAAGGTTAATGGTTATTGGTTTACCTAACCTCTCCACAAGGTTAACGAATTCAAGAACAATCCTCCTGGCAATTACAGACTCAAAGTCGGGCACGTCATTATCTGGCAAGCACGCATTACTTAGCATGAACCTGCCACATACGCTTGGGTCGTACCTAACACTGGCTGACTGCATGTGATACTCAGGTGGTGAAATCACTATGTAGTCAATTAATGGCCCGGGGACATGCACATCTCTGGGATTAACAAACCTACTCACGTAAAGTACCTGGGCGATCACAACGCCAGGGTTCGGCTGAGCCTTAACGGCCTGTGCAATTGCCAATACAGAACCATATATCGCCTCCTCACTCATTGTTAAATTACCAAATTCATCAGTGGCACTACCCCTTATCAAGCCCACGTTTGGCTTTAGGCAATCATAGAGTAGGTATTCATCACCATTAATACTCACTAACTCAACCTTGCACTTCTTCCCCTTCCTCGCCAGGTCATTTAGGTAAATACCGTCCTGCCTAGGATCAAGAAATGTCCCAAGACCAACCTTAGTAATTGTCGGTGTACCAGAAGCCACATTCCTAAGCCATTTAGTTGCTACACCAATTGGAAATGAGTAGGCCTCAACCCTATTCTCGATGACTAACCTTTGGAGCCACGGGGCAACGCCAAGAAACGGCAGCATGAAGCCCCTAATGAAGTCAAAATCCCCACTCTTAATCATGCTCTTAGCCACAAAATCAAGGGCGCGCTCCCTTGCGGCAGGTAGTGTATCAGCCACTATGAACAAGTCACGGGGATGCCCAGTATCCCTATACCTATCATAAAGCTTGAGGATAAGGTACTCCGGAGTAGCCGCTATGTTAAAGCCAGAAATAGCAATCACAGAACCATCATTAACGCATCCCAAGGCACCATCAACATTCATTATCTTGCCCATTATTAGTACCGAACTATCGTAGAAATTTATACCTTTATAAAAATGCATTTTTTGCCTAACCCTTTAACAAACTACACTGGCATAAAGATATATCTAAATAAATAAATGAACATACACGGCATCCCCAAAGCAAATAGAACATAGATAAGTACAACAACGAAAAACCAAGACAAAAAAGTTAAAAAGACCGTGAATACTAACTAACCCTGCGGGGGTGCCCGAGCCAGGTCAAAGGGGNNCAAATCCCACCCCCCGCACCAGGGCTGGTTCCTAAGGCATGGATTATGTACAATTGTGAACTGGCGAATGATTGGTACAAATTGAGAAATTGGGAGAGTTGCTGCGCCTGGTTTAAAGGTCCGGCTGATACTTCATCGTCCAATGTTTTATTAAGTATTCAATCCGTTTCGTTAAGCACCCTTGTTATTTCATCCTAGGCCTTCCCGCTCCTCCCTTAATCATATTTATGAGAAGTATGGATTTAAGTGGATCGCAAGACCCTGACTCACTTGTTTATTAAGGCCTCGCTGGATTTAACCACTGCGTCCCTGCGCAATAATTCAATGATCGCCCTCCTATTGTTATCAATTTTCTTAATTAATCCCTCATCATCGGTTACTAGCGTCAAATCCTCCTTGAACGCTATTGTGGCATAAGCAGCATCATAGTACGTTAACCCAATCCTCATAACTATTTTAAGCACATTTCGGGATTCCTTGGCTTAATAATGTCCATGTAATTATTTAAGAAGCCACAATATATCTTCATACATGACTGAAGTCTCATTCTCCATTAAATACTTAAGCGATGCAGCTTCCTTCCAAATTACATTACCAATCTCATATATTATTAACTCAAGCACGTATTATTACGTAAAAATTTTACTGAATCTTTCCTGAAATACCTAGTGTTTATAATCGATGAAGAATTAAATAGATAGTTCATCTCTCTTCACGGCTAGATCTGATAACCTCCACAACCTCCTCCTCAGGTATCTTACTAAGTATTCGAGTCATTTCCTCAAGTCTTCTAACCAATTCCTCCCACTCAAGTGCTCTCCTTATTACGTCACTAATTGATATATTATATCCCTTCAATCCCCCATAATTCTCTCCTTATCTTTGCGGAGACGATTACGTAACCCATACTCAAGTACTACCCATTAATGGCAGTATCATAAACCTTACTACAAGATATAATACCTCTACCTCATTGTAATCCTACGAGGACGTTATTATACCCGAGCAGTACCTCCTTCATCTTTAGGGCATCCTTCTCGAGTAGCGGTGATTCATTTATTATGGTTATCTCAATATCCTCACTAGCCAATTCTCTAGCCAGTGGTTCGAAGGGTGGGTTATTCGTATCTATCGGTTCATGCTCATCAACCCACTCGCCCTTTTTATACTTAACGCAGGTGAAGTGGGTGTGCATTGGCTGATTCCCGAAGTACTCATGCCACATGTTCAGCACTGCCCTATAATCAATTGAGCCGCCGTTCCTGGCAAAGACGTGGCCCCAATCAATAACGGCAACAATCTGCGGGTGATTAATCTCCTTAACCAGCCTGAAGGTCTCCTCTAAACCGCCGAATTGGCTCTTCCTTGCCATGACCTCTAGGCCCAGCTTCACATTCCTAATACCATTCTCCCTCATCCAATCAATAACCCCAAGCACGCCATCCTTAACTGCGTTATAGCAGCCCTCAGGGCCGAGCTTGCCGTAGTAGGCTGGGTGGAAGACAACCACCGAAGCGCCCAGCGCCTCACCCCTATCCAGAGACTCCTCAAGCCTAGTGATGCTGGCCTCAACCTTATCCTTCTCCTCACTGCACAGGTTTATGAAGTACGGTGCATGCACGGATAACCTAATGCCGAGCTCCCTGGCGACCTCACCAGCCTCCTGGGCGGCCTCCCTAGTCATCCTAACACCCTGCACAAACTCAACCTCCATGGCATTCAAGCCAACCTCCCTAACATACCTAATACCATCTATTGTGCCCGCACTCCTCTTCCTCTCCTTAATACCTATGGGAATTCCAGCAGGTCCAAGATATACCCTAGCCATTGAAGTAAGCCTTTGAGAAACCAGCTAAAGAGTTTTTGCCTAAGTGATCATTCAATAAATCATAGATGATACGTTATTCACCTCTGGGTCATTACAAGTGAGGCAGTCGTAGGACACCCACCTCATGAAACCAAATAACTAGTTGGTACTAGGGCCTATCAAGGGAGCTCACTAAACCCATCAGTGATGACTATTCAGTTCGTCCTTAGGAGTATGCGTGATGAACTCGATGTTGAAGGGACCTCAATTGTGTGGTGCATTCCAATACCAATGGCTTTCCCCACTCCTCAGCTCTACAATTACCGGGTAATGGGTCTTTTCTGCTGACGGCTCCTCGCCTTGATTG
>DAJV01000039.1:7237-10122 GCA_002496475.1 Vulcanisaeta sp. UBA163 | reverse complement strand
CAAGACTTCCAACACTTTTGTGAGGACTTTACTGCTGTACTGAGGGTGTTGGTTAGACGGTAATAACTTAAAAATTGTTACCATAGCACTGCCGGTGATGGCATTTTTAGCATTAGTAATAATTGGCGTGTTGATAATAATTGCATCAGTATCATCATCATTACTATCCCTCTATTTCGAAATTAGGTATTGGAGGGATAGGAGGACCACTAGGCTAGTTAATAATAGGGTTTATCCCTGGGTAACCGTAATAATGCCCGTGAGGGGTTTAGACCAGAACCTAAGGGGCAACATTGCCAGTGTTTTGGATCAGGATTATGCAGGACGTAGAAACTACATCTTCGTACTTGATAATGAGAAGGACCCAGCGTATAATGTCATTAATGAATTAATCAGGAACTCAAGTATTGATGCTTCAATACTAATTAACAAGGGTGGGTGTAGTAAGGGCGAGGCGTTGGCCTTTGCACTAGGCCATGCGAATGGCGATGTCATTGTCTTTGTTGATAGCGATGCCCTTGTGCACAGGCATTGGCTTAGGAACCTAGTGGCGTCATTAATCAATGGATCAGGCGCTGCCACGACCTATAGATTCTACATACCACTTAGGGGGCTTAGCCTCGGGACGTTATTAAGGGGTAGCTTCAACATGATTGGTATTACCGCAATGCAGAACCCGATGGCTAGGTTTACCTGGGGTGGCTCCACGGCAGTTTGGAAATGGATCTTGAGCAAGTGGGGCGTTCGTGATTACCTACCCTACTACTTAAGTGATGACTATGTGATTACACACTTTGTACATAGGGAAGGTCTCAATATAGACTTCGTTCCAGAGTCCCTGGTCCTCACCTTAGAAGACATAGGTATTAGGGAAGCCCTCTCCTGGGCCGTTAGACAGTTGTGGTATGTCCGGGTTTACGGATTCAGGGGCTTCCTGCTGTACGCCATGTCCTACACGCTTTATGCAACTACCCTGCCTATTGCCGTGGCTCTTTCTATCATTAGTAATTGGTTTATTGTGGTTGGTTTATTACCATTCATTATAGGTGTTGGTAAGGATTTCGTGAGGATAAGTAGTATTAGGTCGCTTGATCAATTTTACAGTATTAACATAACGAGGAGATACGCAGTATTACTCGCGTTGGTCTCAATACTCAATGTTTATTTCTCCTGGCTTGTAATAATTAGGACAATTCTCACTAGGAGCATTAACTGGAGGGGCCGTGTATTCACAGTATTTGATGCCAATAGGTTAATGATGACTAAACCACTCAGGTGATTCTCATGGTTAATGTCCGTGATGTATTTTGGTCAATGGTTAGGAGACCTCAGTTATTAATTGATTACCTGAGGGGGCTTAACGTTAACGTTGATGAGTTATGCAGGGATTTTCCCACAAATGACCTTAGGTGCCCGCCCAGTGCGGATGATGATTTCAGATCGAGGTTCCTCACAGTGTCCTACATATACCTCAGGGTGTTAAATTGGGAATTGAGAGAGTTAGTAAATACTGGGATTATTGTTGAGGGTGTTAATGAGTTGATTAGTGATGTCATTACTGACATGAGACTCTACAATGCACCACCTGAATTAATGAATGCCATAGTAAGTATTACACGTAATATACTTCATGTTTATGGGGGTTGGGGAAATTCATCATCTGCCTCCGGTTAGGGCACCCTCAAGTCTCCTCAATAACTCCTCCAATTCACTTAGTTCATCGGAGTAAAGCTTAACCATTGTTGCATCCCACTTACCCCTTATTTGATTCAATAATTCTCTTGCATCCCTGAGCCTCTGTCTTGCTTCATCATAAACTTCATTATTTATTAATGCCTTAGCCTCACTGAGCAACTCACTGAGTCTCAGTAGATCCTCGGGCATGTGGACTGTGGCGAAGGAGTAGTACTCACTCAGTTGATCCTTGTTACTCACTAGGTATTTAAGGACCTTTATGGTGCCGACCATCAGTAATGATGGGCTCGGCTCCGTACTACCAATGTCTATGCCGTGCAGCATTAGGTAAGTAGCTACGTACATGGGTACCTTAACCCTCGTCCTGTTACTAATTGGTATGTGCTCCACGTAATTAGCGACCATGGGGCTTATGACCTTGGATATGTCCTTTATGTGCTCATAGACATATTGAGTTATTATCTTATTAACAGCCTGGACATCATCCATCGTAGCCAGCGGCTCCATCCTATCTAGATCCATCCTTAATTCCCAGCCCTTTATTATCAATGGTTCAGTATCATCAGGACTAACCCACTCCGTGAATACCCTCAGTGGGAACCTATCATAGAGCGCCTGCAATTCCTCCTCATCCGGGATCCTATTGCTTGCACCAAAGACTGTCCAAGTCTTTACAGGGACAACCCTCTCACCGTCATATACAACCCTCTCATTGAGTATTGATAATAGTGTATTCAGTATTGCGCTTGAGGCATTAAATATCTCATCGAGTAATGCGAATTCGCTCTCTACTATTGAGTTTGTGTATATCCTCTCCACCTTACCATCCAGGAGTTTCGCTATGTTTATTGGCCCTAGGATCTCCTCCAGGTCCGTAAACCTAGTTAACTGCCTATAGAACCACCTGGCATTAAGTAACTTGGACAATGCATATACCAACGTGGTCTTCGCCGTACCTGGAGGACCAACGAGTAGGTAATTCTCCCTTGACAATGTTGCCATTAACGCCCCGAGTACCTCATCCTCATACTTGAAGAATAGGTTATTCAATTTCGCATAAACATCCCTAATCCTGCCAAAGTAAACCTCGCCCACGGGTAATAACTAAAAATACCAGAATTTAAACGTTCCTTATAAATACTAAGATATGATTAAGCCTCACCATAGGGCATTTTATTTAACACAATCAT
>DAJV01000039.1:576-7217 GCA_002496475.1 Vulcanisaeta sp. UBA163 | reverse complement strand
ACCGTTGGAGGACGCCCTTTCCTCAAGTTCCTTCCTCGCAATTCCATTTGCAGGATAATCCATCAGCTCAAGCGTAACATGATATCCACGGGCGCATTAACATTGAATTGAACCAAGCCTAGTGAATGTAAATTTCACATCCTTCATGATATCCATTATTAATTTGCTTATGGTATTTTAAATTGATGAATGCGTAAATATTCATTTAAATAATTATGAATATAAAATCACAAGGAGAACCTAATGGCAGCTCTATCGATGGACTCAAATATGGTTGGATGCTGATGCGCCAGTAATGCAATATCCTTAACCCTCGCATTCACGGCCACGGCAAGCGCGACCTCGTTTATCATCATTGACGCGGCCTCGCCATAAACAACACCACCAATAATCCTCTGGCTCTCCGTCTCAATAATCAACTTAACCCAACCCTCCCTAACGCCCATTATCTGGGCATAGGCGTCATCCTCGAGTGGGTATGAGACAGTCACGTAGTTAATACCCCTTGCCTTAGCCGCCTCCTCGTTTAAACCAACCATAGCCGCCTCCGGCTCTGTGAATATTGTCATTGGTATTGAGTTGAAATTAATCTCATAAATGGACCTACCATGAAGTATATTCCATGCGGCTACCACGGATTCCTTCACAGCGGCGTGGTAAAGCATGAACTTACCCAGGACATCACCAGCCGCGTATATATTCGGCGCCCTGGACTTCATTGACGGCGCAACCTCCACATGGCCCCTCTCTACAATGCCCAGGTTATTGAGTCCCTCAACGTTCGGCTTCCTACCAACTGCCATTATAACCTCGGAGCCAGTCACATACCCCTTACTACCATCAGGTCTCTGGAACTCAACAATCTTCTGGCCACCATCTTCCCTGATGCTGATTACCCTGGAGTTCGTGAGCACATCAACCCTCTTAGCCTTGAGCTTCTCCTCGATCCTAGAAACAACGTCATTATCCCAACCAGCCAGTATCCTGGGTAGCATTTCCACTATGGTTGCCTTAATACCCATGGAACCAAGAACCGAGGCAACCTCAACCCCTATATAACCACCACCAATAATTATTACATCATTAGGCAACCTCCTATAGCTAGTCCTGTAGCCGAATAGTTCTTGGCTACCAATAGTTAGGTCAGCACCCGGTACAGGTATCTTGATCGGCACCGAGCCAGTGGCCACTAATAATTGCCTTGCCTCAACATCCTTCGTCCATGAATCATCAATAGCCCTCACCCTAATCCTGTGCTGATCCAGGATCTCGGCGACACCCTTTACGAAATCGACATTCTCATTCTCCTTAATCTCCCTAATGTGTTGTAGGTACCTCATGTGCTGGACATTGTCCTTGTGGTCAATGGCATTCTCCCAAAGAACCCTAACCGCATTTACATCCTTATTACCAACACTATTCAATATACCCCTTAACTTCTCCATTAGGTATATAGTCATGTAAACAGCCTTGGATGGTATGCAACCCTCATAGAGACAGTTACCACCCAGGTTACCCTTGTCATCAATCATGAGCACCCTATAACCACCCTTGCTCAATTCAAAGGCGCCATGGTAACCACCTCCACCACCGCCTATTACAACAACATCATAATTACTAAGCTTCGGCGGATCCTCAAATTCACGGTCTGTAGGTGGAAACACTGGGTATTTACCAAGCACAATTGGGTCAGATCTGGCAGTTTTTATATGTTTTATAGTCAAAAATTTGACTAAATATGGACAACCATATAAACAAGGAACCCATCACTCACCCCCACTTGATACATCATTGCATTCCTTCAGCATCCATAGTTAGGTCCAGGGCCCTTGAGCTATGCGTTATGTAGCCACTGGATATTATATCAACGCCCGTCCTCGCATACTCAACGACATTGTCCAGCGTTATACCGCCGCTTGCCTCGAGTATCACCCTACCCTTCAATTCTCCAACTATTGGCGCAATGTCACTGGGCCTCATGTTATCAAGGAGTATTGCATCGGCGCCAGCCCTGTACGCCCTAATGGCATCTTCATACGTCGAAACCTCAACCTCCACCTTCCTCATGAAGCTCGTCCCCTCCTTAACCAACCTAATGAGTCTCTCAAGGTTCCCGTAAATCGCTATGTGGTTGTCCTTAATGAGCACCGCGTCGGCCAAGTTAAACCTATGCGGATCACCACCTCCAACCTCAATGGCGTACTTCTCAAAGGCCCTAAACCCAGGCGTCGTCTTCCTAGTACCAGCAACCCTAACCATTGGGTTAATAGACCTCGCCAACTTAACCATGGTACCCGTTGCCGTGGCAATCCCCGAGAGCCTTGACAGAAGGTTTAGGGTTAATCGTTCAACGGCCAATAACCTGCTTGCGTCACCAACCACCTCAATTATGGCGTCACCCCTATGTATAGCCTCACCATCACGCTTATGGGCTATTACCTCGAGACCCAGGTACTTAAGGAATGGAACAATGAACCTGAGCCCGGCGATAATCCCCTCATCCCTGGACTTAACAACACCCCTAGCCCTAATGCCCTCCAGGAACCTACTGGTAACATCCTCAGGGTACGCATCCTCCTCTAGGTAATTGAGGAGCCTGCTGATGTATAGTTCCTCAATCATTGGGACACCCTGAAGTAAATCCTCCTACGCCAACCATTATCCTTACTCGGGTAATCAACCCTATAATGAACACCCCTGGACTCATTCCTCAACAACGCAGCGTAGGCAGTCAAGTATGAAACCAAGGCGGCATTGGACTCCTTAGTACCCGCAGCAGTGTTTAATCGTCCATAGAGATCCAGGGCCTTCCTTAACCCATCCTCACTCCTCAGTATGCTCAAGTGCTCCCAATTAATCCTCCTAACCTCATCAATACTCAGTGACGACCCCTGATCCCTCAGCCCCACCTGCACTAGCATTCCATCATCAAGCCTTGGCCCCTCCCAGGGCTCCTCCAAGTATCTCGGTAGGTTCATTCCCATGACCAAGGCTTCAAGCAGTGAGTTGCTGGCGAGCCTATTTGCCCCGTGCAGGCCTGTGTCGGCAACCTCGCCGATCGCATATAACCTCCTTATGTTTGTCTCACCCCTGACATTAACCCTAAGCCCGCCAATGGTGAAGTGGGCGCCGGGGTAAATGGGCACCCTATCCGCCTTACTCAACCCATGCCTCCTCAGGAAATCATTAACGCCGGGGAATTTATCCTCGAAATCCTCAATACCGCTCAAGTCCATGTACACCCTATGTCCCCTCATTAACTCCATGTAAATTGCCCTGGATAACACGTCCCTTGGGGCCAACTCACCCCCCTCGTGGTACTTAAAGGCGAACCTCTCACCATCATCATTAATTATTCTGGCGCCCTCGCCCCTTAGTGTCTCCGTAAGGAGCATTGTCTCGCCATCCAGTGTGGTTATTGTTGGGTGGAATTGAACAAATTCCATATCTGAAACCACGGCCCCAGCCCTGAAGGCTATGGCCACGCCATCGCCAATGTTAGTAGGTGGGTTCGAGGTATACTGCCACAGGTAGGCGTAACCACCGGTCGCCAGGACCACGTAATCAACATTACTTATCAATCCCCCATTCCTTGTGACGAAGCCCCTAACCTCACCATCCCTCACTTGGAGGGCTAATAATTCATCATTAACAATATTCACACCGAGCCCCACGGCCCTCTGGAGCAGGAACTCAGTTAATACCCTACCTGTCTCATCAGTCTTATGATGAACCCTCCTCTTCAAGTGTCCACCCTCAAGCCTCAAGTCGCTATCGAACTCAAAACCCCATTTGATTAATTCCTCAATAACTACCGGCGCCTTGCCCGTGAAATACCCAACAGCCTCTACATCGCAAAGTCCATCACCAACCCTCAGTGTATCCTCCGCATGGAGTTGTGGTGAGTCATCAATGGAGGTCGCCGCCGCTATGCCACCCTTGGAAACATAGCTCGAGCCACCATGTGATTCCTTAGTTATTACAGTAACCCCGTAACCACTCATCCTGAGAGCAATAGCAGCTGACAACCCTGCAATGCCATCACCAATTATGTAAATCACCCGGGTCACCCCTCAAGGAGTTTCCTCGTCCTCTCAAAGGCCTCCTTAATCGCCTCAGCCGTGGATTTCGGCACCTCAATTTCATGAACAAAGTCCCTAAGTGACCTGTAAACCTTCTCCAGCGTGATCATGGCCATGAATGGGCACCTGGCGTATGGCCCCGTGCTCAGTGGGTGAAATACCTTGCCTGGTACCTTGATCTTTAAGGCATTCAGCATCCCAACCTCCGTACCAACCACGAACTCCATTGAGGAGTCCCTACTCGCGTAATCAATCATTTGGTTCGTGGATCCAACAAAGTCCGCGAGCCTAGAAACCTCAGGCGGAGACTCTGGGTGAATCATAACCCTGGCCCTAGGGTACCTAGCCCTGGCCTCACTAACCATGTCCGTGGTGTAATTACCATGCACAACGCATCTACCGTTCGGAGGCACCTTGATTATTTTCTTACCGGTCATGTGAGCCACATAATCTGCCAGGTTATTGTCTGGGCCGAAGATGACCACGTCACTCCTCAACCTCTTAACCACCCTCACCGCAGTGGATGAGGTAACTATGTAGTCTGCCAGGGCCTTGGCATCGGCATTACTATTAACGTAGAGCACCACGGGAGTGCTTGGGTACGCCTCCCTGACTCGCCTCAGTGTTTCGGCATCGAGGACATCGGCAATTGTACAACCGGCATTGGGCTCTGGGGCTAGGACAACCCTGTTGTAGTTAAGGGCCTTGGCCTGCTCAGCCATAAACCTGACCCCAGCGAAGACTATGACCTCGGCCCCCGTCTCCATGGCCCTAAGCGCCAAGTCGTATGAGTCCCCAACGAAATCCGCAATAACCTGGATGCCATAGTCCATGTAATTATGGGCCAGTACTACGGCACCCCTCTCACGCTTTAACCTTGTGATCTCCCTAGCCAAGTATTCATTATTCACAGGAATTCACATAGATATTAACACAAGATATTCTCCACTAGGCAAATAAATAACAAGGGTGGGGAAACAACAACGAGGGATAAATGCAAAAAATGCCTACACACCGACTCACCTCATCATCATCGACCTGAGTAATGATAGGATTAACATAATTATTACTGATGGGAGTAACATGATAAGGGATGCTAAGACGGGGTGATTTCCTGAAGTGGCATTGCATGGATACCTGGGAAATCATTTCAATTCACTAGGGCACAACTAATGAATCTCTCACTGTCATTCTTCAAATCAAAGTCCATGTTCACGAGTAACTCCCACAGCGCATCAAGCGCCTCATGACAATTGATTCTATTCATCCTGGCCCTACCAATTATTACAAGCGCCTCATCAATGACATCCAGCGAATTCACATTAAAACCATGGAAGTAGTGCTTTAATAAGCACTATTTCGATGTTCCAGCTTAAAGAAGTAGAATGAATGTGTTATTTTAAGTGAATAGTAACGTATTTGAATAACCAAGGTGTAGTACTTAGGCGTGATGATTCATTGCAGTGCTGAACGGTGAGGAGACTGACCTGCCCTGACCACAACGTAATAATCAAAATAATAATGAATAATAATGAAATAACCATGCATAACCACACCCATCAGCAATAAGGCGCTGACTAAATCTCCCCTAGAACCACTCTAAAGAATTCCTTGGCAACCCACGCCTTAACAAATTCATATCTATCATTAAGCCTAACGGCAACAATCTCATAATCACCAATCCCATACACCTCCACTGGCTTGACGACGACACCATTAACTAAAACCTCAATATTAACCAAGCCATGCCTACTAACCAAAGCCCTCAGCGCCTCATCAACTATACCCAGTAACCTAAACGCCAGTGGGGTTCAGTATGCATACAGTATTGAGCCGAGTCAGGTGAGTGGTAACTATAGTGCGGGTAGTATTATAACCTTCAACGTGGAATGCAAGGTATTGTACTACGTGATTGTTCAACTATACGCACCATGCAGGAACAATAATTACGAGGTCAATGCCTGGACTAATTATGAGGAGGTAGGCGTGGGTGGTTATGATAGTCCAAAAACATTCACACTATACTACATAACCAATGGCCCAAGCGGTATTGGGAAGGTCACATTCCAAGCAGGGGCAACATACGGCTTCTGGTTGGGTGGTTCACTGACAATATACAACATGTCAGTCCCAGGAAACCCAGTAATAAATAAAACAAGTAGTTGGTACTTCGACAGTGGTAGTTATGCCTACTACTCACAACCACTCACAATAAACACACTACCCGGCATGGTGTATAAGGCAGTTTACTCAAGCCCCGGATGCGCATCCCCAGCACCACCAGGCAGTGGCTCAAACACAATCAGCATTACCGTAAGCGACCCCAACGGTGCTGGTTGGAGTATAACATGGAGTGGTGGAGCCAGCGGTAGNNACAATAAGCGCCAGTAGTACAGTATACTTCAACGCCAAAATAACCAGCAACCCAAGCGGTTACACGTGCCAAATAAGCCCGAGTAGTACAAGGTACTACTTTAATAATTTAATCGTGACACTAAACGGGCAAACCGTCAAGAACGAGCAAACATCGAGCGCGTCCTACACCTTCACATGCCCAAG
>DAJV01000039.1:0-504 GCA_002496475.1 Vulcanisaeta sp. UBA163 | reverse complement strand
CACTATCGAGTATTGCCAGTGGGTCCTTCAGCTGGCAGGACCCACTATTCATCAGTGGCTCCTGGTCAATAACCTACCAACAAAACGGGACAAGCCTAACCATAACAGTCACGCTAAATGACGTGTACTCAGAATCAGGCCAAGCAACACCACTCAGTGCATCAGCAACACTCGCCATTAACCAGCCAAATGGATACGCCTGTGTTATTAATAGTGTCTCGTCAACGGGTGGTTCTATAAGTAGTGGGAGTGCGAGTGGTTGGATGCCACCAGCAACAGTAACAATACAATGCACACCAATAAGTGGTGGAAAGCAATGAATATTTGAAGGGTGTTAAATTATTTTAAAATCAAAACAAATCACGTGTTATTAATAGGCGTGGCATTATAATTCCAGACCCAGAAGCCGAAGGTCTCACGTATCGGTGATATTGATGGGATCCAGGGAACACCATGACCGTAGTATGTTATTTCTGTCGCCACGTATTTCGCGAAGGGTATTGT
>DAJV01000138.1 GCA_002496475.1 Vulcanisaeta sp. UBA163 | reverse complement strand
ATCGTTCTCATATTGCTTTAGTTAAAAAAAGCATTATTTCACATGGATGGTGAAAGTTTCTATGTTTATAAATAATTACGTGAATATAATAATGAATACAAATAAATATAAACTAAAATCAACTTAGTACCAAATATGCATGCTTTTCTGTTTAATAATTTTTTAATTTACTAATTATTTTTTAATAAGTTAAAAATAATATCAATCATTTTACTGCATTTAATACATCTTTACTTAGTTCAGTGATTAATGGGCAACCATGACCATCATTACATGTTATGAATGTTAGTACACAGTTTTTCTCACATAGCGTACACATGTACACATAGAAAGACCTAGTGTTTTTATGGTATCCTACCAGGAATGAATTATTGCCAAGTATTATATCTGGCTTTTTATTATTGGGCATGCCATTTATAACGTTATTTATTAAGTAGTGGATTAATGAATTTTTCACGTTAGTTATTGTACGTTCATCAATGAACTTACTGATCATTGTTGGGTTATTAATTAACGTACTTAGCGCCGTTATCATTAATGCATCTATGTTCTCAAGCACCCCCAGGTTCTCGTTCCTAGCTATATACGACAGTACTGTGAGTATGGACACCAATCCGTGCATGTCATAATTCCTTAAATTCCATCTTACCCTGAGCTTACTCAACACTACTTCATCATCCAGACATTTATAGGCTAGGCAGGTTATTAACCCCTTAACAGTGGTCTCGTACATGTGCTTACCATTTAATTCCCTGGGTGATAATAGGTTATTCTTAACCATGTACCTGGCCTTCTTGTAAATTGATGAGATACTATACGGAGTCTCCCTGGAGACCCTATACAGGGTGACGGGCCCTCTTGTGATGATATAGGCGAGCATGTCGTTTACTACATTGTCATATTCCACATTCACAAGTCTTCGAAGTTCTACCCTAAGGCTTTCAGGGACTAAAACCATGGTACTAAAATCATTACTAGGCTTCATTAGCGTCTGCATGTATTCATTTGCTATTAAGTCGCTTGCTTAATGCAAAAATTGCACCGAGGTTGAATAAAATGTAAATAGTTATTTTTCAACTGAAAAATATTAATTTTTATTTAAATGCATTTAAATAACTAATGCCCTATAAACCAGGTCCATAAGCCCTGAATACTTAATCTCCTTTCCATACATTTTATTTAAGTAAGGAATAACATGACTAAGTTGAGCCTTGCAAATTGAACATGGCCTAATAACCCATTGCGCATCCTTCCTAAGTGCTTCCTCATACCAAAGTCTCGCATATTGCGTAACCAATGGCACCACCTCATCCGTTAGGTTACCTCCTTGACCCCCACAACACCAGGTCCATGACCTATTATGCTCAGGGTCAACCCACCTCTTAGCGACATGACTCAGTATGAATCTCGGTTCCTCAGTTAGGTCTCCTCCCCTGGCGTATTGGCACGGGTCTTGATACGTATAGATTATATTACCATTGGCCTCTGGATTCAACTTTATTTTCCCCTCCCTTATGGCCTTCGCCACCAGGTGATGTATGTGCACTAATTCTATCCCGTACTCCCTGAGCCTCGGCAACGTATAGTTCTTATGGGCCCTCCATGCATGCCCGCACTCACCAGCTATTACAAGCTTCACGCCTAACTCCCTAGCAACACTGACGTATTTCTCCGCCAAGCCCTGCAGGTGCTTGGGGTGAAGGAATAGGCCGAAATTAGCGGTCTCCGCAGCCCTTGTGCTCAGCGTATAGTCTATTCCGGCTGCATATAGGAATAGTAGGTAACCCTTGAGGGTTTCCATGTTCATGAAGTAATCAGCCGATGAGGGCAGTAACAGGGCGTAGGCAGGTTCATCAATCTTAACCTTAAGCTCAATACCCTTTTCCTGCTTGATCTCCTTAACCACGAAGTCAATTATGGACTTAACAGCGCCAGGAGTTAAATTCATATTATTACCACTCTTCCAGTGGGCATCCACCGTTAATGCCGTGAACCTAGACGCCATACCCATCTCATAGAGTATCCCCCTTACTACCCTCGTTACGTCGGTCTGCTCAACACCAAACGGGCAGGCATAACCACACCTCCTGCATATAAGGCATAGCCAGTAGTACGTGTATACCTTCCTTATGTAATCCATATCGATTTTCCTAACGGCACCTACGGCCTTACCAAACAACTTACCGCTAACCTTATCCGCCTTAATTACAGCCCTTATCAACTCAGCACGTCCAAGCGGTGAGTTATAGGGATCACCAGTCGTTATGTATGTTGGGCATGCATTTAGGCACTGCCCGCAGTGAACACATACGTCCACTGCCATCCTCACATTCTTATTATTCTCATACTCCTCAAGTAATCTCCTCCTGAAGTACTCGACCTTCTCCTCATCAGTGGCTACTGGCTGCTTGAATTTAATTGCCTCATGCAGCCTTGAAACCAGCTTCTCATCGGCTAGGTAATGCATGAAGTTAGACACATCACCCCACTTGAATGGTCTTTCCTTGAATACCTTGTCAAATGACACTGGTCATCACCCCATTTCCGTGGTCTTCACCTTTATTGCTGGTCTCGCTATTGTTGGCATGAAGAGGAATGAGAATGGATGCATCATCTTACTCCATGGGAAGTATGCAATAAATATCATGGCAAGCAACGCATGCACCTGGAGTATTGGGTAGCTCATTATCGGTTCAATACTTGGATGAAGCGTGACTAAGGACCACATCCACTTACTGATTACATCGACATAGGCTGGATTATACGGTGTTATACCGAGTGTTTGATAAAGTCCTAGGACTATTATTGCCAGGAGTATCGCCACTGCGAAGTAATCATCAAGGAAGCTGAACATGCGTAGAGGAATGCGCACCTTATACTCATTCATTACTCTTACGGTGATTGTTCTACCAGTGATCCTCCTGGCGATTAGAATCAATAACCCTATCAGTGCTATAGTGCCGGCAGTACCACCAACGTACAGGGCAATCATTTGATGAAGGCTTGGTGTTAATCCAAACCACTTTTCCAAGTATGTACCTGGGATTATTACGCCAAGATGCCCAATTAATGCAATCCATATTCCCCAGTGGAATAGGAAGGATCCTATGAATAGTGACCAGTCCCTATCCCTGCCAGGTAACGTATAGAAAATGAATATTCTCTTAAGAACCTCTGCTGTTGTTGAACCCCAACCATCCCTGTACAGGCAGACATTGGCATTATAAAGCCCCACTAACCCCTTCGCCGTGACCCACGTAACCATCCTATATACAATGCCCACTAGAAATATTGCTACCACTGCATATGGGATGTACCCGTAGAGAACGAGATAAAGTTCGTTCATACTCGATCCGTAGTAATCATTGAAACATAAAAAATATTATTACACGTAGTATGTGCAAAATAATATAAAAGTAATGAGACTCTCATTAACTAATGAATAATGAAGATAGTTGGGGGAGAAACGAGATCTTGGAGTTAATAAATAAAGCCAGGAACTCCGGCTTCCTGGAGGAACTCAGCATTTCCAATGTTATTGATGACATAATGAGGTCGACAGGTGAGGAGGTTAACTTAATACTGTATGTCCAGGGCGGTGAACCAATGCTGATAAATGCCGCCAAGGAGGAGGATTATGTGTCACTCGCGCTACTTGACCTGGGCCTCATAGTGGATATTAACCTTGGGGAATTCCCTAGTATTGCCCAGTTTTTTAATGATCTTGAGGAGTTAACAACAAAGATCGGCTATGAATTACATGGAGATAGGGCAATTGCGCCATTTTTATTCCCACTTAGGCTTGATGCAAGTAATAAAAGGGCATTGGTTATTTGTGGCATAAAGGCTGCCATTACTAGGGAATTATTTAATGAAAGCTTCATGGAGGGTTTGATAGATGATCTAGAGCTTAATTACATGGGATACCTCTCGGAATTATTAATTGCAATTACCAGGAGAGGAGGACAGAGCCCTTAGCAATTTCGAAAAGGTCCTTGGGCTCCGCAACAATCACGCCATCAATCAACTCCTCCCTCCTAATATTAAAGCCCTCCATGGCTACCTTACATGCCATAACCCTAATATTATTCTCAATGGCTTCCCTCAACATGTCCTTTGTAGCGCTACTCAATTTCTCAAATGTACTCTTCCTAACCATAACCACTGAGTGAAGAGCCGGGTATATGAATACCTCATAAACCAGTGAGGAGGCGATCAATGAAAGCCTTAATACCGCCTG
>DAJV01000009.1:13924-14109 GCA_002496475.1 Vulcanisaeta sp. UBA163 | reverse complement strand
TCAAGCGGCATCACCTCCTTAGTTTTACCGGTTAGGTGGAGTACGCATGCCTTACCTCCCTGCCTCCTTGGTACGAATAACCACATGCTAATCATTAATATACCAAATACTATGGCTACGATGAACTCGTCAATCTTGGTCGTTAGTCCGAATAACGTGGACCATGTTATTGGGCCGAAGTTGAG
>DAJV01000009.1:1340-13798 GCA_002496475.1 Vulcanisaeta sp. UBA163 | reverse complement strand
TAATAGGCCGCCAACAACAATGCCAGGCACAAAAAAGTCCTTAATACCCCAGTGAAGCACTGGAACGAATAGGTTAAGTGCGTAGAGTAGTATTGCGCCAAGGCCGATGACTAATCCAAAGCATACCATTAACAGCCTATCCTTTAGGGTAATTGCCCTAATTATGACGTCTGGGTTGGAAAAGTCCCAAATCTCTAGGGGAATTGATAGTAATATGCCCGCGAAAATACCAACCCATAATGGAGCGAGGTATATGCGATACACTAGTTGCATGGTTATACCGCCAATAAGCATTGCCAAGGCACCTATCAAAAGTATTGACGCGACCACCCACATTGGCCTGAGATTTGCACCACCTATCTGTATCTTCAGGGACTTGCTACCCATATTGGTCATGAATCTGGATTTTTTGCTATTTTTAAACATTATTATTTCAAAAATATGACATTTATGTTAAAGTACTGAATATTCATAACGATAGAAGTATTTTAATAACCCCCTACCCACGCTAAAGTCAATGCCTACGTTCAAGCTTGTACTCAGTGATCCAGTGAGTGGGAGGGCTAGGCAATTCGAGGTTAAGGATCCAATTGCCCAGAGGTTCGTGGGTTTGAGGATTGGTGATGAGGTGGATGGTGGGGTGATAAGGGAGGTCTTTGAGCTACCGTCGGGCTTTAGAATTAGGATTACGGGTGGTAGTGGCGTTGATGGCGCACCAATGCTTCCAAATATTGAGGGTGCTGTTAAGAAGTACCTACTAATGAGTGAGGGTATTGGTTATCACCCTGAGAAGCGCGGCATAAGGAAGCGAAAACTCGTTAGAGGCAACACGATAAGTGATCAAATAGTCCAGGTAAACACCATCCTAATCTACCCAAAGGATTGGAGGGAAGGCCCTATAATACCGCTTGGCGACAAGGAAGCTCAAAAGCTCAGTGGTGGCGGCGAACAAAAGGCTGAGGAAAAACAGTAATTACCAATATTTTTGCGTAAAATTGTGCAATCAATAGCCAAGGTATGTTCTGCGCATTAAGGTTAATAGTCATGGTCACGTATTGTGGAGACTACACTGTGATTTTCATCGTGGTACCACCCACACGCTGTACCTTTCACTGGATCAACTAGGTATATGCCTGAGAATATTGAGTTGAATATTGTAAAGGCAAAATTAAAATCTGGGCCTACCTTTAATCTTGATTGAGGTGATTTATGGACATTATTAAACTCAGGATAAACGTTGCTAATTATGGCGATTTAGTGAATTTAATGCTAAATTGCACGAAGTGTAAATTATACACCACAAGGAAAAGGGTTGTTCCTGGCGAGGGCCCATTAAATGCAAGGATCATGTTGATAGGCGAGGCACCTGGCGAGAGGGAGGATGAGGAGGGTAGGCCCTTTGTGGGTGCCGCTGGTCAACTGCTAACTAAGTTGTTAGGTAATATAGGTATTAGGAGGGAGGAGGTTTACATTACTAATGTTGTTAAGTGCAGGCCGCCTAATAATAGGGATCCTGAGAAGGATGAGGTTGAGGCATGCAGACCGTACCTCGTGACTCAGATACTCCTGATTAAGCCTCAGGTAATTGTATGCCTTGGCAGGCATAGTGCCCGGGAGGTGCTTACAATGGCTGGTTACCCGGAGAAATCCGTGTCGAACATAAGTAGTATTAGAGGTAAGGTGTTTAGTGCCAAGATTGGTGATGTTAGCGTTAAGGTTCTCCCGACCTATCACCCGGCAGCGGCTCTCTATAATCCGAGGTTAAGGGAGGTTATTGAGGATGATCTGAGGAGGGTCAAGTCATTAATTAATAAGGGTGATAGCGGCGGTATACTTGATTATATTTAGTTTCATAGTGTACCATTGATTATCCTCCAAAGTCCCCTTACATACCCCGCGAGGTATGGCAGTGTTATTAACATGTTTAACGGCATTAGGTGTATTGCGGTAAAGATGAACGCAATAATTACTATTGACACCATTAGTAACTCGGGTAGTAGGTTTATGCTTTCCCTGGACCATTTACGGGAGCCCTTGGGCGTTGGTACCCACTCAATACTACCAATACCGAGTAACCCCATTAGGTTTGCAATGGCTATCCTGGGTAGCGCCATTATGAAGGCTAGATTCACACTGTTAATCGCGAATATGTCCCTACGGGGATCACCACCGTATTCCCTATCAAGGCCAAGCAGGTTGTATAGGTACAGGGCCAGTGGTGGTACTACAAGTACTAATAAGGATGCGAAGGCCCATAGCGGTATCCTTAGGCCTGTAACGTCAATTATAGCAAGCATTAGTATTGAAATTAATTGAAGTACATAGGCGAAGTACTGACCCAGGTAAAGCATTACTGTGCCACCATGTCTCCTACGCAGTACTTGC
The DNA here is from genome assembly GCA_002496475.1 of Vulcanisaeta sp. UBA163. Classification (GTDB taxonomy): domain Archaea; phylum Thermoproteota; class Thermoprotei; order Thermoproteales; family Thermocladiaceae; genus Vulcanisaeta. The sequence goes on along the minus strand of DAJV01000009.1, from coordinate 11,413 downwards.
CAGAAGTGTCTCCTAACTACCCTACCTACGCCAAGACTCCACCTAAGCTGTTGCCTGAGGAATCCCATGTAATTAATCGGAACCTCTACCAGCACCTGGGCATTGTCATTGTATTTAACCCTTAAGTTCTCTGTGAAGAACTTAACGCCTAACTCAACATCCTCAAGAACATCCTCAGGCCAATAACCAACCCTTCTAATCGCGCCAATGCTCACCAGAGACCCACTGCCAAGTATTGGAACCCAATTGACCAGGTTATCAAGTGCCTTGAAAACTCTGAAGAAGAGTAGATAACCGAGCCATTGTCCACGGGCTAATGATGAGTCATTACTATTAATGGCGATCCAACGAGGCACCACCGCACTTGCTGAGTAAAGATACCTCTGTAATTCCCTAAGTGAGCTAGTGCTAACCACAGCGTCTACGTCGAGTACAAGTATGTAATCCTCGTCATTAAGTCCCAATTTCTTAATTACGTGATTCAACGCACCACCTTTGAATCCCCTTGGCTTTTCCCTATGTATTACCTTAAAACCGTACTTACTTCCTAGGGCCTTGATTATCCTTATCATCTCATCATCATAATTATCCAGTACATAGATAATGTTAAATTCATTGCCTAGCGATGATAACCTATTCATGGATAACTCCACTAGGTCTAGGGGCTCGGACTTCATGGGGACTACTATGAACACCCTAACCTTGCTTTTATTACTCATATCTAAATCCTCGGCACTCGGCGACTCGTCACGTCCCCTAATCCCTTTCCTAATTATTAGTAGTTGATATATTATTGGGTAGAAGGCTAGGAATGTTAGTACTATGTATATTATCATAATTAGTGTTTCGTAATTGATTGACATCACGGGCCCATTAATCATTTGATACTTAATAATTTATCCTTCATTACCTGTGTTAGGTCCTATTAATGTCCATTTATGAACTATACCTTCATGCTATCTAGGTTCAGTATTATGTCTATGCGTACGTTCTTATCTTTCAATTTCTCGATCCATGCATTACTCATTGATATTAGAACCGAGACGCCTGCAAGATGAGCGCTGGCATTATTTATCATCTCCACCAATGCATTTAGTGTTCTTCCTGTCCTTACAATGTCATCAACTATCAAAACCTCATCACCCCTCTCCAGCAAATGCCTTGGTAAGTATAGGGAGATCCTACGCGGTGGTGATTCAGCTATATAACTAACTTCGTAAAAGTCCTCCGTGGCTATGTCCTTATACTGCTTGGCTATGGCAAGCCTTGCATTTAAGGCGTAGGACGCCATTACCGAGAGAGGTATTCCATCGGTTGCCGCTGTCAATACCTTACTAATAGGTAAATCAGAGAAGAATTCCCTAATCCTCCTTTGGTAAAGCCTCAGTATGTATGGGTTAAATAGAACATTGTTTAGATCGATAAAGCCATCCTTCACGGCAACATTCCTCCTCAGAACTTCCGTGAGATCCAACATTGACTTCAGTCTATTCTTTATTACACTAACTGTATCTAGTGAAGGCAGTAAATCACCATTAGCATACCTACATAGCAGGCTCTCCGGTATACCCAGTACCTGTGATAATTCCCTGTATGATAAGCCGTATATAGACTTTGCAGTATTTATGAGCTCCACAGCCTCCAATTGCTCATCAACCTTAACTAACCTTCTACCTGCCCGCATTTGATTTATTGTTTAATCAATTGTTTAAAAAGTTAATCACTAAAATACTTCATTAGCCTTGTAATCATGATAAAATTAATATATTACTAATAATTATGTGGTGAAAGGTTTTTATTGAGAATAGTTATTTATTTAATGCATGGGTAGTGAAGAGAGAAGAGGGGAGACCAGTGGGGAGGAGGACCTCGAGAGAGGAGGCGTATCTGCCGAGCTAGTTGGAGGTAATATTCTAAAGATTAGGTGGGTAACTGGTAAGACCTCGGCAGCTAAGTTATTCGGTAAGTACGGTAGAGAGGGAAGGCCAGACTTCTTCAGGCTCCTTTTTGGCGCCATTGGCGGTAGTTTAAGATCTAAATTCCCCGAGAACAAGGCAAATGAAATATTTAGGATGATTAGGAATTCCCAGGGGTTCAAGGATTCGCTAGATAATGTGTTTAATTCAATGAAAAAATGGTTTTTTGATGAAGTCGTTCCTAAGTACAAGCTTAAGCGTGGCGACGTGTTCGCAATATTAACAACCCTTGAACTTAACATCGACACTGGAGAACTCAAGTGGGACAGAGAGAACACACAGGTTATTTATTGGGTAAGGAGCGATAGGATTCCTGAGAAATGCAGAGAGTTAGGTGTTGCAGGAACTGGCAGTGAGGAAATTGATAAGTTGAAGAGGGAGAATGAGGAATTAACCAGGAGAATTAATGAATTAACCAATGAGAATAGTAGATTGATTACTGAGAATGAGGAATCGAGGAGGAAACTCGAGGAAATCAAACGCATAGTAGGACTAACTTAACCACCATAATACCCCGTTAAAACGCCATACCCAACAATATCGTTCACACCCACGGCATTAATTAAACCCAAGTCACTAACACCCTCACCTGGAGCTATTTCCCTATTCAGGGCTAGTATTATGATCACGTACTCATGCGGAGGACCACTTGGTGGACATGGTCCGCCATAACCAACCTTACCAAAATCATTCAATCCCTGATATCCAATGCCAGGCACGTAATACTGAGCCGGCACTCCCTGCGGTATCTCGGTAACGTTAGGCGGTATATCATAGAGGACCCAGTGCACGAAGATCCCATTCGGTGCGTTAAGGTCCTCCATAATGACCATTAATGACTTGGTATTATTGGGCACATTATTTATGTACAACGGCATTGATTCATCCAACCCATTACACGTGTAAGTAATGGGTATTTGAGAACCGTTGTTGAATACTGACTTTACAATGATCCTGTGTGTATTTAATGGAACCTTCACAAGGCCTATGGAAATTACCTTCGTGACTCCCCTACCTGTATATTGCAGGGTGCCTATGATGAATGCCGCGACTATTATTATAACTATGGCCAAGGCAGTGATTAGACGGGGCCTCATGTCCTAGTAATAATGATCAAAATGCTTAATAGGTTTTGTTGTCTCGAAACTTGAATGCCTATAATCACATTTAAGCGAAGCGACCTAGAGGGTTTATTGGGTAAGTACTTTAGTGGCGAGGGGGAGCTCATTACTTTCCTGAATAGGCTTAAGGGTGAGGTTGAGGGTGTTTCCGGTGATGATGTATCGTTTGAGGTTACTCACGATAGACCTGACCTCCTCTCCGTCGAGGGCATAGCCAGGTCACTCAGGGGATTGCTGAGGATTGAAGTTGGGCTTCCCAAATTCAACATAGTTACTTCCGGCTTTAGGTTGATCGCTGAGGATGTCCCCAATAGGCCGTACATAATGATGGGTATTGTACGTGACCTAAGGCTTAATGACGAAGCAATTAGGCAAATGATTCAACTACAGGAGAAACTGCATGCAACCTACGGTAGGGATAGACGTAAGATGGCCATTGGTTTCTACGATGCTGATAAGATTAAGCCACCCCTCACGTATAGGCTTGAGAGACTTGATGCCATTAGGTATAGACCCCTGGATAGTGATAGGGAGTTAAGCGGGGTCGAGGTTATTGAGGGGACGGAAAAGGGAAGGTTATACGGCAAATACGCCGTTTATGACGGCAAGGCGCCAATACTAGTTGATTCTGAGGGGAGGGTTCTTGTGATAATACCCGTACTTGGTAGTGAGGACTTTAAGGTTACGGAGAAGACGAGGAACGTATTAATTGATGTAACCGCGACAGACCTAAAGCTCGCCAAGTCAATACTTGCCGTCCTAACATACAATCTTCTCGAGAGAAGCTCCTCAAGGACCATTGAGGTAATTAACGTGGCCACTCCATGGGGTACCACGGAATCCCCAGCACTGAACCCCCTTGAGCTTAGGTTAACCATAAACTTCATGAACGATTACCTAGGCCTCAACCTTAGTAAGGATGATGTCATAAACTACCTACTTATGTCTAGGCATGATGTTACTGATGAAGGCAGTGAACTACTGGTTAAGGTTGCTCCGTACAGGTTTAACGTACTTCACCCAGTGGATCTTGTGGAGGATGTTGCGGTGGCCTATGGCTATGACAAAATACCGAGGGAATTACCGCCTCAGTCTGTTAGGGGTGCGCGGTATGGATTAAGCATGTTTACGGATCTAGTGAGGGACTTAATGATAGGACTTGGTTTCCAGGAAGTTCTCAATTACATGATGAGTAATAGGGACGTCATGATAAGGAGGACCATGGACCAAAGGGAACTTGTGGAAGTCAGCAACCCCAAGTCAGAGCTCTACACTGTTGTTAGGGACCACATATGGCCTCAACTGATGGAAATCGCAGCCAGGAATAAGGCCCTAATTGAGAGCGGCCTTAGGATCTTTGAGGTCGGTTATACAGCAACACCAGACCAGGACAGCGAGGTGGGGGTTAGGGAGGACCTAGTGCTTAGTTACCTCATCAGTGGACCTGGGATAACGCTTACAGATGGTCTTTCTGTACTAAGGACGATGTTCACAAGTCTCGGCATTAATTACTCACTTAGTCCATGCGAGGTACCATCAGGTCTACCGGAGAGAACAGCATGTGTATACGTAAGAACTAAAAACATTGGTTTCGTTATGGAGTTAAGGCCGGACGTAATAACATCGTTCGATCTCGAGTATCCCATTGTTATTAGTGAAATTAAGCTCAATGAGTTATTGAAACAGGAATAATTAATAAGGGCAGAAGTACTATGGGCTTAGCTGAAGTACATATGTATGGTATTGTATTTAGTAAGGTTGATCCAGTATCAAGGGGCGTCTTCGAGCTATTCAACAAAAATAGGAATCTCAAGTATAGGATGAACATGGGTAGTTATGAGGTTTATGATCTAAGGGACAACTTAACGTTTTATGCATTGGATAGGGATATTGTTTACCTGGATGATTTAGAGGAACTCTTGCAAAGAATCCCCGAGAAACCGCAGGAATTAATTTTCGTTAGTCGTCATGCAATGAAAAGCCCAAGACCCATGTTCACATCACATGTCACGGGTAACTGGAGCATGGCAGAACTTGGTGGTAAACCAAACACAATATCACTGGCTAACCCGCACACCATTACGGTGTTTTACAGGGAATTATGCAGGGTAAGGCATGAGTATGGGCTGGAAAACTTCGAGTGCCATGTTGAGGCTACCCATCATGGACCAACCATTGAATCAATACCGGTGACCTTTGTTGAACAGGGAAGTAGTGAAAGCGATTGGTCTGTGAGTAGGGGCTGGGAACTACTTTATCATGTGGTTAATGAGTTCCTAGATGGCAAATTAGTGAGCAATAGTGAACCTTCAATATCCATTGGAGACCTCCATTACCTAACAATGGATAATAGATTAATCAGCGGCGAGACAGACATAGGGCATGCAATACCAAAGTACATTAAACCGGTGACCGAGGACATGGTAATAAAGGCTGTTAAAATGATGATTGATAAGCCGGTCAAGGCTTACGTAAGTTGGAAGTCCATCGACAGTGAAACCAGGAAGGTAGTTACAGAGACCCTCAGTAGGCTTGGCATAAGAATTATCAAAAGGACCTAATTTCATGCGTTCAATTGCCTGAATTAAGCTTGATCCCGGGGTAATTAACACTACGTTTTTAATAATTCCTCAATACCTAAGTATGAGGAACTTGGGTGTTGAACATAATGCCTCCATAAATTCTCGACTAACTTTAATTACTGAGACCTACTATTCTTATTAACCCAGGGATCTAGAGATCACAGGCATTAATCATGAACTACTTAATTAATTACAATGGGCCTATAATAAATCATGGCATTATTTATTCAAAAACCACGTATTCAAGTCCTCCATTGGTAATTAACACTGGTACCAAAACCATGTTAATTAATAATAATGAGGGACCTAGGCATGGCGGTAAGGAACTGGGCTAACCACTTTGGTGAACAAATGCGTGAGGTCTACGTTGGTATTGACTTGGCATTGCCAGGCAGGAAGAGGACAGGGGTTAGTGTGTTGAATATTGCTGAATCCACGTACTTCGTAGACACCCTATCCTCAAGGAAGGAGTTAATGAGTTTTGTGCTGGATCAAAAACCATCATTTGTATGTATTGATGCACCCCTGGGGCTTCCTAGGCATGGATATAATAGGTTAATTGAAATCAAGGCCAGGAGACTGGGGCTTAGGCTTCTTCCGCCATTGTTGGGTCCCATGAGGTCATTAACAATGTACGGCATCCAAGTTATGAATGAATTAAGGCAAGCAAACATTAAGGTGCTTGAGGTACACCCCACGTCAACACTTAAGGTGCTTGGGATTGATAGGCAAGGTTTCATGGGGTTTATGACCTCGTTATTAAGGGGTCCCCAAGTAAGTAATATTCATGAGGTTGATGCATTGATCTCGGCATTCACGTGCCTACTTCATGATCACGGATGTACGGAGTCGTTGATCGGCTATGACGGTGAGGGCGTATTAATAATTCCACGCAATGGTTGTGAGATCCAGGTGTTACTGCATGGACATACTTAATGAATTAATCAATAGGCATAGGGACATCATAATACGGGTCCTGAGGCTGGGTATTGATTGCTGTGGTGATGATTGCATTAGTAGGGTTACTGATTGGGCTCGTGTTAAGGAACTTAATTGCCACGTGCATGGCCTAATGATAGATCCTGACCAGGTTAATGAGTTATTGAGACGACCATCCCTAATAAGGTCATTACTGAGAGAGAGAATTAACAGATTGATAATATATCCATGCATAACCCCGGACCTAATTACGTTATTGAGTAGGCTTGGTTTTACGGTAATGAATTACATAACCAGTGACGAATGCCCACTGACTCGGGAAGTGGTTATACACCTCGATGCATATAAGATAATTAACCTGGCAAGAGGTGGTTTCGTGGTTTATGTCCATCTATACAACCCATACATTAAAGGAAAGAACTCAACGCATGCCTTTAGGTCAATATTTAATACCGCCCTTGAGTATCTAGGGAGGTCAGGCATTAAGATACACTTGATTCTTGATGAATTCCCCCACTAATTATGGTGAGTACGTTAGCTCTCCTTATTGTTAATGATGTCTTCACGAACACCATTATTTCATCCCTTTAAAAACTATAAATTGGTCAATAGTTTCCATTGAAATCTCCATTAGTGAATTGGATACGATATAAACGGTTGAGGTTATTATTTGAATTAATATAGGTTAGGAGACAAATTAAGTTTCGCTTGATTCCCTGTGCGAACGATTGGCAATTCTTACGTACAGTTCCTTTATTAACTCGGTCCATTTTAGGTTAACGTAATTACCCTCATAATTAATGTAACTTCTGTAGATGTGCTTCTTTGTCATCCTGGTGTATACCTTGCAGTGCGGACATCCGAGGATTACGTATGTGGAATTCTCAATAAGCTGGAGGTTAGAACCACATACCGGGCATTTCAAACTCAATTCCAACTTTGATGTTTCCTCAGATACCATTGTTTGGGTATTGAAACTGGCAGGATATTTAATTAACATTTAAAATGTTGACGTCATAATCCCATTAAGTATTTATGAGTAACAGGTAGGTAAGCTTCTGTCCTTAATGCTTAATGCATTAAGTTGGCGTTGTTCAAATAATTAATACTCGAGCAATTGCCCTGACCTGGTTTTTAATTTAGTATTGTTACTGATATTAGCGTTATTTTACAAGCTCACTGTAAATAAATCATGCATAATAATTAATCACTAATGCTTAGCATACAAAGGAGCATTCCGATTCCAAGGATTGGTCTTGAGAAACTCGTAAATTACATACTTCTCGTTGGCGAAAACCCCGGGATCAACTGCTCAGTAATCAAGGAAAGGAGACTAGACATTGGCAAGGGAAAGGGCGACATAACCAGGTTTTTCCAGAGAATTGGATTGATAGAGGTTGATGAGAATTGCAGTATTAAGTTAACGGAAGTAGGAAATGCAGTATTTAAGGCGTTGAACGAGGACTTGGCATTAGCGAAGATGCTACTTCACCTAATACTCTACAGGGAATCACCCCACTATAGATTACTTATTGATTTGATTAGTGAACATGGAGTGGTGGGGGTGACCGAACTCCATGAATTAGCAAATAGGAAAATCAGGGAATTATCACCAACTGCCTGGCTTAATGACGTTGCATACAAGGCATTAATTGGATTAGCAATTGATCTTGAGGTTATTGAGGTAATAAATAATAAGGTAACCATAAGGTACGCGGCATCAGTTAGTGAGTGCATTAGGAAATCCATAGCCGTAGTAAACAACCAAAAAATCCTCAGAATGGACAACCTAAATAACTGCCTCAAACAGCTGATTAGGAACTTCGACATAAATGCATCACTACTTGACAACCTAAATAATTGCGTGGAGCCCATAGTAGCCCCAGGACTCATTGGCTCCAGAAACACCTACTTTAAGATCATAGATGATGACTGCGTGGTTAGACAAGTCGTTGATGCTGTTCTGAGACTGCCAATAAGCACATGATCAGCACTGCTTATCCTTTAATTGAAATGTTATTATATACTTGCCATGTTTCTCAATATACGCGGTACTGAGTACGACGGAATCGCCAACATTGACGCACCTCTCATCTTTAACATTAACCAACCAACCCATGACCCTGACGTCACTAACCCTGGCAATTGCAATTATGTACGGCTCAAAATCCTCAAAGCCCTGCGGTCTCGAATAAACCCTGGTGAAGGTCTCGAGTACACCCTCCCTGGGCAACTCAACCCACTCAACATCACTTGAGCCGCAGTATGGGCAGTCAGCCTGTGGTGGATAATAGACAGCACCACAGGACTTGCACTTGGTAGTGTATATCCTACCTTCCCTAAGACCCTCCCAGTACTTAACCGTCTTGCTAATGGGTATTTTGTGCCTGTAAATAATTGGTACCGAGTCTATGGTAGGCCCCTCAACCTTAACAGTCTTCCTACTGGGTTTCCTCTCTGTCATTCCTCATCACCTCCTTAGTACCGTCACGTAACCATAATGACCAGTACCACCAATATTATGAGCAAGGGCGATATATCTCTTCAAAGGCGCCTGCCTACCGCGTTCCCTCTCCTCCCTCAATTGCTTAACGAGCTCATAAATCATGGCAAGCCCAGTAGCACCTAGTGGATGCCCCTTCCCGAGTAATCCACCGCTCAGGTTAACGGCAACCTTACCGCCAACATCACTTTGCCCCTCCTCAATGAATTTACCGCCCTTACCCTTCTCAACGAAGCCCAGGTCCTCATATGCCATGATCTCAGCTATTGTGAAGCAATCATGTACTTCGGCAACCTCCACATCCCTTGGCTCAATGCCCGCCTTCTTATACGCCATTTGAGCGGCTATTTTCGTAGCCTTTAGGCTTACGTAATCCTCACGCCTGGTTATGTTAGATGTGTCAGATGCATAGCCAATGGCATCAATCCATACTGGGGCGTCAATGTGTAGTTTTCTAATGACGTCCTCACTGGCAACTATCGCGGCTGCGGCGCCATCTGTTATTGCTGAGCAGTCATAAAGCTTTAGGGGCCACGTTATTGGCCTTGACTTAAGGACATCCTCAACAGTCACCTCGAACTGAAACTGTGCCTTTGGATTCCTCGCAGCGTACTTCTGGTTCTTAACCCTGACCAGGGCTAATTGTTCCTCGGTTGTTCCGAACCTAGCCATGTGGGCTGTGGCGTATAGTGCATAGTATGCTGGAAATGTAGTCCCGTAGAAGTGGTATTCCCACAGGTAATTACCGCCCCTGCCGCCCACTGCAAGTGATGTTGCCGTATCGACTTCATTCATTTTCTCCACGCCGACGGCTAGGGCTATGTCCACNNGCCACGGCTAGTGCGGCGCTTCCAGTGGCGCATGCGGCCTCAACCCTCATAGGCCCCTTCTCACTAAAGCCGTTATATTCATTAACTGGGACCGCTGGATACAACTCGTATGTCCTAGTGCC
>DAJV01000009.1:0-1307 GCA_002496475.1 Vulcanisaeta sp. UBA163 | reverse complement strand
CTCAAGCGATTCTTTAACGGCTTCCCAGGCAAGTTCCTGAATTGTCACGTCATTCCTAACGCCAAAGAGAGATTGCCCTACACCGATAATACCCACTCTACGCACGTACTACCTAACCGGAGGATTCTAATAAGATTACTCCTTGAGGTCAATATTTACTGTTACAGACACTATATAATATTTGCTTATTTTACTCGATTATTATTTAATTGACGCAATACGTAGGGTAAAAACGTGGATCTTCCATTCGTTGAGTTAAGTGGTAATCCCTGGATAAAAATACTCAATAAGTACCCTACGCAGAGGGAACGTGAAGTGCTTAGGAAGTCCGGAACCATTCAATTGTAGTATCATATTAGTGTTGTTGCCAGGTAGATTAGTGGGATTGAACCAAGCAGTAGTGGTATTGGTAGGGCTGGTGCGTACTTCTTTAGTGGTAGGACGTACCTAAATGTTATGTAGAGACCTATTAATATACCAATTAGTGATGCTAATGATGCTGCCACGCTTTGGATTATTGGGAGATTGTGCGTGTAGTACTGAATCATCGTCAATGAGACCAATGTTGAGTAGAGGACCAGGTCGCCGACCCCAATTCCTATCCCGTTCATATCAAGTATTAAGCCCCTTAGAATTGGGTATTTGCCCTCACCGTACTTGGAGAGCTCCGTGACCAACTTGCCAAGCAGTCCCCTGTATACCATTACTATGTCGTAAAGCGGTAGCGCAATAAGCAGTAGTACCAATGTCCATGCTGGTAGGGCTATTGTGAATATGACCCCAGCCATGGAGCTATAGGAACCTATCGCCAGTGCCCTGATCACGGTGTTTCTAGCCCTAATTGCCGCGTACATGATCAATGCGCTGATCACTGCCGTGATTAACAATATCGATAATGGATAATTAACCAGTGGATTTATTTCATAACCATATACGTATGCAGTCACGTAGAAAAACGTTGAGCTAATTACTACTATAGCCAATAGCACATTCTTTACAGTCTCAAAGGTCCTTATGAATCCTCTTTTTATTAATCGATATATTAAGTACGTGGCTGCGAGCATTATTATTATTATCACAATGACATTATACAACCCTGCGCTCGAGGTATTCGTCGACTGGAATGGTGGTCCTGCAGGTACCTGCGTCTCACCAATGCTTGTTAGGAAAATTATGAGTAGTATGGCTATTATTGGTGACGTTAATGGCAACAGTAGGTGATAAAACCTAATGGTGTGCTCCTCACTCCCTGACACGGGGCAGAGATTAAGTCCTTTATTTATAATCTTAACTAACTTCAATGATTT
>DAJV01000047.1 GCA_002496475.1 Vulcanisaeta sp. UBA163 | reverse complement strand
TGAGGGGTCGTCATTAATCACGGTATTTGCTCCAACCATTATAGCGTCGACACTGGCCCTGACTTCATGGAGTCTCTTGAGGTCGAAGGGGCATGAAAGCCTTGAATAGCCAGTCTTACTTGCTATTCTGCCATCTATTGTGGCTGCCGAGACTATGATGACGTAGGGTCTATTCATTGTTTCGGTGTCAATTAATTTATAGGGGGATAAAAAGTATTCAGTACTGGTTATGCCTGTGTCGCCGTAGGTATGTGAATCTTTGCACTGGTGTTTGGGATGGCTGGTTGTGGGATTGGTTCTATTCCTCTTATAAATGGGTGAATTATATCAAGGGGAATCTTACCCAGGTACATGGAGGTGGCGAGGCAAATGAATGATAACGGCACAGAGTAAGGAAGTTAAGTAACTCTACCCTTGTTGCGGATTTAAAATAATGTTTCACTGCCATTATTAAGTTAGGTTGTTTACCGTATTTCAGCGGCTTCTGCATGCTTACAGCATTTACGTATTTGTTATTACCTATGACTTACCAAAATAGGGTTTTAAACTCAGAATTGATGCAGCTATGTACGCAAATGATCAGGATGAACACACTCGGTAAATTGGATATATTCAGGCTGAATATTAGATCAGTGGCCATTCTACCTATTGAGTCCTTCGATGTATTATTGGGTAATAACGTTAGGATGAGTATAATGGACATGCTTAGCAGGGGCCCGATGACCGTTACATCACTAGCGCAGGAATTGGGCATGCTTAAGGGCGTTATTCATAGGCATGTAAAGGCGCTGGAGGACTTTGGTTGGGTTAGGCAATTGAGTGATGATGAGGCAAAGTCCATAGGGCTGAGTAGGGAGGCTAATAGGATTTACTATGTTCCCTCGGCCATGGTTTACCTAGGCTTTAAGTTTGAGGCTAATGAACATGGCATGAAAATAGTGATACCGACAAACTACGGCGCATTCATAGACATGAGGGGACGTAAGTTCATCCTGTTCACTCCAACATTTGCAGTGCATGATTGTAAGAATAAATGCCCATCACACGATGCATGCCTTGACTGGATCAAGAGGATTGGGAAGCAGTATCACGTGAGTATTGATGTTGATGATGCAAGCAAGGCATTAATGTACCTATACGCACAATTGGTGCTTAAGGAGTTCAGGGTTTACATGATTAATAACGTGATAATGCTCGATAGCCCACGCCTTAACTCCATATTTCTAAAACACACAAATCTCGTTCTTTAATCAAATTATCATGAGTTCCATTGCCGTATTATAAAGTACGGGCATTAATAACCTGAATTGCTGCATGGTAATTGTGCTTCCACTATAGAAGGAAGATGATTTAATTCAACATAACTAGGTAATCCCCAGAACCAATAACCTTGTTCAATTCGTACCATTTACCAAGAGATGAGTAATACCGCTTAACTATGATGGTATTAACACCATTAATAAGGAAGGCATGGGTGTCATTAGTGTTCATGATGTTAATTACAAAACCGCATTTATCAAAGATTAGTCTCCATGCTCCAACCGAGATCTCGTTCACGCAGGAATCTGCAACCCATGTACTTAGCCTGCCTTCTATACTAAATATTTGAACTTCATGATTGGCGTCAGTGTATAATAATTTACCCGAGAGCCCCAGGGTTTTTATGATCCTAAGTGCATAATTACTGGGTTTGATCCTACGTTTATTAATTCTCATGAGCCTTACGATGATTACCAACGACTCCAAAACACCCAGGTAGAGTTCCCAGTTTATGCCCTGTTCATCCCAATTGATTGTTACTTCACAATTCTCATCCGTAGTTAACACATATAATCCCCTTAATTCATTGTTAACTTGTACCAAGTATCTTCCGTAAATGGCCCCGGTGCAGGGTAAATGAAGTATTATTTTCGTTCCATACAGTTGAATTTCCTCATTACTAAGCCTAAGGCAGTTACCCGTTACTAACGTTTCAATGTTTTCCCTAGGTACTACGCATATAGTGAGTCCAGCTTTGTCGTAGCATAACCTATAGTTTCTTGTTAATTCCTCAACATAGGTGGCATCAATGCTACCCATACCTATTTCTGTAATTGGGGGACTTATTTATTTAAATGAAGCAAGACAGCGCGTATCAGAATGATTATTAAAGTAACGTTCTTGGGAACAGGGGCTGGGACGCCAGGTAAGGATAGGTACCTACCTGCGATATTGGTTGAGGATGGACAAAGGAGAATACTACTTGATGCTGGTGAGGGCGTTCAATACAGGCTTCTTGAGGTTGGTATTAGCCCATTAAAGATAACCCACATACTCATTACTCACCTACATGGCGATCACGTGTTTGGATTACCAGGTTTACTAGCCACAATGGCGATGCTTGGTAGGAAGGAGGATATAATAATCAGTGGTCCCCGGGGGATAATGAATTTCGTGAGGAGCGCCATGGAGGTGGTTGGTGATCCACCATTTCATGCATGGATTTATGAGATTGAACCAACCGAAAATATCAAGGAGGTAATTAATGAAGAGAGTTTCAACCTGCAGTGCGTATTGGCAAGACACACAGTGACTGATTGCGCCTACTCACTTGGATGGAGGACTTACGTGGGTAGGTTCAATCCAGAGAGGGCAAGGAAGCTCGGTATTCCAATGGTTTATTGGAAGAGACTTCATATGGGTGAAACCGTGGTCCTCGATGATGGTAAAATAATAAAGCCTGAGGACGTGATCGACATAAAGTCCAGTGGAGTAATTAAACTGGTCTATACTGGCGATACCGCACCCAGTGACTCAGTGATTGATTTGGCTAGGAATGCTCAGATGCTCATTCACGAATCAACCTTCTCAGCAGCAGAGGATGGAAACCTTGTCTGGAACCAGGGTCACTCCAGGTCAATAGACGCTGCCTGGATAGCTAAAAGGGCTAACGTTGATAAGTTGATACTAACCCACATCAGCAATAGATACTCCGACCCGGAACTCCTGGCTACAGAGGCTTCCGAGGTCTTTCCAAACGTAGTAGCCGCCAGGGACTTAATGAGTCTGTTAATTAGCACGTAATGATTATTTCCCATTTCCAATAATATAGGGCCTTAGGGCTTCGGTTAGGCTTACCAATTCGTTAACAGTTAGTTGCCTAACCCTAACATTGATGTTGATCCCTACCTTGATAGCGGCATTTATTGAGTCAGAACCGAGGTACTTACCGAGAACCCACCTGAGGACCCTATTCCTGTGCCTAAAGAGCAGGTTAGTCACTGATTCAAGGGTCTTGATATCACCGTAACAAGGCTCTTTCCTAACCATCAACACCAATGAGGAATAGACATCCGGGTTAGGATAGAAGTAGTCAGGTGGGTAGGTGTTTAGGATACTTATGACGTAATTACACTGGGTAACTATACTTAGTCTACCGTAATAATCACTGCCCGGTTCACCGGCAAGTCTATTGGCGACCTCCCTCTGTATAGTCAGCAAGGCTCCCGGTACTCTCTCCCTTATGATTCTCATTATTAATGGTGAGGTTATTGAATAGGGCACATTGGATACAACAATATTGGTCTGGGGCCATGGAACCCTCAAGGCATCACCCTGGATTATAGATACATTACCTAATCCATTTAATACATGCCCGGCAATTTTAACAAGTCTCCCATCAATCTCTATGGTGACTACCTGCGACGCGACACTAGCGAGGTAGAAGGTCAATATGCCGATTCCTGTACCGATCTCGAGAACCCGTGAGTTCACAGGCACATGATTAATTATGTCCTTGATAACTAATGGTTCAATCACGAAATGCTGACTCAATTTCCTGTTAAGTCTCAGCCTATGACTCATTGTAAGTCTCACTAGGTCCTCCCTGGTCACAACATTGATGTCGGGAAGCATTACCCTGAATTTTGGGGGTTAATTGTTAATAAGTTTTTAAATGGGTACTGGCCATAATCGAAGTGGGGTCATCAATAATCAATGCAATAACCATAGTAGATATATTAATGAATATCCCCAGGGTTGGTTGGGTTCAACGCGGGGTTCCACGTGCCACTGCTGAGAGCGTTGGTGAGCACACCCTGTTGGTAAGTTACCTAACGCTTCTCATATGCAATGAGGTTAGGAGGATTGACAGCAGTATTGATGTGGGTAAGTGTGTCTCCATGTCTATTATACATGATGCGCATGAGGCGATAATTGGTAATATAGGTAATAATGCCAGGTCTCTGGTCAATGAATGGAAGGACCTAGAGACTAGGTTATTTATTGGGCTTGGTTTACCCGAGGAATTAAATAATTATTTCAGGGAATATAGGTATACATTGAGTATCGAGGGTAGGATTGTGAATTTCGTAGATAAGTTGGCCACGTACATGAGGGCATGCGCCTACGCTAAGAATGGTTATGATACTAGGGAATTAATTAATAGCTACAGGGAATTAATGGAGAAATTACTTAGTGAATTCCCTGGTGGTATTAAGCAAGTAATCCAGGGATTAATGGCATCAGTGTATTCATGGTGTAATGATGGTTCCCTCACTAATGCCATCAATCACCAATCTCCTTAACGCCTCTGGTTTACTGCAACCAACTACGAATATTGTGACTCCACTTCTTTGGGCTATGCCCAGTGCCCATGGGTCAAGTAGGTCATACGTCCCAGCGATGGTCTTTGATTTGAGCATGCCCATTAATTCAGTAATGCTTACCTTACCAAGTCTCTTTGCGCTTGGGTCAATCCTTGGGTCACTTGTGTATACTGCATCAACATTTGCGCAGTCAATTAATCTTTTAATGCCTAGGAACTCACTGACGAGTAATGCTACGGTGGCTGTGGATTGCCCTGGTTGAAAGCCGCCCGTGATCACTAACCTACCTGTTGACCAGGCCCTAAAGACTTCATCCAGGTTAGTGGGTATTGTTACATAGGCGATGTCACTGAGGGCAGCAGCGAGTAATTGAGCATTTAACCTACTAACTAATATGCCAAGTAAGTCCAGCATTGCCTCGTTAGTGTTCATTCTCCTGCCAAGCTCTATGTATCGGCGGGCTAGGGAACCACCGCCAGTCACCACCGCCATCCTATAGCCATTACTCCAGAGCTCGCGAATTAGATTCACGTAACTAGGCAGTATGTTATCATTGTCGAATAGGTGCCCACTTAACTTAAGTGTGAATGGTTCCTTAAACATTTACAGGTTTCATGAAGTAGTACTTTCTTAAGCTTTCCCAGTTAATTCTTTCATGGCCTTAATAATGCCGTTAGATACATAGGTAGGTAGGCCATTGAGGCTTAGGTTTGGTATTGCGCCATCACACACTGTTTGCAGTTTATCGAGGTTTTTCACCAGGAATTCCTTAATTTGATCATAATGATCAGCACCTATTAATGGTTGCATGTACGTATCTATTGAGCAGTCGTTCTCGTACCACTCCTTGAAGAACTTGGCTGATGATATTAATTTATTGAACTCATCAATACTTAGTTCTCTGCCGTTCATAACTATGACCACTTGGGTACCAAAGAGCTTCCTGGTGGTCCTGACCTCAATAAATCCTAGGCTGCACGGGGTCTTCGTTTTTATGCATTGGGAAAGCCTATCATTTACATCAAGTAATCCCAGTAATTCTCTATTTCTTTTGTACTCATGTTTGCACCTACAAACCTGTTGAAGGGTCCTCATAAACCTTGACCCGTACTCCTCAGTAAGTGCCTCAATTACATTGTGATTGTGCATTTTATGATTAAGACACGGACTTATTTTAAAGATAACTTCATCAAGGTAAGGGCCTTACTCAACCCTACCAATTGCCTTCCTAATGATCTTACCACTCGGGCATTTAAAAAGGCCTATGATCACGCCCCTTCTACCCTTTGGGGCAAGCATCCAGACCTTCAGTGGCTTAAGCTTAATTATTTGTCCATCGCACTCAACATTGTACTCCTTCTCCATATAGCCTGAGTACTCCGCCATTGTCCCTTATTGCCTATTCTATCCTTAATAAATAATCATAGCCATAAATACTGAAAAAATTGAAACTAATCACACTCTTTTTACACGGGTAATTACAAGGAATTATATGATTTATTGAATAATAATAGTGGTCAATAATGAGTGATTTTCATGATAATTACTCACCAGTTTCTAAACTAGTTGCAACCAGGTCTGAGTTCAGGGTGTTAGTGTGATGTTGATGGAGAATTGAAATGCCGCAAAACTATTTAATGCCGGTAATGATATGATGAGAGATTCGGAGTCTATGGTGACGATGGGTTCCCAAGCGCTGAGGCAATGATGAGCTTACTGGAACTAAGGCTAGGTTTATAGGGTGGTAATTGGTTCGTTGGCTATTTATTGCCCGTAATGTAGGTTTTCGTGATGATAATAATTATAAACATTTAAGGCGATGCAATTTATAATGGTAACTAGGGTTGTTATCTATGGCGTTGGTCCCATTGGCCAGTTAATAACTAGGGTAGCCCTTGATAGGGGGTATGATGTAGTTGGTGCAATTGATATTGATCCTCAGAAGGTTGGTAAGGATCTTGGCGAGGTAATAGGCATGGGCAAGACCCTGGGTATTAAGGTGGAGGGTGATGCTGATAAGGTTCTTAAGGATTCTAAACCGGACATTGTTCTTCATTCAACGGGTAGTTTCTTTGATAGGGTATATCCACAGGTAATGAAGGCCGTTAAGGCTGGTGCAGATGTAATATCCACATGTGAGACATTATCATGGCCCTGGTATAGGTATCCAGACCTCGCAGAGCTTGTTGATAATTATGCAAAAAATCACGGTGTAACCATACTGGGCGCCGGTGTTAATCCAGGTTTTGTATTTGATGCATTACCGGCCGTGCTTTCAGTAACGTTAACGAGGCTCGATAAGATCACTGTAACTAGGTCATTAGATGCCTCAAAGAGGAGGTACTCCTTCCAGAAGAAGATTGGTCTTGGAATGACCCTAAGCCAGTTCAATGAGGCATTAAGTAGGGGTGAGATAACGGCTCACGTGGGCTTCGCAGAATCAATACTACTCCTAGCCAACATTATTGGTCTTAAACTGGATAGGGTTGAGGAGGGTCAGGAGGCCCTAATTGCCGAGAAGCGTTATGAGACGCAGTACTTCAAGATGGAGCCTGGACAGATTAAGGGAGTGATTGGTCATGGGAGTGGCTTCATTGGTGGTAAAGAGGTTATCAGAGTTGAGTTGAGGGCTTGTGCAGGTTGTGAGGATTTTGAGGAGGTTAGGCTTGAGGGTGAGCCATTAATCACCTGGAGAAGTACCGGCACGGCAGGCGACCCAGCTACAGCCGCAGTAATAATTAATCTAGCGCCCAGGGTATTAAGTGCGAGACCCGGATTAATAACACTCAAGGACTTAATAAACTACTCATATGCAGTGTTGGCTTTGAAGTGATTTAGTAGATCCATGCTAAAAACAATCTTTGTAATGCCCTTACTATTCATGACGTGCTTATGTAATAAATATTGATATTTCCTTGAGCAGTATTATTTAATCAATCCCTGATCAATCATGGGATTTTTGCCAAGAGGAGGATTAGTTCATAGCATTAAGTGTTAGATAAACGTACGTATTTATGTACTTCAGTTCTAGGTTATTTGGGTCGTACATCCATAATGTTGCGAATACTCTGTAATTTCCCGTCTTATTAATACTTAAGGTTATTCCCTGTACCCAACTCTCATTATTAAGGAGTATCCTTTGCAGTGTTATTATTGGTGTAG
>DAJV01000048.1:2985-3505 GCA_002496475.1 Vulcanisaeta sp. UBA163 | reverse complement strand
GTTTGCACCGATGATAATCCCAATCACTGATGCCATGGCCATGAACGGCTGTATATAACCAAAGAACCAGTAGAGTGTTCCACTGGTTGCTGCAGTGGCCCCGACTATTAAGTTACTGGTTGCTGAGGCAACCTTTATTGGCAACTCAGCGGCCCAGTATAGGGCTAGCATGTTTATTGGCCCACCTCCAATCCCAAGGAGACCCGATATCACGCCTCCAAAGAGCATAACTCCCCATGCCTTGAGTAGGTTGCTTCTTCGTATTCCGTAGTTCACATAGACCTTCAGTGCCTGGTCCAGGTAGGACCCAGTGACTACGTAGGAGTCTCTTACGTCTACTGGTAATGCCGTTACCACGTGCCGCCTGGGCTTTGCCACGAGAACCATGGCCAAGTACATGACACCACTAAATACTAGGTAAAGGATCCAGTTATAGCCCGAGCTTATTATGTGGTACGCCATCAATGACCCTATTATGGCTCCAGTGGTGCCTGCGGAGGATAATGCTATGAACACCCTA
>DAJV01000048.1:2037-2941 GCA_002496475.1 Vulcanisaeta sp. UBA163 | reverse complement strand
GTACTGTATTGGCAGGTTAAGCAGAATTGTTAATAGTGGCGTTAGTATAACGGCACCACCAAGTCCAAGTAGTCCCCCGAGTATGCCGGCTCCTAATCCACAAACTGCTATTAATCCCAGGGTTGCCAGGGCTTGGGTAATTACATACATTTTAATCACCTTATTTATGAAGTATAAGTATAGGGAGTACGAATATTGCGAGGAACAGGTTGACCAGTGTTATGGCCGCAAGCACTGTATATAATGCATCCCTCTCCATGGCGAACCTAGCAAGGTTCAGTGCAACCATGATCACTGGTATTGCTATTAAAACCAATAACCCTGTAAGCATTAGGCTTAATCCATCAAGCCTTAAATCACCAGCGACAACACTCATTATAGATATTGCCGATGTATCAACACGGCCATTGGGATCAACAATCTTATTAAGCGGTATACCTAATCCACCCCCATGAACAAAGATGAGTATAAGACCTAGAATTAATAGTGCAATGCTTATGAAGACTCCATACTTAAGTAGGTTACTCGTTATGTTTATGAACTTAAGCTCAATCTTTCCTGGATTCTCCTGTTGAGCCTGATAAATGCTTAACGTAATGTCCTGTGTCTCCTGGTACTTATACGTAAATATGAAATACAGGGAAATCATTATTACTGATGCGAATATCGCCGCAACTATAGTTCTCTCCATTGATGTTATTGGCAGTATGCCCTCCCTACCGAGACCCCTAAGAACCATCCTAAAGCCTAGGTAAGCCAGTATTGATACGAAGACCCACCTCACCTGCCTATTGGTCACGTACATGAGCATCCTAGTGCCAATCCTCGAACCTAGTAGGACGCCAATTGCCGTACATGCGGCTATGAATGGGCTTATATACCCAAAGAACCAATAAAGCGAGCC
>DAJV01000048.1:0-2022 GCA_002496475.1 Vulcanisaeta sp. UBA163 | reverse complement strand
TGGTTGTGCTCACCTTCATTGGTAAGTTCATACCCCAGTCCATGGCAAGGACCTTAAGGGCACCACTGCCAATACCCAGCAACCCACTGATGAAGCCCGCGAAGAGCATTATTAACCAGCCGAGCCACCAACGAACACCCCAATACTTGTACCAAATCTTTAGTGCTGGATCATAGCACACCCCATAGAGTCTAAAGATCTTGGTTGTTCGATCTGGGTTCCTTGGTGGTGGAAGTTCACAGGTGCTTCTCTGCACCGTTGGTATTATTGATGCAATTAGAACCACGCCAAATATTGTATATATGATCCAGGTAAGGTGATGCGCATATACGAAATTCGCTGTTAATGAGCCAATTATTGCACCCGTGGTTGTTGCAGTGACTAGGCTAATGCCTATCCTATCGTTGGCAAGCCTCTTCTTGATATATACACTGGCTGAGCCGGCTGATGTGGATATTGTTGATATTAATGCGGAGCCTGTTGCGTAGATTATTGGTACGCTTAGGAATAGCGTTAGTACCGGGGTTAAAACAACCCCACCGCCAAGCCCAGCTAGGGCGCCAAGTAAACCAGCTACAATACCTGAAATTATGAACTCCAGCATCTTCAGTAGATCGAATATTATGGTGATCATCAGTCAAAAACTTGACTTTACGATATATAAACATTATTACACGATGTAATACGTTAAATGAGAAATAATTTAGTAATTATATCGTAAATAAATGAATACTTTTAACAAAATAGCATATTTTTATTAACAAATGTTTACAAATAACTAGGTATTAAGAAAACTGAATATAAAAACATATAATTATTTTAATAACACTCATTAAACATCACTATCTTGATATACCTAACTTGCCAAGTATTAATTTAGCTCTATCATTAATTGCAAAGTTAACAAATAAGCAATAGAGCACTATTGCTGTAAATTCCTGCCAAGTTATTGGTGTTAATAAGCGTCCCCATGGTCCCGGCATTCCTGTCAATGCTATGAATGCGACTACGATTAAGTCCACAATTGATGCTATTGTTAGCCATTTACCTGGTCTTGAAATCCAGAATGGTCCCCTCTCCCTAACTATGAATGGCGTTAGTATTCCCATGTACATCATTGCTGTGAAGTAGTACGTGTGTAGTACATGCATGTTACTTATGTGGAAATAGTCCAGGGCTAGGAACAATAATCCGAACATCTCAGCTACCGTGAATACCCCAAGTCCGATGCCAAGCTTCACAAGCTTAGGTACATCCCACTTTTCAGGTGTTGGTGATCCCTTAGCGTTGTCTGTTGATAGGGATATTGTGACGAAATCTATTAGAAATAGGAAGAGAGTCACATCGAGAGCGGAGACTACGTATATCGGGTTATGCCAAAGTAATGCCGATACCAGGAATGCCAGCGTTATAAATACTGCTATTTCAAACGTCTTAATAATTTTATTTAGTATCCACGTAACAATCCTCTGGAACGTGGATCTACCAATCCTAACAAGCTCCACAATACCCGAGAGACCCTCAACAGTCAGTACAACACTAGCAGCTGCCTTGGCCACATCTGTTGCATTACTAACGGCTATACCAACCTCGGCCTGTTTAAGGGCTGGTGAGTCATTGATACCATCACCGGTCATACCGACTATTTGCTTACTTGCTTGCAGGCTCTTCACAATGAAATACTTATCCTCTGGGTAAATCTCACCAAATACGTCAGCCTCCTCAGCAAGTCTAGCCGCCTTCTGCGGATTCTTCTCAAGTAATTCCTTCAATTCCTTACCGGATATTACATTCTCGCCAAGGCCGATGATCTTGGCTATTTCCCTAGCAATGGGCTTAGCATCACCAGTCAGCATCTTAACCCTAACACCTAGGTTTCTGAGCTCTTGGATTAACTTAGGCGTATCCTCCCTAGGTGTGTCATATAATGCCACGAGACCAATCATCTCCCAGTTATTACCGTCCTCAGACTTGGCCACGCCCAGTGTCCTATAGCCACTTGCCGCAAAGGAATTCATCATA
>DAJV01000029.1:991-19060 GCA_002496475.1 Vulcanisaeta sp. UBA163 | reverse complement strand
ACCTAAACATACACCCACAAGCCCAGGCCATGGCGAATACGCCACGAAAAACTTAAAACTTTAAATTCGAAAATCATAAATGACAGTATTTACCGGGGCCGTAGTCTAGCCTGGCTAGGATACGTGGGTTCGACCACGCCTGAGGCGCGGCTCGGGATCTATGGCTAGAACAGAACGAGAGCCCGCGTGACCCCGGGTTCAAATCCCGGCGGCCCCACCAGGTTAATTCTGCTTCCCCGCTATTGGATTATCCAGGCCGTAGCTTTAGGATAGGGTCATACAAACTCTTTCTTCTGCTTTTAGGTTTGGTTTTACTTGAGGTGTTATTACTTGAGTTGCAGACCTTGGATACTTAAGGCAGCGCATTGAGCTTGTCATATTATGTATCATGGGTGTTCAACTAACAACTTTATCTAAAATGGGACTTTCGGATGTAATGGTCATGCATGGGTTAGGTTAAATGTTGGTTCGTTTATAGTTATTTCCTTGCCATCCTCGTCCTCAATCCTTATACTCCTTTCACCCCCATTTATGAAGATGGATACCACCTTTATCCTTGTAACATTACCCATTGCAACTGCCCTCTGTATTATCCTCCTAAATTCCCTATAATGTTCCCCGCAGCAAAAATAAAGTTTGATACCAGCCATTACTTCCTGGTAGAATCCCCTCCATGGCTTGCCACATACTTTACACCTCAGTGCACCATCAATGCTTAAGTAAGTCCCTGTCCTCCTATTATCGCCACATAAGGCGCATCCTGCGTATTCATCACCAACCTCCCTATCATTCATTAAAACCCTCATAAGACAGGTTATTTAGTTTCCCTATTTTTATCGTGTTTGCGGTTTCTAATCATTTATGAACAGTTATATTTATTAATATTTATTTTGATATAAATACATAGAAATACAACCAACAAAATACCGAGGTAAGAACTTAAATTATCACCACCAATAATATCCTAGGTATGGGCTATGATGTGAGGGAGTACGGCTGAGCATTGATGACGTGGTCCTTCACTGATTGAGTCAGTAAAGTTTTTAATTTGTGGCCTTATGCGTTGGTTGTATGGTAATGCTTGATGTACTGTCCAATGCCTTGATAATGATAAAGAACGCGGAGGCCAGAGGACATAAGGAGGTGGTTATTTGGCCCTCTTCTAAGCTAGTGGGTAATGTACTTAGGGTTATGCAGAGGTATGGCTATGTCGGTGAGATTGAGTTCATTGAGGACGGTAGGGGTGGTAAGTTTAAGGTTCAGCTTCTTGGTAAGATAAATGATACTAGTACGATAAAACCCAGGTATAACGTTAAGGCAACTAAACTAATGGAGTGGGAGGAAAAGTACCTACCTGCCAGGAACGTTGGCCTACTAATCCTAAGCACCTCCAGGGGTGTTCTATCGCACCTAGAGGCTAGACAATTGAATGTTGGTGGCGTGTTAATCGCATATGTTTATTGACGCACTGGTCTCTTTCCCATTACTGGGTAAGTTATCATTTACTTAGAGTTCTTTCTTCTGGATTAAATGGCCGCAGTGTCATGGTAGCTTAATAACTCTATCCTTGTCCCGAAGGTAAGGCTTTAGGTACATTGTGGTAAATTTAAAAAGGCATTAAACTAGTGTTTCTGCGATGTCCGCGGGGGAAAATAAGCCCATGGAGCAGGAGCAACGGCAACAACAGGAGGCAGGGTCCACCAGTGAACAACCAACTCAGCAACAAACCCAAACTACTCAGGAGACTGCTAAAACAGCCGAGGCAAAACCCGAGGTTAAGGAGGTGAAGTTGCCAAGACCTAGGGTCTCGTTGAGTGGTAGGTTAAGGCAATTACTGAGGCTTAGATTGTTGATGAAGAGGCGGGAGCCACGTTGGGCGAGGATGAATGAGTGGAAATACCTTAAGGTTGCCCATGTCGAGCATTGGCGTAGGCCCAGGGGTAATGATAATAAGATTAGGCTCGAGATTAAGGGCTACCCGAAGAGGGTTAAGGTTGGTTATGGAAAACCGAGATCCGCCAGGAACCTACACCCAAGTGGCTTTAGGCTTGTGATTATTCATAGACCTGAGGAGGTTGATAGGGTTGACCCGACGAGGGATGCTATAGTGATTGGCAGGACTGTTGGACTTAGGAAGAGGGTTGAAATTGTTAAGAGGGCTATTGATAAGGGTATTAGGGTTATTAACGTGACTAAGGATGTTATTGAGGAACTGAGGAGAACCCAATAACTAAGTCCTTAACTTCTCATTGAACCAATCAACAATAACCCTCAACCTAGTCATCCTATGGTTTGGCTTACCGAACCTGGATAAGTCGTGGTTCTCACCGGGAAATATAACCATCCTAGTCTCCTTACCTAGGTACTTTAATGCAGTGTAGAATTGAATGGCTTGCTCGAACCAGCAACGGTAATCCTCAAGGGAGTGTATTATAAGTAATGGCGTCTTAACGTTCTTCACGTACATAATTGGTGATTTGGCCATGTAATTCTCCATATACGACCAGAAATCCCTGTCCTCACCGCCGCCTATTTGGTCATTAGCAAAGTAGGGACCTATGTCACTTGCGCCGAAGAAACTGACCCAGTTGGATATTGACCTATCGGTGACGGCAGCCCTAAACCTATCTATGTGGGTTATTATCCAGTTGGTCATGAAACCACCATACGAACCACCAATAACCCCTAACCTACTTGGATCTATGAAGTTGTAGCCCTTGATTACATAGTCAAGGCCCTCCATTAAATCCTCATAATCCCTTTCACCGTAATGTCCACGTATGTCGGCGAACTCCTCATCATACCCATCACTGCCACGGGGATTCATAAAGACAACCACGAATCCCTCACTGGCCAGTAACTGGAATTCGAACATGAATGAGTAGCCGTAGGTCGTCTTTGGACCACCGTGGATCTCCAGGATTACTGGATACTTAACACCATGCCTGAACCCCGTGGGTTTCATTAACCACCCCTCAATCTCCCTACCATCACTTGCACGGAATTTAAATGGTTCAGGTTTCGAGAGTTCCAGGGAATTCGTCCAATCATTAAAGTTCGTTACTCTTTCCTCATTGCCATTAAGCAACCTGTAAATCTCAGTGGGCCTCGTGGGATCCATTGATATGAAGTACACCACGCCATCAATCATAATCACGAAATCCTCAATACTCCTCTCTCCATCAATCACCGTCTCAATGCCACCATTGACATTAGCCTTAACGAGCTTTGCAACCCCGCCATCCATCATTATGAAGTAGACCCAGTCATTAACCCACTGAAGCCTAATTGATGGTGTTGAACCCCTAACATCGCTATTAAGGTTATTACCAACATTCCTATCAACATTCCTCATCAGATCAATGACCTCACCATCCTCCGGCTTCACGAGTAATACATGATCATGAGTTGCAAAGCCCCTATGAAGATCATTACCTACCAACGCTAGGCGCCTCCCATCAAGTGACCACTTAATTGCTGACACACTATAGTTACTCAATATGGTGTACTTCTCATTACTTTCTAGGTTTAGTATCCATACTTCATTCCTATAGGGCTTAAACCTATTGGTGCTCACGGCAATGGCTGCCCTCTTACCACTAGGTTCCACGTCGTAGGCAACAACGTTAAAGTCACCATTCGTTACCTGCCTAGTAACTCCATTTAGGTCCAACGAGAATAGGTGCGACTTAAACGTGTGTATGAATCCCCTGCCATTAAACCAAAGGGGCCACTCACTAACGAACTTAACATCCTCCTGAACAGGGCCGACATTGCTCATGAAATACATCGTGTTATTAACAATGCGTAAATCATTAATACCACCACTAATGTACGCCACTCTCATGGGCTCACCGCCATCAAACGGCAGGTACCAAACCTCGACGCCAGGCTTATCCTTACCAAGCCCTCTCCTTGATAGGAATACCAAGCCCCTGCTACCTAAAATCCTTGGTGAGAAGTCGTTATTACCCCTTGTGACTTGTCTCAGGGACTTGCCATCATAGATCCAGACATTCCTCTCGTAATCCTCAAGGGAATCGGCAACCTTTGAAACCGTGAAGGCTAGGACATTGCCATTAACATCCGCGTTTAAGTCATGAACCATCCTCACCAACTTCAAGTCCTCAATCATTAACCTCCTAACCATTAATAATTCAGAGAATAATTGAACTATTAAGATTTCACCCAAGGTTAATGAGCGAGTACACCTATTACTGTGACTATGAATATGAGTTCTGTCACCTCGTAATAACCATAGCGCCTAATATTACTGCGATTATGTAATAAATAACTCAATGCGTCATTCACGTATAGGTACGCTCCACCTATATGTATTACTAGGAACAATGCGGTCATCCCCACTAATACCACGCTGCAGTGATTAAGCAGGACGTAAACCAAAAGTAATATGTAATAGGTGCTCTCGTAAATAGCTATTGGCAAGCCAATGGATCTTGGCACGGTTAAGTACCTCAGGCTAATTAATGCTACTACCACGTGTATAATAATCATGGGTATTGAGAGAATAAGCACCAGGCCTATGAAGGACACGCATATCATGAGTTACTGCGGTAATAAATTTCTTATTTACGTGATTAAGCACGGCCTTACTACCGCAGTTAGTACCAGGGGTTCATCGGAGGATGAGTGGGATTAATTCGCGATTTAACAAATAATGGGTAATAAAGTAGATGACTTATTTAACCGTTAACTTCCTGGCCTCCCTCTCAGTCTCCCTGAGCATTACAATGTCCCCAACCCTAACCGGGCCCTTCACGTTTCTAGTTATTACCCTACCCTTATCCCTACCTTCGAGTATCCTAACCCTAACAATATTAACCTCACCGGCTATTCCAGTCCTACCTAGCAGTTGAACTACTAGGGCTGCAACGGCATCCTCATACGGACTAAACCTCTCAACCTTAGTCTCCTCACTCACTTGGATTCACCCTTCCTGGCGGCCCTCCTGGCAGGGGCCCTCTCGGTAGGTGGTGCAGCCTGCGGCTGCGGAAGTTGTATCGGGTTTAAGCCAGCCTTAACCCTCACGTCATTTATTTGCTTAACAAGGTTCTCCAATTCAGTGGCTGCCTGTCCTGGGTCAATTATCACCGCTGAAGCTGCCGATGTACTTTGAAGACCGGTTGATTTACCAAGTCTCTCCTTACTAGGCACATAAACATATGGAACGCCCTTCTCCTCACAAAGTATTGGTAGGTGGGCCACAATCTCCGGTGGGTCGACATCCTCGGCTATAAATACGAGCTTCGCTATTCCCCTCTCAACGGCCTTAGTTACTTCATTAGTGCCCTTCTTAATCCTGCCTGTCTCCCTTGCAGCTGATAAAACCTCATAAGCCTTCTCAGCTATTTCCTGAGGCACTGCGAATCTAACATAAAATGGCTTCCCCTGCGGTGGATTTGCGTAAAATGCCTTTGGGTCTACACTTACTGCTGCCATACTCGTTTATACCGTGAAATTGGCATTTATAAGTATTTTTCAATACGAAACAATGGAGTACTAGCCCTGGGTAATCCGCGTGATTCTAACTATGCGTATAGCATTCATTGACCAACATAAACATGAACATAGAAACCCACTATATTGCCAGTGATTAGGAAGGTCTGTGATATGACCAGGGAGATCAAGGTGGGGATTATTGGTGTGCAGCACATTGTGGTGGAGGCAATTGCCGAGGACATATTACCTATTACCTATGGTAATACTCACTAATCCCTGGGGCATGGACCTAATCCCGAAGCCATAGATTAGCAGTAGTAGGTTTAATGAGGCGAAGCCGCCCATTAATATTGATAGGGCAGCGTTGAGTATTGGGTACATGGTTATTGACCGTATGTAATTAATGAGCACTGAGGAGTAGGTGAAGAGCTGATCTCCTTCCTGCCCTAAAGGGCTGGGGCTTTCAGTTGTAAATTGTTGCATAATTGCGGTAGCTAAATACCATTCACAATGCTGCGGCTATTACGTGACCCATACGGGTCTAAGACTGGACAAATTAAATAATATAAAACATTACTCTTTATATAAATCTATTTTTATGCATGCCATAATAACATAGCATGTTTCCTTTAAATCTTCATAAGCACTATTCTAGGTAAATTCTATGGTTACTTTGAGGCTATGTGCAGCGTGCTCCTCGTGGCCTTGAGGCCTGGTTCGCCATGCTGCACAATCTTTGATGTTATCGCAAACTCTCCAAGGTAGTGGCCGATGTGCCATGGACTAATCGTAATTGGTAGGTAGGTGATGCCGTTATAAACGGCTATTGTTAATCCAACCATCTCGGGCAGTATTATCATGTCCCTGGTGTGGGTCTTTAGGTTAACCTTCTTACCCTCGGCCATGAGTTTCCTAGCTCTCCTAATCTTCTCAAGGAACTTCCTATGCTCGGGCTTTAAACCCCTCATTAACGATCTCCTCTGTCTTGCTGGTAATAACTTAATGAATTCCTCCATGGACATCTTTGAAATATCCTCGAATGTGAAGCCTCTGTACTTAAATCCTTTCCATTCCTCCTGTGGTACAACGGCAGCGGTTAACCAACCCTTCCTACCAGCCTCTGCACCCTCCTCTTCCTTAGCTGCAGCCGCTGGTGCAGCAGGTTTCTCCGCAGCCTTCTCCGCCGCTTTACCAGCCGCCTTAGCCGCAGCCTTCGCTCCAGCCTTTTCCTCAGCCTTGCTGGGTGCCTTTGTCTCTGGTTTCTTGGACATTCAAGTCCCACAGTGAGTCAGCCCTTTTTATAACTTTTACTCGTTGTGGTCTCCGCAATAATTTTATATGAGTAAAATAAAATCAAGGATAAATTAATACTTAATAAGGAGTTATTAAATAAATATGTATATGGAGGAAAAAACCAGGGTTCTTTGGCGCCCCAGTCAGGGCGTGATTAGGGGTTCGAATATACTGAGGTTTGTTAATTGGCTTAATGAGGTCTTTGGTTTTGACTTTGAGGTTTCCATCGATGATCCAATGAGGAATATCCACAACTATGACAAGCTCTGGAGGTGGAGTGTTAATGACCCTGAGTCCTTCTGGGTTAGTATCTGGCGTTACTTCGGCGTTAATTCCCATTCGCCATACACCAAGGTCCTTGAACCAAGGACAATGCCAGGCGCCCGCTGGTTCATTGGTTCAAGGCTTAACTACGCTGAGCACGTGTTTAAGGCCGCTAATTGGGGCGGGGAGGCTGTCATCTATGTTAGGGAGGATGGACTCAGGAGGAGCCTAACCTGGGACCAATTGTATAGGGAGGTCTCTGCCCTGGCTGATTGGCTTAGGGATATTGGTATTGGTAGGGGTGATAGGGTTGCTGCGTATGTTAGCCAAGTCCCAGAGGCCGTGGTGGCCCTACTGGCCACAGCTGGTATTGGGGCAATTTGGGTTGGCGTAGGTGCCGAGTTAGCGCCTAGGACAGCCATCGATAGGTTCAATATGCTACAGCCCAAGGTCCTGGTCGCAGTCGATGGTTATCCATATAGGGGTAGGGCGTTTGATAAGTATGGTGATGTCAAGCGGATTGTTGACTCCGTGCCAAGTATTGAAAGGATCGTCATTATTCCAAACATGAGGGATTCAGTGGAGTTGGGTCTCAGTAGGCATGTTTATGATTGGAGGGAGGTGACGGGCAGGAGGGGTGTTAGTCCCTCCTATGAATCCATGGAGTTCAATGAACCACTTTGGGTCTTATTCACATCTGGTACAACGGGGATACCGAAACCTGTGGTTCACAGTCACGGCGGCGTACTCCTTGAGGCTTACAAGGTTGGTCTTCACATGGATTATAAACAGGGCGATAAATTCACCTGGTACACGACGCCCTCCTGGATGATGTGGAACTTTACTGTTAATGCCCTACTCTTTGGTGCAACGATACTCTTCTATGACGGTGACCCGACTGTTAGGAACTTCGAGCCCTACTGGGAGATTACGGAAAAGGAGGGCCTAACAATACTCGGGCTTAGTGCGCCCTATATTCATGCGGCCATGAAATCCACCATAGAGCCTGGTAGGCAGTTTAACCTTAAGTCGCTTAGGGAGATTGGTTCAACCGCGGCGCCGCTATCGCCCCAGGGCTTCGAGTGGGTTTATGAGAAGGTTAAGTGGGATATCTGGCTCGCGCCGATTAGTGGCGGCACTGACGTGGTCTCGGCATTCATTGGCGGCTGTCCAATACTCCCTGTTTGGGATGGTGAGATGCAGTGTAGGTGGTTGGGTGCGGCCGTGAATGTGTATGATGAGGAGGGCAAGCCTGTGATTAATAAGGTTGGTGAGTTGGTTCTCGAGAAGCCAATGCCCTCAATGCCCATCTACTTCTGGAACGACCCAGACTACAACTGGTACAGGGAATCCTACTTCAACGTATTCCCTGGTGTTTGGAGACATGGTGATTGGGCCATGATCACTGACAGGGGTACCGTAGTAATAACCGGCCGCTCAGACTCAACAATAAAGAGGAAGGGTGTTAGGATTGGTACACTGGATATTTACAAGGTAGTTGAGTCCCTGCCTGAGGTTGTGGGCAGCCTGGCCATTGAGGTTAAGAATAAGCTAGTACTATTCGTGGCCCTGAGGCCGGGTCTTCAATTGACTGAGGAACTGAGAAGGAGAATAAATGACGCGCTGAGGAGTCAGTTGGGGCCGTACTACATCGCTGACTACATAATACAGGTACCGGACATACCAATGACGAGGAACTACAAGAAGCTTGAGGTGCCCATTAAGAGGATTCTAATGGGTTGGTCCATTGATAAGGCTGTGAACATAAACGCGGTACTGAACCCGGAATCCCTCTATGCGGTTATTGAGGCCCTAAAGCCATACATGGACGAAATAATGAAGGAGTAAGGTCTTCCCTTAAACCTTAACTATTTATTTGTAAGGTCATCAAAAGCATAACGGAGTTACGGATGGACCCCAGGCTTAGGAGGTTTTACTCTAGGTGTGTTCTTGAGGTTGAGCGTGGGACATTACCGGACCTAGTTAATGATAGGTATGGTTACCTAATGATTGACCTAGCCAGCATAACCTACGGGCTCAGGGACCCAAGGACCCTCCTAATGAATGTTAGGCTGGCCCTAGACTATGACTACCTAAGACCAAGCGTAATCTTCGTAATCGACTACTCAAGGCCAGAGCACAGGACTGTTGCCGAGTCTAGGATTAGGTGGCTCAAGGAATTAGGTCTTGAATACTTACTCGCTGAAGACGAGCCGGCTGAGGTTAAGGCGGCAAGGGAATGTCTCAATAGGAGCAAGTGCATAGTCCTCAGTAGGGATTATGACCCACTCACTGTAATGGACGAGATGATACAACCAATAAAAATAACCGAGAAAGCATGGATAAACAGAAAAATAACTATAAATAAGGAATGTCTAAATAATTATTTAAATAAGAAAAAGAATTAATGAATAATATTAAATATATTTATCCGCTTTATTTTATAAATACCTATATCTACTTCCCATTAAACTTATTTTCCCAAAGCAGGTTACCTACGTCTCAGCAATCGATGAAATCAATGGGAGGGTGTTTAGGGCCTTGGTTAAGGCTCATGAACTGCTAGGACGTGGGGTAGCTAGGGTAATTAATTAGGACCTGGAGAATGAGGTCGTGATCTATGGGGATCAGGGTTAAAATAACATCGCCCTGGAAGTGGTTACTCATGGGCTTAATGCTTAAAGCCATGGTTATGATACCATTAGCAATGCAGGAATTAAACTGTGAATTGGGTAATGATGAACTGCTGAGGATTATGAAGACAATTGAGGGTTTAAGTCCCTACTGGGAATTGATGGGCATTAGCATTGAGAGTGTTGGTAAGGACTGCGCCATTGGTTTTGTGGAAATAGGTAGGAAGCACATGCAAGTGTTGGGTACCGTACATGGCGGAGTCCACGCGGCTTTAGTTGACGCAATGGCTTGGGTGGCAGTAATAAGCCATTACTACCCAATGTATGTCATTGCAGTGACAATAGACTTAACTGTGAAGTACCTAAAACCGATAACCGAGGGAGTACTTAAGGCAGTTGCAAGGGTAGTCCACATTAGAGAACCAATTGCGTTGATAACGGCAGAATTAATGAATAGGAATAGTGAATTAATAGGTTCATCAACAATGACGTATTGGGTGACAAAAACAGGAAAGTCAATTAGTGAGTTCATTAGTGATATTAGGAATAGAACATAAGTATGAACCGCATTTATTGATTGACGTTCCCAACACTCTCTACGTACAGCCCCGCCATATTGCTTAATTTAAGGTTTTGCCAAATATTAAGTCCCGCGCAACCAGACATTGTACCGCTTCCAAGCATCCCCTGGCCTTACGCACTTGCCCATTGATGCATTGGTTCTTCTTATAATGTTAATGAGACCATGATGGGAAGAGGATAGTTAGCGTGGCGGTGAGGAGCTAGGCGCGCCATTGCAGAACCTTAACGAGGCAATAATTGAAATGAATAAATATAGGGAAGCCAGCCTGAAATGAAGTAATAAATAACTGCAGATGCTACACGGCTCGTGTCCTCTTCTCCATGCTTTCTTCATATACGTACCTACCGCCCCTCATGTATGATAATACCGCGCCTATGGCTACGAAGACTATGGATATATATAGCGAAAACCTAAGTCCCGTCATGAATGGTGGGCCTAGGACGCTTGGTAGGAATGTGTTGCTGTCCAGGAGCTTCACCACACTTGTTGGTAAACTATTGATTGCGGAGCTTGGTAGTACCGATGCTGGGTCCATGCCGAGGAACGCCGCGAAGAGTAGGCTTAATGCAGGTATACTGGCTAGGGTATTCGCTATGTTACTCGGTAATTCATAACTTAGGGCAATCTCGTGAATCCTTATGGGTACGTATTGGGAGAATATGCTTATGGCTATTGTGAAGAACATAGCCATACTAATTGTGGAACCAACATTACTAAAGGTCTGTCTCATACCATTACCAGCGCCCCTATCCCTTGGATGAAGAGCATTCATTATTGATGTTGTGTTTGGTGAGGCGAATAAGCCATTACCAATACCGTTAAGGAATAATATCGACTCAAACTTCACTAGGTCGAAGTTATAGGGCAGGAGAGTGAGTAGGTAAAGTGATATTGCTATTATGATCATGCCGATGGTGGCTATGACCCTGGCACCGTACTTATCCGTGAGTGATCCACCTATTGGCGCCATTATTACAGTACCCACAAGCATTGGTAACATGTATATTCCAGCCCAAAACGGTGTCTCCGTGTAACTAAAACCATGAAGTGGTAGGTATATGCCCTGAAGCCATATTGTTATTAAGAACATTATTGCACCCCTTGCAAGTGATGAGAGGAAGAGGGCCATTATACCGTAGGTAAAGGGCCTAACCCTAAACAGTGATAACTTAAAGAGTGGTTCTTCCTGCCAAAGCTCAATTGGTATGAATGCAATTACCAACGCAGTGCCGGCTATGAAGGATGCAATAACCAGTGGGCTTGTCCAACCCATCTCTGAACCCCCATAGGGCATTAGGGCGTAGGTGAAGCCTAGGGTTATTAAAACGAGGCCAAGAGCCAGCGTTAAGTTACCCCAATAATCAATCCTCACCCTCACGTTTCTCCAATCAACCCTCCTCAACTTGAATACGGACCACAGGGCGCCGGCTACGGCGAAGGGCACATTAACTAGAAAGAGTAAGTGCCAATCATAGTTTGAGAGCAGTCCACCCAGTATTATTCCGAGGAAGGAACCAATTATGAAGGAGGCCTGGTTTAAGCCGAGCGCCTTACCCCTCTCACCAGGTGGGAAGGCGTCAGTCAGTAGTGCTGTGCTGTTAACCATCAGGAAGCCACCACCAATTGCCTGAACAACCCTAAATATTATCAGAAGCAACGCACCAAAATTACCTGAGTCACTTGGTATTAGTGATAGTAATACTGAAGCCACTGTAAATATTATGAAACCAAGAGTGTAAAGCCTGGTCCTGCCGAATAAGTCGGAGATCCTACCGAAGGTAACAAGGACGCTGGCAAGTACTATGCTATAGCCCATGAGAACCCAAAGCAGGTAATCAAATTCCCCAGGTAGGAATGGGTTAACATTCAATCCCCTAAAAATCGCGGGCAACGATATCAGGACTATGTACATGTTGATTGAAGACATGATCACCCCAAGCGTCGTATTAGTCAATACAGTCCACTTATACTCCATTAATGATCAAAAACGTTATCAAAAACAAGTCATATTTAAAACTTAGCGTATCATTAGAAGGCCTCCATCAGAGCTCCCTGTATTGATGTTCATGGTTCACTCAATGAGTTTTTATATTGCTTTCAACTTCCATGATTTTGCGCTTCATAGCTTTTTAGGCAGACATCTACTCTGCCTGTCCAAGCGATACACATAGTAGTCAGTTTTAAGGTGGGCCTATTGGTTCGTGTGTATGACTGTGCTGAATATCGGCTTTGGTAATGCTGTTTGGGTTAGGGCTAGGGTTAGGATTTATGAGAGTAGTAGGAGGGTTGGCGATAAAGAGTAGGATAATTAATGCCTATATACCGTTACCAACAATCGTTAGGTACCTCGGCTTTAAAAATGGCGCCTCAATAAGGATATGGCTATTTAAGGATAATAAGTACGTGACCTAAGATGGAAACGTTAGAAGGATCCACAGGTTTCAATACGGAGCCAGCCTACCAACAGCCGTAATAAAGGATCTAGGGTTAAGCAGTAAGGACGTAATTGAGACATTAATATACCTGGAATTATCCGAGAGGGAGGAGGGCGAGGAGATTGATGAGACAAAGGATGAGGTGGGTTGATATTAGTAATTGAATGTGTTGAATAGGTAGAGTGGAGGTAATTATTATGTTACACTCACTCTACAAGTCCGAAAACGACAAGTCCTAAATAAATCAATCCTCGAATATGCGTTTTTGCCTATTTGTTTAATGTTTTTAAGTTAAGCCGTTTCCACTTGTTTTGATGCCTGATGAGTGGTTAATTAGGGATGTCAGGAATGCGCTGGAGAGGGTTGATAGGGTTGGGTTGGGCTTTAAGGCTCAAAATCCCAGGTTGCTCATCATAGTATTTTATGATCTTCATTGCCCTGGTTGTGCATTGCTCGAGGACGAGGCCGGTGAATACCTAGTGGAGTTGTTTAGGGATGGTAAGGCATCCCTATACTTCGTTGATTACCCGGTACATAGGGGTATTGAGAAGCTCCACGCAGTCTTTCGATGTGTATATAGGAGGAACCCAATGGCGTTCCTTGAGGTGCTTAGGAGGCACTATGAGGCTTACCTAAGTGGTAAATTAAGTGGTGAGGAGACAATTACTGGGACTAGTAATGACTGCGTTAATGAGGAGTTACAGAATATCATGGAGGCAAGGTCTGTTGCGAAGGAGCTGGGTGCCCCAGGAACACCGACAGTAATAATCGGTAATTTAGTTAAAAATATTGGGCAGGGAATATTTGGGTATCCAGGAATAACAAGGCTCATGAAGACCATAGAGGAGTTCTACATATACTAAGGCGTTCNNCTGACCAGGAAATACCTACCCCTTATTTAAATGATAATGTTTAAATGAAGATCATTATTTTTAGGTCACTATTATAAAGTAAGCATTAGGTGACTGACTAGGTTCATTATTGGGTGTATTAGCCATGTTGGTGGTATGGTTGTTGATAGCACTATTATTGTGAAGGTCAGCATTAATCCCTCGGCCAGGCCACCCCGCCATCCAGTCCCTAATTCCCTAGCTAGCCTAACGTAATAGGGCACTGAAATCACGGAGTTTATCACGAGGAGCACCGCAAGCCAAGCGAGGTTTCCATAAACCAGGGCAATTATTATGTATAACTTTGACCAGAAGCCAAGGAGTGGTGGCGTACCAATAAAGGCTAGGGATATTAACCAAGTACTAACTGCGTTATTACCTTTCGAGAATATGGTGTTGAAGAACCCCATCTTACCAACGGCATTCATGAACAACTGAAGTAACAAGCCAACCAACGCCAGCCCAAGTGCTATGCCCATTTCCTGGGCACCCATTATTACTGCTGCGAAGGCAGTCATTGCATAACCCATGTTGGCTATTGATGAGTAGGCAAGGACCCTAGGGCTCTCCCTACTCGTTAATGCACCTATGTTGCCCAGGAACATTGAAATTACGGCGAAGGCGCCAGCTATGTAGGCCAGGTAGTAGGGTGGTACTCCATATAGTTCCATTGTTGTTAGTGTTATCTTCACTGCAACAATGAAGGGGGCTATCTTGGCTATCGAGGCTATTATGGAGACTGGTATTGGGTTACCGGCAGTGAATACATCGGGGACCCACTCATGCATTGGCGCTGCGCCAACCTCGAGGGATAGGCCAAGCAGTAGTAGTGAGAAGCCTATTATGTAGGTTATTAGTGACGGTCCTGAGCTAATTATTATTGCACCCATGAAGAATAGTACCGTGGCTATTATCATGTTAACAACGTATTTAATACCAACCTCAATGCCAGTGCCTGGGTCACCCATTAGGATCAGTAGGTATGTTGGTGCTGAGACAAGCATTAGTGATAGTAGGACCAGTGCTAGGTCACTTGTGTATAGGGCCAGTACCGTGGCTATTATCATTATGGAGATAAGCATGTGATCAACACCCCTTATTGGCGAGTCTAATCTCATTAGTGTGATTATTCCGAGTATCCCAATAACCACGAGGAAAGCTACATAAGCCAATAGGTGAATGCCTGGGGTTACCAGGAGAATTAACATTGAGATTAATGGCGCTATCCAGGAATACCTCTTGGAACCCTCACTGATCAGTGTTGGCGTTGTGCCGACCACGTTTATTATTACCGAGGCAAGGAGAATGTATGTGTAGGGAATGGTCATCATGCATCACCCCAGGGACCAAATTTAGGTATTACTCTTTGACTCAGCATTTTGCTCACCACCAGCCTTAATCTCCTCAACCCTAACGGACTTCCTAATCCTATCCATGGTCATTATCGCCGTTATTAACGTCATGAATTCCGTGGATGAAGTCAATATGGTCACGATAAGTATTCCAAAGGCAACAGCAGGGTCCACTGCAAACAGTGGTATCAGGGCTAGGAATATTGCATTGAACATGAGCTCAAGCGATATTAACACCCTAATTAAGTCATTAGCCCTCAATGCACTGTAGTAACCGATCATTAATATTATTGAGGCAAAGCCATAGATGAAGGCAGCATTCACCTCCATTGTTTATTCACCTCGTGATAATACATTATTAGGCCAAGCATTATTGCCATGAGCAATGATGATAATAACGCCATTAATAATAAGTTATTCATTGATGTAAGTTTCATTAGTGATTGTATTGTTAATGGTGAAACCTTGTATTCAGTCCACAGTGATGCCGTTATTACGGCTATTATGAATAATAGCATTGGTACCACCCAGGACTTACCAACACCACCCCTGTACTCAATGCGCCTATACGTTGCGGCAAGGACTATTGTTATCGTTATAGTGGCACCAACGAACACCAGGTATATTAACACGAAGCCGTAGGTTATACCAAATAGACCATATATTGCACCAACGAGGCCTGTCGTTACAGCAAGATAAATGGCCGCGTACAGGTTATCCTTGGTTATGGAAATGCCTATGGCGGTTATCACAGCAATGGTACCGAGCGTTATTAATGCACCCAAATACGTACTAACCATAGCAAGGGACTCACTATTCTGCGTATTTTTAAGTATAACCAATCAACATACTACTAATGTTTACTAGGGAGACACTAGGTTATGCGAATGACTCTTCATCTAAAGATGAGGAATGAGCCATCATTTCAAGGCCCTCTGGTATTACCTATCTGGTAATGCTAATTAAGGAGGTTGATGGTTAGTATAACGTGGGTTTGGTCCTTCTTTACACTGGTGACGGGAAGGGAAAGACAACGGCAGCCCTTGGCCTCGTGCTTAGGGTCGTTGGTCATGGTTATAGGGTTGTAATTGCACACCTAATGAAGACCCTAATCTACAGAGGCGAGTATGTTGGCGAGTACCTAGCTATTAAGAAATTCCTTAGTGAGTACGTCGACGTTTACTCACTGGACCCAGACCAACACTTAACTCCTAGAGATGTACTTAGGATGGCCTTATCCAGGACCATGGAAGTTAAGCCATCCCTACTTATCCTAGATGAGGTTAATAATGCAGTGGCCAATGGTTATTTAACAGCTAGGGAAGTAATCGATAGTATTAAGTCGTTACCTCCCGAGGTTAATGTAGTGCTAACAGGTAGGGATGCGCCCAGGGAGTTCATGGAGATTGCCGATTTAATAACCATAATGGAGCCCAGGAGACACTACTTCGATAGGGGCATCATTGGCGTAAGGGGCCTTGAGTTTTAACAATGCCTAAAGCGCCGACAATAACTAGGAATGCTAAATACGCCATTAACTGCGTATCCAAGGTTATGAGCAATACAACCGTTGATACTAATGGAGCAACCCATGAATACCCTGAGTGGTAATATTCTTTAATTCCTAAACTAGGCCATTAATTAATGCCGACACTGAGGTTTCGGGATGATCGACCGACATTAATAGGGGTTGTGCACTTACCACCATTGCCTGGAGCAATTAGGTATGGTGGCCTTGACGTTAGTACAATAGTGGATTTTGCCGTGAGGAATGCCAGGGCGCTTGATGAAACTGGTTTTGACGCCATGATCCTTGAGAACTACAATGATTATCCATTTAAAGTCAGGGTTAGGGAACCAGAGACCATAGCATCCATGGCCATAATAGCGAGGGAGGTGATTAAGACGGCAACAATACCCGTGGGGATAAACCTACTCAGGAACTCAGGTCCTGAGGCAGTCGCGATAGCCGCCGTCGCAGGCGCATCCTTCATTAGGTCAAATGCCTACTGCGAGGCCGTAGTTAGCACTGAGGGAATTATTGAACCAGTGGCTAGGGAGGTGCTTGAGACAATGACGAGGTTAAACACGAAGATAACAGTACTGGCGGACATATTCGTTAAACACGCAAGTCCCTTGCACAGAATGACCATTGAGGATGTTGCCAAGGACTGCGTTGAGAGGTCGCTGGCGGATGCGCTCGTGGTTACTGGATCAAGGACTGGCGAACCTCCCGACCCATTACTAGTTAGGCGAGTAGTAAAGGCAGTAGGCACGAGGGTACTCGTAGGTAGCGGTATCAACCCGAACAATATTAATGATTATAGGGATGCCCACGGCTTCATAGTCGGGACATACCTAAAGGATGAGGAAGGCCAAATAGACCCCGTGAAGGCCAGGAATATGGTAAATGTTGTAAAATCCCTAGCCAAGGCATGAAACAAGGCAATAAGCGCACCTTCTACGGTAGCAAGAGATAGATATTATTGTCAAATTCTGGACTTATAGAGTGGAGGTAATTATTATGTTACATCCACAGTGCCTGCTCAAGCCACGGAATACACGTAATGGTTGGACTTAAACTTAAGCCGAATCCTGCAATATTTTATTCCTTAGTAAATGATACAGTTTATGTTAATCTCTACTGAAATTTATCGGCATTACAGGGCCTTGATTAGAGTCTTGATATGACGTATAGTAGTGATACCACGATTAGGTTGAGGATCGTGATTAGGAGTGTTGGTGCAGCGACTTCCATTCCAAGGCCCCAGCTTATAGTATATCACCAGCATTGATATGCTCCCAGCCAGGAGTATTATTAATACTGAGAGTAGTATCTTACCAGTTTTGGTAAATTGAAAACTTATAAGTACTTAGCATTTTACCCGCTTAGTATCTCAACATGAGTATCTGGCCCAGATTATCGCTATTATGTTACCTAGCCTAACGGTGGTTCCTTGACCTGCATTCATAGTTACCGTGGCCTCACCAACTGGTATTAGCTCTAGCCGCATAACCATGCTTGAGCTGTTCATGTTCGGCATTAAACTCTCCAATGAATGGTACTGGCTTTGTAGGCCCAGGTACTAGTTCTCAAGGTTCGTGATTTTTGTCTCTAGGCTTGAGTACTCACTCTCCAGGACTTAGTACTTACTCTGT
>DAJV01000029.1:0-946 GCA_002496475.1 Vulcanisaeta sp. UBA163 | reverse complement strand
CTAGTTCCGCCGCGAGTATTACCATCACTATTATTAGTCCTATTGTTCGTGTGTTCATTAGCAACGTATTCACGGTTCTATTCAACTTCGTTTTTCGTAATCTATTATAAATTCTTACCTAATTACCAAATTACTATTTAAATTAAGAAAACACATCATTAAGTAATTAAAACTAGACATAGTTCTTTGCATCCCTGGTGCCCAATGTGTTCTCAAGCATCTTCTTAGCCGTGTAGTACCTCCTACAGTCTGGGCATAGGTAGAGCCACTCTGGGTCACCCTTAATGCCAAGCCTAACCTTCGTAGCCATTATATGCCTCTTCGTGTCAAAGGGTTTACCGCATATCTTACAAGTGACAATCTCATCATAGACTATATCAGCACTATCATTCATTGGAAATTCCCTGGCCCTACCTACGGTTATTGCCTTTTCAGGGCACAGCCTTGCGCAGTGGCCACAACCAATGCACTTAAGGCTTTTTAACCTCAGGGTGGTCTTATTGCCTGACCTGCCCACGTCAAACGCACTCTCGGGGCATTTGGCAAAGCACACACCACAGAATGAACACTTAACATCNNTCCACATACACACTAAATATTTTTAATAATTCATTAGCTGTGCCCGTGGCTCT
The DNA here is from genome assembly GCA_002496475.1 of Vulcanisaeta sp. UBA163. Classification (GTDB taxonomy): domain Archaea; phylum Thermoproteota; class Thermoprotei; order Thermoproteales; family Thermocladiaceae; genus Vulcanisaeta. The sequence continues at coordinate 314 of DAJV01000029.1, read as the reverse complement.
AGCCCTAAGTCTCATCAAGGCCTTGATATAGTCATTACGCCTAATGCCCATGTAAATAACGTCCCCATTCAATTCCTCGCCCTTTATTGATAATACGCCGTCCTCACNNACTAACATCCACTTTAAATGATTCGGTGAAGGCGTTAATCAACTCCTTGGAATAATCGGCACCGCCTAACCGGCATGATTGGTCAGGACACTCAATACTAACTGCAAGGGATTTAGCCAATGCCATTGCAACCCATTCAGGACTAACCGCATTGATACAGGGCACCCTATAGATGTACTCACCATCCCTGGGTCCTCTGGCGTTT
>DAJV01000130.1:2108-10480 GCA_002496475.1 Vulcanisaeta sp. UBA163 | reverse complement strand
TTCGTTTTTGGAAATAAGTAACCCAGCGGTAATGCTTGAGGCGCTTAAGTGGGGTGAGGACTCTGGGATTGTAATGAGGCTGTACGAGACCTACGGCATCAACACATGCACTGGTATTAAGGGCTTAGTCAGTGGTAATGGTGTAGAGACGGATTTACTTGAGCTTAGTAGGTATGGTGAGGCTAACCTGGGTAATCTTTGCTTTAGGCCCTATGAGGTGAGGACTGTTTTGGTTAGGTCATAGTATTGATGGACTTATGAAGAGTATGGTGTCGCCCCTAATTATCATTAAACTACTCTTGACGCCACTCCTTTGGTTTATTTCCTCAGTATCTGTTAGCAGTAGGTTTAGGTGCTGGTCATAGCCAATCAACATACCCCTTATCTCCGAGCCATTCCTCAGCTTCACCAGTATCACCTTATTCAGGTTTCTCTGTAGCTCCTCATTAACTATCTCCATACAGCGAGGCATTACGGAATGACCTCAAACCTTGTTTTAAAGGTTAATCTTTACGAAACACCATGGCAATAAACCCACCTTCCCTTGATGAAAAAGTTAAACTTATTAAGTAAGGAGGGAATGCCCCAATCCAGGAATTATGGGGAAGGGGACGCCATCATTTGGAAGGATGAACAATGGCTGGACACACATTAGATGCCCAAGGTGTGGCAGGCACGCATACAACCCAGTGAAGGGCTACTGCGCAGCTTGCGGCTGGGGCAAATCAAAGAAGATTAGGCGCTACTCATGGCAGAACAAGAAGTTTAATAAGGTCAGGATCCGTTAAACACACTAGTCCACAATACCCATCATGCTTCATCCCCAGTTCCCCTGAACTGCCTGAGGTAGTCCTTTGGCGGTGGTTCTCTTGCGTATAATTCCTTCCTCATCGCCTCCAGCAATTCATCTTCACGGTTGAGCAGCCCAGCATACGTCATTACTGCAATTCCCTGCCTCTCTGCCTCCTCGAAAAGTACCCTCAATGCATTTCTCCAGTTTAGGTCCCTTAGTGTGTGGTGGGCGATGACTAATTTACCGAGGAAACCAGCCCTTAGTACCGTAGTGAGGTTCTTAAGAGCAGTACCGAGGTAATCCTCACCAAAGCCCCTTCTTACTAGGTATATGGGTGGTCCGCCAATCACTAATGTCTGTGGTCTCATGGACATTATATAATCAATGGCTAATTGCGAGATTGGTCCCTCAACATCCGGCATGAATGTTAATGACTCATCCCCATCAATTATGGTGATTGCTATAACCTTGCCTGTCCTCGCGTTATCCTCACCGTGTGGCAGTGACCGCGATATTACGACCCTCGTTGAGCCTATGGTGAGTTCTTTACCGTCAGCAAACACCAAGTCCTTCGCAATACCATCAATGGCCTTCCTTAAGCCGTAGTACCTTCTTCTTTGGCTCCAATTCTCATCCTCAGGTGATTTCATTAATATAACTTTATTGTTGTATACCTTCCTATAGCTCTCGTTTGTTGTGCCCATGTAGATGCTTGGGTACGGCACAGTGAAGTGGTCCCTGTGATAGTGGCTGATGAATACGTAATTCGCCTCCTCAGCGTATTCCTCGAGAATACCCCTTAATGCCCTGACCCTCTCTAGTTCGCGGGGATGTGGTGGTAGTCCATATCTGTTTGGTGATAGGCTTATCCCAGGGTCCAGCAGTATTGATAGGTCCTTGGTTCTTACGAACATGGCCATTGACCTGACGCCAAGGCTTTCCTCGGCTATTGATATTAACTCCATATGCCCAGTTAATGCGTGTAAGATTTATAATATCTTTAGTCTTCCTATGCCTTGGTGGATGGCTTTAGCCTGGGCTTTGTTGGCAGGTCGTCAACCTGGAGCCTACTCAAGAGCCTGGTCTTCCCTGACCATGTTTCGTTGAAGTATGTTAATAATGACCATGATTGCCAGGGACTTGACTTAGTTATTGTGGAGAGGTACATGGCCGACCTTGTTCATTGTAGGAAGTCCTTCCTTCTCAATGATACCAGTGTTGATAGTGTTATAGAGACTGTGATCAAGGGTTTAGGACTTAACCATTTGAATGTTGGTGTTGACGTTGGTAATTCCAGGTGCGGCGTCATTGTCCTCGTTGACGACACGCCGATAATGCATGTAACCCTTGGGTTCATCAGACTCATGAGACTCATGAGGAGGTTATCCAGACAGTTAAGTGTTAATTTGATAATTGGCACGAGCCCCGGCGTCTCTGGCCTGGTTAGGGACCTACTTGAGTCATTGAGTGATGTTAATGTTAAGGTGAAGGTTATTAATGAGGGCATGGTTAATGGAAAGAAAGACCTACTTAGGAATAGGTATCCCTACTTAACTATTGACGAGCTTGACAGCCTCGTGTACGCCTTTACTGGACTCACAATCACGCAATAATGAACTACCTCCCTAGCACTTAATAATAAAGTATTATATGCGTAATATCATTATAATACCCGTAGAATATACTAAATTCATGCGTATAATAGCGGTAATCCTTATAAAATAATTACTATGAAGATTGCCAATGCCAATAATCATTAAATGCCACTCCTGTGGCTTCGTATTTTACAACGATGAACAACTCAAGAGCATTGACGAGATACTTAGGCAATGGGGCTATAGATGCCCAGTATGCCTAAGTACCCTGAGTAAGACGAAGCCACTGTCCGCACGCGTAAAGGGTTAAACCCCACCGAGGTCAATTCATCACTAAAGTTAAAATAGACCCTATTAGGTATTTTTGGGTTATGATTAAGGCATGGTTTGACGCATTAACAGCTAAGCAGGCCCGGATCGCCGCTGTACTAAGCCTTGAGAGTGGGCGGGAGGGTATCAACTTCATAATCACGTGTAGAGACTATGACTATGTTGAGGAGGTCCTGGGCATGTTTGGGTTACATTACGAATGTGTTGGCCGTCATGGAGAAAGCCCTAGGGAGAAACTGGCCAGAGGCATTGAGAGGCAGTTGGCACTACTTGATGTGGTTAAGGATTTTGATGTTCATGTTTCATTGACGTCACCCGACGCCGTGAGGATAGCCTTTGGCTTGGGTAAGCCCATAGTGGCGCTGACTGACACGGCGCATTCCCGCTTCGTTAATAAACTAACCCTTCCATTGGCGGACTCCATAATAGTGCCGTCCGCAATACCCATTAACGAATGGACTCGTTATATACCAAGTGTGGAGATTGATAAGGTTAGGGCTTTTGATGGGTTATTCGAACTCATGTGGGTTAACAGGTTTAAACCAACCGGTGATTCCATCAATAAGCTCGGCCTCAGAAGTAGGGAGTTTGCTGTCATTAGGCTTGAGGAGGCGAGGGCCTCTTACTATGACTATGGTGACAAATCACGGTTATTAATTAGAATGGCCAGAGGCATACTTGAGAGGGGTTATTACGTGGTCATGTTCCCGAGGTATCCATACCAGGAGGAGATGATTAAGTCCGAGTTAGGCCTATTCATAAGACTCGGTAAGTTGATAATACCGAGGAGCATGAAGCTTGATGGACTTGACTTATCATGGCATGCGAGGCTCGTGGTCACGGGGGGCTCAACAATGGCCCACGAAGCCGCACTACTGGGTACACCGGCTATTAGTTACTTCCCGCAGCATTACTACATAGATGATTACCTGGTGGGTAAGGGGTTACCACTCCATAGGTGTGTTGGTGATGATTGTATGTATGCGCTTGAGTCCATCCTTAAGTCTGACGTTGAGCATGTGGACACAAGTAATATAATAAGTGGTATGGAGGATCCCACTGGTCTCATCATTAGTGAGATAAGGAGGCTTGCAGGTGGGTCTAGGAGATGATGTTATTCTTCCTAGGTATTCTTAGTGGGTAATTATTATTAAGGTGGTTTGTTATCGATGACGTGATGAGGATCTTAATAACTGGTTCCTCGGGTTTTTTGGGGAAAAACCTCGTTAATTGCATGAGGAGTAGGGGCCATGATGTGAGGGGGCTTGATGCCGTTAAGTCGGAAACCACGGATTACACCATGGACATAACCAAGAGGGATGGCGTCCTTGAACTCTCAAGGGAGAAATTCGATGCAATAGTACACCTTGCAGCCTTTCCAAATCCAAGGACGTTCACTAATGCAGGAGCACTTAGGGGACTTGATGTTAATGTAGTTGGTACAATAAACATGTTGGAGCTCGCCAAGTCCTTGAGTGCGAGGTTCCTACTATACTCCACATCTAATGTGTATGGTAAGCCCCTTAAACTACCTATCGCTGAAGATGACACGTTAAGGCCCTTTGAGGGTTATGGCTGGAGTAAGGTTGCCGCCGAGGCAGTCTCCATGTCATACCACGTTGTCCATAGGTTGCCAATCACAATATTCAGGTTATGGAAGCCCTATGGACCCTACGACAATGGCGTAGTCGGGATATTCATAACCAAGGCCCTTAGGAATGAGGAATTGCTTGTTAATAATGGTGGTGTGGACACCACGGACTTCCTTTACGTTGAGGACTTATGTGACGCAACTGACCTCGCGCTTAAGAGGGATGAAGCCATTGGTCAGGCATTTAATATTGGGCTTGGTGTCGAGACGTCAATACTTAACCTGGCCAAGGTAATTGTCAAATTAACAGGTTCCAGTTCTAGGATTACTGTGCAGCCGCAGACCACTGAGCCCTTCAGGAGTTACCCGGACGTTAGTAAGGCGATGAGAATCCTTGGATTCAAACCAAGGTATGACCTGGTCAGTGGCTTAAGGGTTACCATTGATTGGTTCAGGCGAAACTCATGATCATTAACTACGTAGTACTTGCTGTATTATCCTTCTTCTTATCATTAATTACAGTACACGTAGTATCCAGGGTGAGGAATCCCCGGTTACTCGCGCCGGATGCGCATAAGCCGTACAAGGTCCTGGTACCAAAGATTGGCGGCATCTCCATATTGATCTCCATGTCCGCTGTTACTATCTACGCCTACATGATAAACGACTTGAGATTAGTTGCCCTTGGTTTGGTGACTATAACCGTGGGTTTAATCGGATTGGCTGATGACCTTAGGGGATTACCAGTCAGTGTTAGGGTTTTCCTACCCCTTGTACCAGCATTAATAATACCGGTGATTGTTCATGGCTACATATACATACTACTAATTGGGCATGTCCACTACTTCCTCGTGGTTGCCTTCCTCTCGCTGCTCGCGGTTACTGTTATGGCTAACGCGGTTAACATGATGGATGTAATGAATGGCATAGTGCCCACCTCAACACTCATGATAATAACTGTTAGTGGTGTTATCTCGTATTTTATGGGTTATGGCTATGCCCTACCAGCCACGTTAATATTAATAATGATGACCCTACCACTCACCATTTATAATAAGTACCCAGCCAAGGTATTCAATGGTAATGTTGGTAGTTATGCACTTGGCGCCATGATTGGCGCCTTCATGGTGCTATACAACGCCGGCACCCAGGGACTCATAGCATCACTACCATACATAATAAACGGCTTCCTAATAGTCATAACAGCAAGAGGCTTCAGGCCCAGGGAAACCCTGAAGAGACCAGTAATTGTAAATGATGGGGTAATACATGCAAACAAGGAGCCGGGTACGCCGATAACACTGGTTAAGTTAATCGTTATGAGAAGACCGAAGACGGAGAGGGAGGTGGTGCGGGATATACTGCTTTTGTTCCTAATAACAAGCCTTGCCGCACTCGCCCTTCTAGCATTCATTATTTAACCACGGCAGCCTCCTTCAAGTTTATATTCGAACCCTTGGTAATGTATATACTCCTCATATTACTTAGTTCCCTGAGGACGCCTAGGTAGAATGTCGCCTCCATGAAATCCGCCTGCTCCTCAAGGCTTCTGGGCTTCCTCCTTCTGACCGTATTTATGAATTCCTCAATGCCCATTCCGTACTTACGTTCTAAGTCCTTAATCATTACCTTAAACGTCTCCTGCCTATACTCACCATAGTCATTGAGACAGGGTGGTGAGCTTAACCCAACCTGCCTCGTTAAATTAACTATGTATGGGCATGTGGCTGGGTCCCTACCGGCTGGGCAATGCTCCTGGCAAACAACCATAGCATACCTCAAAATCCTCTCTAGGATACTCAATGGTATTACCACGTATTCCTCCTCAGGATCAAGCTTAACATCCATTGGCGATCATTAACAAGCCCTGGAATCAGTAAATAAAGCTTTCAAGCACATTCTTTACTAATCACGGTACCCATTGGTGTCGACTCAAGCACCATGCCCCTCTTTATAATGGTCAAGACCTTATTCCTACCCAATTCATAACTCAACCATTTATAGTTAGGCTCATCCCAAATGATGATGTCCGCTAGGTAACCAGGCTGTATAATGCCCCTGTCCCTAAGGCCTAGGCTGTATGCCGCATTGACCGTGGATGCCATTAATACCTCAATGGGTGTCATACCGAGTAAGTATGTGGCTAATTCCATTACGTACTGCATGTTTAGGGACCAGGAATTTGGACTGAAGTCTGTACCAAGCGTGAGGGGTACACCCGCGCTCCTTAATGCCTTAACGGGTGGTCTCTTACTACTCATTAGTGAGAGTATTGTTACGGGTAATAGGGTCGCCACTGAGCCCCCCTCAGCGATCAACCTAGCATTCTGCTCAGGTAGGTTAAGTAAGTGATCAAGTGATGCAATGTTGAATTCCCTAACCAAGTCGCTACACCCGATGTAGGCTATCTCATCGGCATGGAGCCTAAGCCCAAAGCCCCTCCTTGAAGCCTCCCTGAATATGCCCTCCGTCTCTTGTACAGTGAATGCGCCTTCATCACAGAACACATCGACGAACTTTGCTAAGCCCCTTACCTCATCGAGGGATTTCACCACGGCATTTATGTACTCCCTCCTATCCATACCCCTCGGTGGCACATGGACTAGGTAAGTGGGTACCACGTCAATGGGCGCCCTATTTATTGAGTCATTGATTACCTTGAGGAGCCTAATTTCCTGGCTAGGGTCAATCCCATACCCACTCTTAACCTCTATCGTGGTTGTGCCATACCTGGCAACCTCAAATAACCTACTGAGTAGTATATTCCTTAGTTCATCATCTGTTGTACCAACCGTGGCGCTAACAGTCCTGTAAATACCACCGCCTCTCCTGAGTATTTCCTCGTATGAAACGCCCTCGAGCTTAAGCTCAAGTTCATCCTCCCTAGAACCAGCAAAGAGTAGGTGCGTGTGCGGATCAATGAGCCCAGCAGTCACCAAAGACTCCTCCGCAGGTATCCTGCACTCACCCTCATACTTACCACCTATGGTGTCCCACGAACCAACCTCGATTATTTTATGACCATCAACTGCAATGCCCGCGTTTTCCATGATTAGGACCTGGTCGCCATACCTCCAGGGCATTGATTTAGCCGTGACCAACTGCCCTATTGGACCAATGAGTAGGGAGATCCTGTCCATACAGCGACTGCTTGGTGTATGTTTAAAAAGATTTCATTTTAACCAATCAACGTGGCAATGGATAGGGAGAGGGTTAAGGACATTGCCCTTAAGCATGCATTGGTTAATGCGGTTAAGTTCAATGGTAAGGCGAGCATTAATGCTGTGATTTCCAAGGTGTTTGCCGAAGACCCATCACTGAGGTCCATGGGCAGAGACGTGGCGCAAATCGTTAAGGAGGTGGTTGATTACGTGAACTCCCTGAGCCTTGATGAACAAAGGAACCTGCTAATGAGTAGGTGGCCTGAGGCCCTTGGTGAGAAGAGGACTGAGTCCTATAGGAAGGGTATTGAGGATTTGCCACCGCTACCCAATGATAATAGGTATGAGACGATAACCCTTAGGTTTGCCCCAAATCCTGACTTCGTTCTACACCTGGGTAGCGCAAGGCCTGCAATAATCAACTACGCATATAAGCTGAAGTACGAGGGCTTGGGTAAAAGGGCTAAGTTCATACTTAGGTTTGAGGATACCGACCCAAGGACCAAGAGGCCGCTTCTCGAGGCCTATGATGCCGTCAGGGAGGACCTCCGATGGCTTGGTATTAAGTGGGATGAGGAGTACGTACAGTCGGATAGGTTGGAGGTTTACTATGACGTGGCCAGGAAGATGCTTGCCAAGGGCGATGCCTACATAGCCGCGAAGGACACTGAGTGCACGCCGGATGATTGGAAGAGGTCCAAGGTAACGGGGAAGCCCTGCAGGAATAGGGAGACTGACCCAAGCGTTAACCTGGAGCTTTTCGATAAAATGCTAGGTGGGCATTACAGGGAGGGCGAGGCCGTGATGGTGATAAAGACTGACCTCCAACACCCAGACCCAAGCGTTAGGGATTGGGTCGCCATGAGGATTATAGACACAACCAAGTACCCACACCCAAGGGT
>DAJV01000130.1:0-2069 GCA_002496475.1 Vulcanisaeta sp. UBA163 | reverse complement strand
ATAACACACATACTCAGGGCCCAGGAACACTCCGTGAACACAACCAAGCAATCCTTCGTCTATGCGCACATGGGTTGGGAACAACCTGAGGCCATACACTTCGGCAGGCTTAAGATAGTGGGCATGACGCTAAGCAAGACTAGGCTTAAGTCACTGGGCATTAGGTGGGATGATGCTAGGTTACCAACACTGGCTGGACTTAGGAACAGGGGCATTCAACCTGAGGCCATTTGGAACATAATGCTTCAGGTCGGTGTTAAGCCAACGGACGCCACAATAACCTCCGACAACCTCTTCGCAGAGAATAGGAAGTTAATTGAGCCAAGGGCTAATAGGTACATGGCAGTGATTGACCCTGTTAAGGTGATTATTGAAGGCGTTACCGGGGAGTTAACGGCCAAGTTGCCGATGCACCCATCATACCCAGAACGTGGACATAGGATAATAACCCTCAAACCAAGTAATAACAGGATTGAGCTATTCATAGGTAGGTCAGATTTCGAGAAGGCAAGTAGGGGCTCGATGATCCGACTCATGGAACTCATAAACATTGAAGTAACTGAGAAACTTGACAATGCCTTAATTACATACATACACAGCAAGGACCTAGAGAGCGCAAAGAAAGTCAATGCGCCAATAATACAGTGGGTGCCATTGGATGGAGTATCAATAAGCGTGGAGAGGCCTGAGGGCATGAAATTAATTACTGATAAGGGACTGGCAGAACCAGCCGTTGAACAGGTAGGTAATGGTGAAATAATTCAGTTTATGAGGTACGGCTTCGTGAAGAAGACCTCAAATGGCAATTTCATATACGTGCACGACTAATGAATAATACTACCAACACCCCTTAACAACTCCCTATAATCACTGAGAATAACCTCTTTCAACTGCTTAATTGAGTAACCCCTGGCGATCGCCGCTATTGACGCGCCGCCGGCGCCAACGCCCTCCTTCACGAAACCCTCCTCATAAGCCCTCAAACCCTCATACGGCATATCACCGAAGTCCAGGTTAACCGATGCCAATGGAACCTCCGCTATCTCCCTAACAAGACCAACTAGATCTGCCGTCCTATCACCAATTAACCACTTAGTCGTTCCAATGGCCACGTTACTAAGTACGCCCTTGTACGAGTGCTTAATGAAGGCAAGGACAGCAGCCATCTGAGTACCACCAGCCAGGAGTACCTTGGCGCCCTGCCTAGCTGCACCAATGGCAATCGCGCCCATGGCCAATATCACTGGGTCGCCAACCCTCGACACAGCCTCAAACGGGTCATCCAACGGCTTACTAATACCCGCGTTTTTCAAGGCATCCCTAACAATAGCCATCTTCAACTCCCTTGGGTTAACAGGAGACGCGCTGGACATTTTGCCCCATGCATTGTAGCCCATGGCGACTAGGAATGCCATTGCAGTCGTCGTCCCCGCAGGTATTGACTCACCAATAACAATAGCCCTACTCACCCTGGCGAGACCCTCACCGAGGATTAACCCATTCCCGAAGACCCTATTAACCACGTCACGGCTAATTGCGAAACCAGTCCTAATATCCCTACCCGCCTCACCCTGCAAATCAATGACAGGTATGTTGGGCCTCACCCTAACACCAGCGTTAACTACAAGGGCCCCAGCACCCACTAGCCTAATCGCAGCCCTGGTGATTAATGCCGGCGTCGGCTTACCGTCCGGTGTCATGGGTACCGTGGGTATCACGCGGCATTTACCGAGCAGGAGGTACTCAGCATCGGCGGCAGGCGTGTAATGGGTTAACTCCGGCCTCGCGCCTGCGATTGTTATGCCGGGTATTAGGCTTGTGTCCGTCGTGCCTATGACGAGGATGAAGAGGAAGCCCCTACCCAACTCGCGCAGGTGGCTTGAGAAGTCGCCTAGGTGAGTCGTCACAGCCTCCATACCGAGTTGGGATGCAGATCCTACTTATAAGCATTAACCTCCAGCACCCTGGTCAACAGCCAAAGCACGTAATTAACGGGAGTGTCCACACCCACCTCCCTACCCATAGCCACTATGGCGCCGTTTATGTAATCGACCTCGGTCCTGCGTCGA
>DAJV01000035.1:19748-19894 GCA_002496475.1 Vulcanisaeta sp. UBA163 | reverse complement strand
GTGGTGGTGGTTACTCCTTCGCCTTCCCAGAAACGCCTGGCCAGGCATTGATACGCATTGTTTATGAGAGGACTTACGTGTATGAACCTGACCTGGGCATTGGCTTCTACACAATTGGTCATAGGGGTGTTCCGGACATCGCCGCT
>DAJV01000035.1:9490-19679 GCA_002496475.1 Vulcanisaeta sp. UBA163 | reverse complement strand
TACAGAGCTACCTATATGGGACTGATTACGAAATTGGTGACTTGGCACCAAACCTATACCTACTCTATCACTACTACCCAAGCCAATTCTACGCATATGGAACCGCATACCCAACCAATGCCTTCCTCCCGGGAATACCCGGGGCCATGTTCGTGACACTAGGCGGCCAGAACGGGCTTTACTGGGTCATACAGGGCCAATGGAACCCAGTGGACGGCCTAGGGCAAATAAATGTTTATGGATTGGCTCATTTACTTTCCCAGCATAGGTGAGTAGTGAAATAAGATTGAATGCTAGATAAAAATATTTTCCTTATTCTACATCACTTCCTTGATACCCTCCACTATTAGTGATACTGCCCACGCCATTATTATTAGGCTCATGAACCTGCCAATAAACCTAAGCATGTTACCTCCAATGAGCCTCATTATGACGAAGCTGAACCTAATCACTAGGTATGTTATTAAGGAGGCGATTACTATGCTAATTATTACTTCGGAGAGGCCGTAGTAGGTACTGAAGAGCATTACTGAGGTTATGGCGCCGGGACCTACGAGCATTGGGGTCACTATTGGTGTGAAGACGAAATCCTCGGGGCTTAGGCCCATCGTCCTAGGCGCCCCCTCCCTAAGCGTGTCGATGCCTATAATTAGTAGGACAATACCACCGGCTATTCTGAAGTCGGCAACACTTATGTTAAATGCGCTCAGTATGTATGGCCCAGCCACTGTAAATATTACCAGTAGTGATGGGACTGCTATGGCGATTATCCTCAACGCCCTGTTGAAAACCTCCGCTTTATCTATGCTTGGTATTTCCATTATTATTGGTAGGGCGCCCACTGGGTCTATTATTGCAATTAACTGTGTTGTCATTACTAATACGTTAATTGCAGCATCCATTAGTGATAACGTGGTAAAACCCTTTAAAAGGGTTCCATAGTGAGCATACCCATAGGCGTTCTAGAGAATACATAACTTTTCTAATCCCCATTAGAAACTTTAATAAATAAATTAAGGTAATTCCCGACTTGGATATGGCATCTGGAATTTATAAGGTAAGGAGAATTAGGAGAAGCATAGTAATAACTAAACTACCATATGTAACAAAGATATACATAAACTACCAAGTCCTTATACCGGCCAGTTTAGTAAGGGCCCTAGGTATTGAGAACGCTTGGTATGCTAATATAACCATTGAGTACTTCGGCCAGGAAATAACGCTTAACAGGGTTAAGCTATTGAGAACAAGGAGTACAGCAAGTAGGCAATTCACAATACCCAGAGAGGTAAGAGAGAGGTATGGGATTAAGCCGCTTGACGAGATCAAGATCACTGCAATAACACCTGCCGAGTGATTAAAGGTAAAAATATAAAAAGGCCCTTAACTCCATAGGTACGTATGCCCATTAGTGACCCTGAGAAGCTTAGAATAGCCATTGAGCACAGGTTTAACTACTGGATATGTAGAGAGTGTGGGGCTAGAAACCCACCCGGTGCGGAAAAGTGCAGGAGATGCAGGAGCAAAAACCTAAGACCGAAGAGGTTCAAGAGGTAAATCACCCAACACCTGCCCCCTTATTCTTAGCGTATTACATAACGTACGAAAGTCTCGTTTCTTTGAGGCGGGGATGATAAAAAGCTTTTAAACATCCTGGCTAGGAGGAAAACCATAACCCTGAGTCCCACATTAAGCGGGATAGGGGTAATGCACCCAAGACCAGGCGCGGGATTGAACCAGGCAAAGGCCCGGAATATAGCCCAAACCTCCCAACCCTTAGGGCAGGAAGGAGGTCAGTGGATGAGGAATAAGGTCAGTGATGAGGTTAAGAAGTTGACTGAGGATTTACTTAATGGGAGGGCTGAGGTGATTATTAGGAATGATGCCTTGGGGATAAGCATGCGTGAGGGAATATGTGATGCTTATTGTGAATATGATAAGCACTGACGGTATAACGGTTCAACCGAAGCTTAAGGGGTTCAAAGGCACGGCCATTAAAGCGCCAGACGTGTTTGGGATGACGATGAGTAAGGAGGAGTATGCTAAGTTCGTTAATGAGGTGCTTAAGGCATTGAGGGATGGCTTCGCAGAGGCCGATGAAGGCGTGGATAGATAAGGTCGGGAAACTCGCAGACAAGGCGCCCAAGCAAATAAAAGAATATAAAGAAGTGGTCTGAGCCTTATGTAATGGAAGACGAAGATAGATACGAGGAAGAACCCGAGAACGAGGAAGCTGATGAGGAGTCAACGGATAAAGAGGACCTTTCATCGCTAGTTAATAAGGCGCCTGATTGGAGTGTTGGCGTAATACTGTATAACGGCAACGCCTATCCACTGGCTAAGTCCAAGTACAAGAGGAGTGAGTATTACTTCTCACCAAGTTGGAGGCCCGTGGCTAAAAACGTGAATGGTGAAGTCGTAGTACTCAGGGACGGTAAAGTAAGCAAGTACAAAATAAGTAGGCACGGGGATAAGTATCTCCAAGTAGTCCTTGTTTAGTGATGGAGTTAGGTAAATTAATAAAAACTGTGTTTTTCATTAATGCGTTTTATGATCATTAACAACTTATTTACAACATCAATTGGGTTTCGATCTAAAATCACGATCTGAGGTTCCTTCCCATAATCACCAAGGTGATAAATTATATCAGGGACTTTACCAGTGTTCTTTATAGCCTGCTCAGCGCCCCAGGGTATTGAAGCGCCCTCCCTAGCCTTAACCTCAGGCGGTTCCTGTCTCCTGTCATAACCACTAACCACATAACCAAGTTCCTTGGCCGCCTCAATTACCTCATCATTATACTTAATATTCATTGCTGACCTAATTTCCGGGTCGTACTTGATGGCCGTAAGTATGTAATTAGCCACGTGAGAACTCACGCCAAAGGTTGGTGGACCACTTGGCTTGGCCTTGCCCATGTACTTAACTATTCTGCCAGGCACGGCGGCAACATCGTTTAAGTCCCTGGCGTATAATGCGGGTAATGCATAACCCAGATTTGACTGGACCTCAGGTATATAATTCCCTATTAAATCAGCGTTCTCCTCAATAATCCCAAGTGCCTTATTTAATTCATTAACAACATCATTCCTATAGGCCCTAAGTTCAAGCCATGCCATTGGATTAACGGGGCCATGGCCATGACCAATAGGTAATGAGTACCTAATGGCTGTTGTTATTAGCTCCTTAGCCAGTTTAATAGCGTCCCAGGGACTTAGGCCCCTAGCTAATCCAGCGGTTATGGCAGCTGAGAATGAGCAACCAGTACCGTGAGTATTCTTCGAATCAATCCTGGGAGCCTTCAACTCCCTATACTCGCCAGAATCCCTGAAGTAAACAATATCAATACTCTCATTCCCAGTTAGATGACCACCCTTAACAATAACAATCTCTGGATGAAACTCCTCGGCAATAGTCTTAGCAGCCTTTCTTGCATCGTCAAGAGACTCAACTCGGAAACCAGCGAGGTGAGAGGCCTCCGGCGCGTTTGGAGTCACTACCTTAGCAATGGGTATTATTACACGCCTTAGTGTTTCCATGGCCTCAGGCCTAATGAGAGGATCACCGCTCTTGGCATACATCACAGGATCAACAACCAGCGGAAACCCCCACTTCCTGACTGCACGGGCTGCGGTCTCCATGATCTGTGAACTACTCAGCATACCTGTTTTGGCTGCGTCAACACCTATATCCTCCGCGACGGCATTTATCTGGGCCTCAACTATAGATGGATCAATCTCCTGGACAGCCCTAACGCCAAGGGTGTTCTGTGCTGTTACCGCCGTTAGCGCAACCATGCCGTAAACACCGAGCGCATGAAACGTCTTTAAATCGGCAGTAATACCAGCACCACCGCCTGAGTCAAGTCCTGCTATCGTTAATGCCCTCGGTATCATACAAAATAATACCCTTATCATAATTATATAAAGCTTTTATTAAAGTGAGGAAGAACGAGAGTTCACTGAAAGTGATTAATAAGCTTCAGCGATAATCAAAGTATTGGTGAGAAAATGAGAAAAGTACTGGAGGTATTTCTCGTGATCCTGATAACGCTGGTAACGCCAACAGCAGTTCATGCAGCACAGGGCATTAATGACGTGGCTAGTAATGTGACTAATACAATAAACAATTTCATGAGTTCAATAACAAATGGTACCGAAAACGTGATAAACACAGCTCTTAACAACCTAGTTTCATTCACGAATTATCTAAAGAACGTAATATACAATGCCTCAGAGGCCCTGGCAATACTCTTTGGCATTATTGGTGGTTTCCTCTGGCTCTCTAATATAAGTCCCTATAGAGGCAGGAGGCTTGTGATATCGGCAATACTATTGGCATTATTAGCCATAATAATAGCCCACATATGAGAGCAAGCGATATAAGTGAGTTAAGATGTTAGTGACACCAATGTTAGTAAAGATCCTAAGGGAGATGGGGTTCAGGAGGGATGAGGGGGATGATTACTGGTTTAAGGATTATGGAAATAATATAGTGTTGAAGGTAACGTCAATTGGACATAATGAGGTGGAGCTTGAACTTGACATGCCCATACCTACGGGTGTTAATTCATCCTCGTTTAATAAACCGGAGGAGTTAATCAAAGCAATAGTAAACTCCCCATCAAATAGGAACCTACTATCATCATTACTCCATGCAATTAATGACATGGTTCACCTAAAGCTCATCATCAACCTAGGCAACTAGGCACCCTTGACCTGCATCGTTGACTGGCGGATCCTAATTAACTCCTTGGCGATCTTGAGTACCAACCTTCTTTTATTAATTCCATCCCTCTTCTTAACTGCAACATAACCATGTGGACCCTCGAACCAATTACTCGGGTGCTTCTTATCTGCGTAAACCTCAAACTCAAGACCAAGGTTACTAACCGCCTTAACCAACTCCTCAATTGTTGGGGATTTAACAGCCATACTACTCGGAACCCTCCTACCAAAGCTCCTACTCTTACTTGAATCAAAATACACAGCCCAGATAATCCAGTAATCCCTCTTGTCCACGTATAGTTTGGGGAGACGTTAGTTAATAATGCTTTTGGGTTATTTCTCAAGGAGTATTGCGTTAACTATGCCGTCTTGGCCAGGCCTCGATGTAACAATGGCCCTCCCCCTCTCCGTCTCTATAATCGAACCCTTAACAATAATGTCCCTCTTGACAAACTCTCTATTAGCTGGTGTATCAAGGATCCTCAGTATCTTCACCTTCACTGCCTTGTTCTCCTTGGGAATGTATAAATTAGCGTACTGTACATTAACTGCCTTAACCTTAACATTACCGCCAAAGACCCTAACTACGTTTCTGGATTCGTTGTCAGACAATGTGGCATTAATCGGTGGGCCGCCGCCAAGTGCCTTCCTCTTAACCTTATACGGCCTAGCCCTATAACCACCAGTGGGCTTCTTGGAATCCCTACCTTGGTAAAAACTCAGTAGCTTAACCACGAAGACCCAACGCGAGCATTGCCTTTAAAAGATTTTGCTTCACAAACCTAACGCAGTAATGGCGCATATCGTTGCAGGGGTAATGGAGTGACCAAGGAGGGTGGTTTCAATGGGATGATGCATAAAGTAAGGCAGTGGTTGGCAGTAATTAAATCATTAAAACCACTGACTAAGGCCCATGGATATGACATAACCAATGAAAAGGGTTCTTTCGCCTGGAGTGCATGTTTTGCATAAATAATAATGTATTAAGGCATTGATCACATGGTAAGTATGGGTAATGAGTAGGGAGGCAGTGAATGAATATAGGCATGAGAAGGCGCCGAGTAATATATTGAGGAGACTTCACGATAGGGTTAAACTCGACCCGGGTAAGCATGGTGAAACTGAACCTGGGGCTTTACTTACGATTAAGGTACGCAAAAACAGAAGCCTCGTTATGTCACTAAGTACGTGCATGGACTGCGGAGCATGCCTAACAGTATGCCCAGCATACCTAACAACGCGCAACATTAGGAATTCACCACTTGGGAGGATAACATTGGCTAAGTCAATGATGGAGAGACGTATTAATGACGATGTGATTAATGAGGCGTACACGTACTTCTGGCAATGCCTAACATGCAGAAGGTGTACCTGGGCGTGTCCGTTTGGTGTTGACGTGGCTGACATAACAAGGACAATTAGGTCCATACTCTATGAACTCAACTTAGTACCTAGCTACGTGGCGGGAGTAATAGATAACCTGGAGTCCACAGGAAACTTCCTAGGATTTCCTGAGGATGTTCTTAAGGAGTTAATAATCAATGCAGTTAACGAGATAAGGCTTGAAAAGGGTGTTGATGTTAGGGTCAAGGTTAACGAGGCGGCCTATGCGTTGTTGCTGCCGTCTGCATGCGCCGACTATACTATTGCATTAAACACATTCAAGGGATACGTACTACTACTCAATGAACTAGGCATGGACTTCACCCTAAGCACGAGGGCGCCTGACATAACGAATTACGGCCTATTCATGGACGAAAGGCACATGAGGTTAATAGCTGAGAGAATTGTTGAGGAGGCACGTAGGTTAGGCGTGAAGCTTGTAATAGCCGGTGAATGCGGTCACGGTTGGAGGGTGTTCAAGAACTACGTAATACCAAGGCTTAGGGAATACGGTATTGAAGGAACACACATAATATACATAGCGGCGGAGGCCATTAAAAGGAACCTAGTTAGGTTTAACGCGTCATTGAATGATGATGCCACTTACATATACATGGATCCATGCCACTACGCCAGGGGCGGTGACTTAGTTAAGGAGCCAAGGTTTGTCCTACGGAGTGTGGTTTCTCGGTACATGGAATTGAATGAAAAACCAGAACTAGCCATATGTTGTGGGGGAACAAGCGGTATGTTGGCTAAGGAAATGGAGGAACTATCCACTAAGTATGCTGAGCTCTGGTATCAGGGCGTGATCAACAAGGGCGCCAATTGCATAGTAGTGCCCTGTGCAGCCTGCAAACTACAAATGGACAGGATACTACCAAAACTAAACAAGCTTCATGAAAGGAAAATAACATTCACGGGACTAATGGACTTAGTATACAAAGTCATCATACCAAGGAAAACAACAAAGATAAGTCCATACCCTAATCACGAAGACTTGACGTAGATTAATCACCTAGGTGATTGTAGGTTTGGCATTCATAATCGCGGTAATGTTGATGCTCATGGAGTTCGTGTTTATGTGCTCTTCAACGAATCCACGGCTTACCACATGGACAAGGCCAATGATATTAACCATAGATTACTAGGTTCCTGGGTTAAGTGAGACTTGTGGGAGTCGTGATGACCGAGTTTAATGCCGTGGGTATGAAGGGATTCGTCAAAGGGCTTCTGGGATGGGATTGGTAAGTTGAGTATATACATGGTTACAACTGAAAGCCCTAGCCCTAAAGGGCGGGGAAGAAGTCAGATGCAAGTAGCAAGTGATGAAAAAGACAATGGGAACGCCAGAAATAGGTTTAGGATAGGGACTTGATTACGGGACAA
Source organism: Vulcanisaeta sp. UBA163 (assembly GCA_002496475.1). GTDB lineage: Archaea > Thermoproteota > Thermoprotei > Thermoproteales > Thermocladiaceae > Vulcanisaeta. The sequence goes on along the minus strand of DAJV01000035.1, from coordinate 12,180 downwards.
TGGACTTAGTACCTCACGAACTAGCCAATGGGTCTGTGATGAATCTCATTGCCCTGCTTAGCCTTACCNNCTCACCACTGCATGCGTACCTGGTCTTGGCGGTCCTCGGTTCATTACTGGTGAGTATTTACGTTACTCGGTATTTGGGACTAAGGACATAACCACTCATCATCTCTACCCGCCTTATTGCCTTGAGCCACATCTCGGCATTACCCATTAATGCCCAATTCCGATTATGGGGGCCTATATTAAACTTGGTGTTGGTTTTGGTTTGGGGAATGTTGAGTAAGTCGTTAAGTGCTGATAACATGGAATTAATTAGAGCCAATAAGTTCTGCCTTGGTGGGAGGTATGAGTGTGGCGGGCCGGCTGACATGGAATCAATCAACAGTGTCATGAACTTTGTGATTAAGCTGGCACTAATAGTGTTGTGCACCGTAGTGGCCACAATGCACTAGAACCGGCGCGCCTCCCTAATGCCTAACCACCCTAAACAGTTTGTTTAAGGCATTATCGGCAAAACCAAGTCTATTCAAGTAGCTTGGGCCAAGTAGGTTTTTTGCAATAGTCACTAATTCCTCAATGGGCTTCGTATAAGGCATTAAGGCGTAGTACCACTTCAGGGAGGCTTCTACACCAATTATGGCATACGGGTCCCACCTGTAGACGAGTTTAGCCTTAACACCATCAGCCCTAAACTCTCTACTAACCCTCTCAAACCTGTCCTCACCAGTGAAGCCCAGGTCATCCGTGAGCCTAAGGAATGTCCTAAAGTTAGTGGGTTCACCAACAATGAAGAAGGGTGACTCAGGGGTGACCTTGAGGTAGTGCCTACAACCCTCCATAGAGACCCTATTACAAACCTTAACAATCCTACTACCGGAATAAGCCTCGAGCACCCTCTCCATGGAAACCACGGAGTCAGGCTCATAAGAACTAACCACAACAAGAGCATCAGCCCTACCCAATAAATCAACAAACTCAGGCTGAGTAAGATTCATCGGCGGTAAATCAACAATGGCAAGGCCATCATAATCCTGCGAAGGCAAGCCCTGCCTAACCCTCACCAGCCTTGATAACCTGTTTATATCATTCACATACTCATCTAGGTAGTAAACAATGCCCGTACAGACGCCTAGGCTACATGAATAGTCAAACAACTCATGCCTAAAACCCCTAAGCGAAAATATGGCTGACAAACCAAGAGCAATGGTACTTTTCCCTGTACCTCCCTTACTGCCGCTTGTTACGAGTATTATCATCTCCGTCTCCGATTATGTCGATCTCACTAAAGTACTTAAATCACTTTCGCCTGCCTCGCCGGTTTCCCGTAAGCGTTATTACGCGGCCGCCCCCTTCGTGGGTGCGAGCCTCCTTAATGCCTTGGTTATTTCCTGCCTCTTCTCATTATTAACCGCCTCGTACTTCCTGCACAATACCTTGATGACTTGCTCCTTAATGTCGCCATACCTCTCGAATACGTGTATGGGGATCACCACGGTTAGTTTCCTGCCATCCTTATTAATGCGGATGTGCGTGATGAAGTCTTCACCGTATTCCTCCCTCAATGAATTGAAGGCTTCATTAACCCTAGCCCAATTACTCACTACGCGCCTCAACTCTACCGTGCCCCCCTTAACATGTACTGTAAACCTGTAACCGGCGGCAATAACCGAGAGCCCACTCATTCCAGGTTTCGTCTCTATCTCGGCAATTCTCCTTAATCTCAACCATTTACTGAATTCAAGGGCGTCTAGGAAATCGCGCAATATGAGTGGTAAGGCATTGATCATGGCCCTAGTCAGGTTGATGGCGTGGTCGTCATTAAATACGATGCGTACGACATTCCCATCACGGTCAAAGTAGCTACTCCACCCAATCATCTCACTTAACCTATTGAGTATTGGCTCTAACGCCTCAAACTTGCTGTTCGACATTGCGATCTTTATGGTGGGGCTTAAACGAGTACAGGTGCTGGACGTAATCTCCTTAATGAAGGCGCTACCGTCGCCCAACACCACAGTGAACATGAGTGCATGGATTGCCCTATCACTGAGTTTTTCGGCGTTTTTAGTGATCGCGCCCCTAAGTGAGTTGTGGTTGTTGGCGATTAGGCGCCAGCTCATTGTTACACTACCCTCATTCACATTAACCTCGCCTATGCGCACGTAAACCCTGCCGTGATACAGCAGTGACCAGAGTAGTACCTGCCAGGGCTGTGTTGTGTCCATGGCTGGCTTACCATCCTTTACATACTCGTCGGTGATTGCGAAGCCGCCGCGTAACCCAATCAACTCCTCAATGAACCTCCCATAGCCATCCTCACCCATTACCCTCCTGAATATGTCCGGGGCATCAATCACCACGCCCTCAAGGCCCTTGAGCTCTAGGTGAACTAACACGCCACTATTCGTCTTGTGCACACTTAACGTTAGGCGCCCACCATAGACACTAAATCCAGACCCATTGTTCCAAATAACCACCTCAGCCCTTCCGCTCCTCAAGTCATCAAAGATCCTCCTAACCTCACTACCGATGCCGCTCCTAATCCAGTAGTCCCTGAGACTCTTGATATAGTTTATGTACTTATCAATCAATTTAAGGACTGCATCAACGACGTCATCGCCGTATTTCCTACGAAGCACCACCTCAGCATTAACCCTTAACCTCAACCACTCACCCCTCCAGTA
>DAJV01000035.1:8593-9405 GCA_002496475.1 Vulcanisaeta sp. UBA163 | reverse complement strand
ACATACCTATTGCCGCGCTTAATACCCATGCAGAACCTATTCATCCTAATGAACCTAACATTTACCTCACTGGCTAGGGTAGGTAGGCGCCGAGCCCTGTCCGCCACGTCATTGACATTAATAGTCTCAGACTGCTTGGTCACTTGAGGCTTCTTACTCGGTGATTCATAACCCACATCCCCCTTCCCCTGTTTTGTTTTGAAGCCCGGGATCGCTGAGTCATCATTCATGCCCCCAGTCGTCCCGGGTGAACGGCCGAGGGCTGGTGATTCTGAGTCCCTGGTTTTCCCAGTCCTATCCATACTCAGTCACTTGATGATTGCACCTAGCCCCCGCGGTTCGTTTCCTCAGTCAGGGCCTGGTAGGCCTACACGGGACCATTCAGCCCCTATCAGCCACCCAGGATGACTGAGTACTCCTTCCCACGAGGGCCATACCACTCATCCCACCGAGAAGTATGAGGGGCATGCGAGAGAAGGACGGTTAGGATAAGTTGGCGCCCCCATGGGAAGGAACCCACGGGGACTAGGTGCATTCACCAAGTGACCCGGTCGTTTACCCAGGGCATTTTATGGCTTTACTCACTTGCCTAAATACTTATTGCTTCAAGGGGTTCAAGGCACTGAGTAGTCAATTACTCAGTAATTCCCTAGGGGCTGCTTATTTCACATTCCTCGTCCTCTTCATTGATTAATTGCTCCAGTATTTATTGGGATTAAGGTTTTTATTTTTCTCGTTCTCCATGATTTCCTGTTCTCTCTTTCCTAACATGTTTACTCCTATGTGTTCTCCTCAAACCCCTACCTTGCCTA
>DAJV01000035.1:0-8489 GCA_002496475.1 Vulcanisaeta sp. UBA163 | reverse complement strand
TGACCAAGGGAGCCTCGGCTTCTAGCTCATGGGAGGAGAGGGGGAGGTAGGGGGTTTGAGGGTTGGTTAGGCTTCTTATTCATAGAGTCGCCATGGGTGTTTTGTTGGTTCAATGCTTATGTTGTATTTACGTGCTAGTTTCTCCAACTCGTTTAGTATTTGGTGGAGTTCCGAGTCGTATAGCCATAGGTCTTCGCAGTTCAGTTCCTCATCCTCAAAAATCACCCTCCCATCCTTATTGCAGTCCCTCAATAACGTCTCAATCCTAGAGATTTGGGTCATTAAGTCACCAATGCCCTGGTTTATCACTCTACTGGTTAGCACGTCACTGCCTGTGGTTGTGTTCCTAGTGTTATTCATGGTTTGGTTAATCACTGCGTCATAGACCAGGTTGCTCAAGTCCCTAAGTAGGTTCTCGCGCGTGTCTACCTTTGATAAGTCCAACCCCTCAATAATAAACTCCATTGCCTTAATACCGTATGCCTTGATCAATGGGTGTATTGCCGCGGCTATTGAGACCAAGGCCCTAATGTACCAAGCCCTCAGGCACTTAATGATTCTTTGATTAAAGCGCCAACCTGACCAATCAAGCTTGAAACAATCCCTTGTGAAGTAAGCCCTAACGCCGCGTTCATCAAGCTCCCGAAGCCTCCTAAGCAGTATGTTCGCAAGCCTAATGCTCTCATTCCAAGTATTCATTGGAACCACTCTTACAGGCGCAGTCAATGATGTTGCCATCACCGCACTAACCACGGGGGCGGCCACCATTGGATCATCCCCAACCATCCACCCGGGCAATCCCCGAGTGGTTCAATTAGGGACTCATTACCTCTCCATCATTAATAATTGGCTTGCTTAATAAGGCAGTTAAGGCAGCCGAAGCAATAACTTTATTAAATCCCGCCCAAACCATTGGGCGTGGGTGGGGCGGTAAGCCTCAGTGTGTCAGCCACTCTTTAGAGATCCGCAGTAATTGGCATAATCATGGGCTTCATTTCACCCTACCCAGCCAATGCCCGGTTGGGTGGGTTAGTCAGCCTGAGTCAAGGCATTGAATGCCGTAATTAATTAATTCACTGCAGTATTGCTTGAAGCGTTTGTCGAGTAGTATTACCTCTACTTCCTCGTTAGGTAGTAGTCTTCCGATTGCCTGTACGGTCTTCATGACTATGAGGTCGATGGTCCTTAAACCCCTCGCCTCCAGCCTCCTCATTACGTTGCTTGGCAGTAGTGGTAGCGTCAGTAGGATGGCTCGGGAGTAGCAATTAAGCCTAACGCCCTCGGCATACTTACCGTAGTAATGCAGCACCACATTCCTCCTGCATAAATCCTCATTCCTTAACTCATCCTCATAAACTGCATTATCGAGGTTAATCTCCTTACTGCTTGTTGTGAATATCACCGTTTGTTTATCACTAATTAAATTCCTCAGGTGGTTAGTTATTTGGTCCCTAAACCTCTCAGTATTCTCGGTCGTCATAACCATATCACCAACCCTAGCCCTAATTACTTGGTTCGATGGCACTTTGATTGTTGGCACGCTCTGCAGTAGGCTGGGTGGTAACGTGGCTGACATGAAGACAACCCTCTTACCATTTAATTGAGGTAGTCCCTCAAATCTGACCCCGACTAGTGCATCCTCATCATTGTCGTAGTATGTTACTTGTGATTCTGTGAGGGTAACCACGTCATCGAGGCTCACTAATTCACTGGTCTCATTATCCACAGCAATCGCCAGCAGGTACTCACTAAGTATGCCCTTCACAACCTCGGCGTTCCTAACGTCAATGCCTTCGATGCCGAGCCTATTGAGCAATTGCTCAATAACCCTCCTGGGTAGGCTCACGAGTCTTGGGATTACTGCATTGTGGGCTTCGTCAATTATTAAGCCATTGACCCTCTTGGTGTATTTGCCGAGCCTGCCGTAGTTCATGAGTACGACTACGTCATCATACTTACTAAGTAACTCCCTAATCAAGGCCTCCTGGATGTTGTACGGGCATAACCCACCCTCCTCAGCCAAGTCCCTGACCTCTGGGTAATCAACTGCGCCCAGTAAGGCCTTGATCATGCCCTGGGGTGCTTGAGTGTTGAATGGGCAGTGGTTGCATGGCCTCCTAATAATGAAGTCACTGTGCCTAAAGCCCCTTAGGCAGAGCCTCTCCCTACCTGTGGATAGGAAGTGCTTTACATTGAAATTCCTTAGGGCGTTTGATGCCTGTACGAGGGCGTTTATCAAACTTGAGCTCCACAACCACTTACCACCGAGTTCCTTAATGACGTACGCAGTGGTGTAGGACTTGCCCCAACCAGTTGGTGCCTGTAAGCCGGCAATACTTCCCTCCCTAAGTATCCCTAGGAGCCTCTTGGCTACCTCCAGCTGGTCACTCCTTAAGGCCACCCCTACTCACCTCCTGAGTAGTACTATTACTGCGATTATGATTAGCGGCAGTAACCACGGGACCAACTCAATGATTACTGCGGTAATTACTGCAATACCAATAGTCGTTCCAGCAAGGAGTATCAAAGCCCTCCTAACAGCCTTCCTCCTGCGCCTCTCCTCAACCTCATTAACCTTATTAATTACAAACTGCCTAAGTCTAGACTCCACTAGGGCAACCTCATGCTTCATTTCAGTAATTAACTCATTAATGTTAACCTGCTGATCACCTTGCTTACTGGCTAATTGCTTAATTGCCTCAACCTCCCTACTGAGCTCCTCAAGTCTCCTAGTGATAAGGCCTAAATCGCCACCGCTCCTAACCTCACTGAGTAATTCACCCCTTAGTCTCTCAACCTCATTAGTGAGGAGTCTTATCAACTCCTTCCTGGTCTTTTCAATGTCTCCAGACTTAATGGTACTCAAGTAATCGAGTAACTCATTCCTGAAATCCTCCAATTTCTTATCAACGTACTCCTTAATCCTCATGAACTCATCATCACTCATCGCCATCACCAACAATCCTCCTAACCTCGATTACGCCCTTCCTCCTACTGATGATTTCGAGGCCAGGCCTATCAAGTCCGTGTTCGATCCTGGTCATTAGTGTAAACAAGGCACCACTAACATTATTCCCAAGTAGGTACTTAATCAAGTACTTCTTGATGCTCGTGGTGGTTATCTTGTAAGGCCTGTTGTCTCTTTGAATATTTATTCTATGCCTCGGTAGCTCCTTGGTAATGAATTTCTTAAGTAGCAGTAGCGCCTTATCTAAGTACTTAGTCTCATGGCTATTCCCACGCCTTGTTTGCGGGAGCCCGGCGCCTCGTTGGATCACCCCTAACCCTCTGCCCTGGCGAGCCTAGGGCGGTTTGGTCAGGGGCTCATAGCCTCCATAATTAATGGAATTAATTTAAAAGGTGCGGTGTTGAGCGAGCCTTAGCCTGCAGGGCCTTAGGTGTCTTGCCCTTGCGGCTAGGTCTTCATCTGCGCCGTAGTCTGAGTTGAGGAGTAGCCTGTGTACTGCGTATGATGTCTTTGGGTTCTCCCTGGCCCAGTCCTTGATGAGTTCGAGGACCCCGTGTAGGTAGGCAATGTTCCTAATAATGCCCTCGCCGTTGTTTGCCTTGAATGGTACCGTCCACGGGTCTGCGGCAACCACTTTATACGCGTGCCTTGGCAGGCCAAGTCTTGTTAGGAAGTAGGAGACGGTGTCCATGTACATTGGTGGGTATGCTGTCCTAGCCTTAATGCCCTCCTTAGTTAGTCCTGTTAGGCCTGCCAAGCTGCTTAGGCCTGCTTCAATGTACTTAATACTACTTAGGGTTACCTCGCACTCATTGGTCTCTATATTAACCATGCCAATAAATGCCTCACCGCCGAATATCAAGCTCCTGGGCTTTACATAAAAAACTACGGTTTCCCAATGCATTCCCAAACACCGCTTAGTCTGTCCTGGAGTTTCTTGTTTGTGAAGCCAAGTTCCTTAATGACGCCTAACTCAATGCCGTAGGTCTCGGCGCATTTCCTAAGCATTGTTGCGTTTGGCTTTGGGTTCATGGTTGGGTTCACCTCGACCCTCAGCTCTAGGTAGGGCTTCCCCTCACTCGTCATTTGCAGGAGTGCCTTGTTGGTTATGTGTAGGTGCATTAAGGCCGTTAATGGGCTCCAGTGTGGTGGCATTATCCCCGCCGTCTTCGTTGTGTCGTAGAACTCATTCCTCCCGAAAAATGCCCTGAAGCCCGGCTCCCTGAAGATTATGTTCTCCGGCCTATAGAACATTGTTGGGAATTCAATGAATAACTTATTCATGCTTATGAATTCCTCCGGTATGTCGAAGACGGACTGCGTGATTAGGATGAAGTACCTATTGTAGTTCCTACCAATCCTAACGCTTGTCGTCAGTGTGCTCTCGCCGAGCCTGAAGTATAGGTGGGCCTCGTCAATCACCACTGTTAAGTTCCTAACGTCAACCACGTTTAGGGATGCTAGGAATGAGAGTACGTAGAACCAGCGCTGGATGGGCGCTAGCCAGCTCAGGTCAATGCCTATTGACCTACCCCTTAATTCATTACTAAATAGCCTATTGATCAACGGGTGCGTGGTCCTGAAGACCCAGTGATCGAAGTACCTGAGCCTCCTCATTAAACCCCTCGCTGAGTTCACCTCATCCTCCCTGGCAATAGAGCCATTCCTTACGGCTTCATCCAGGTGCTTAATCACGTCACTAATCGAGATCTTCACCCCCTGTTGGTCCTCCTCATCACTCCCTTGACTCACAGTTTCCTGCGCCTTGCCAGTTAATTCGGCGTATGCTGTCATGAACATGTGCTCCATTGCCGGGGTCATGACGTAGTTAAGCCTTGGGAACCTCATTGTGAGGACCTCACCAAGTACGTCCAGTGTCTCTACATCGCTTAGGAGGCCCAGTGGGTTGAAGGGGTATGGTGCGTGGTAGTCTGTGAAGCCCTCGTAGGCGCCGGCTACGTCGAAGACGATTACTGCGTAGTTGCTCGGCACATTCATTAATGCGTTCTTTACCAGCGTGGTCTTGCCCGTGCCTATTGAGCCGAAGACCAGTGCGTGGGTTTCATCCATCATCATGAGGTGGAATAGGTGCTTGGCGGGATCATTGATTACTTCCCTGAGTGGGGTTGCCCTAGGCTGTTGGTAAGCCGAGGCTAATTGACTATCCTGACCCACTCCCTGGCTTATTCTTCTCCAGAACATCACCATTACCGCCTAACCGCCTTATAAGGGCTAATGCCTTGGTTGTTGCCCTGATGGTCATATCACCCGGGTTGTAGGTGAGGTACCCCATGGCCATTGCCCTAAGCACGACCTCCCACCCAACTAAGTCACTCAATGCCCTCAGCGTGGCCACACCGCCGAGGTCCTTGACCAGGGCCTCGACAGTATTGACCACGTCATCGCCGGGCCCGGCCTCGATTGGCTCGGCTAGGTTGAATTGCCTAGTTGATGCTTCAATGAACCTCCTACTCGTGCCTATGACCTCCACCTTGTTGTTGAATTCCGTGGTTTCCCTAAGCTCATCAATCCTAGGGACCCTAATGAGCCTCCTAATGACCTCATCAAACACGAACACCCTATTCACATCAAACACACTGCTGTGCACTGCAATGTCAATGCCCAGTGCCTTAAGCTGGGCCAGGGCGTCTGTGAGCCTCGGCCACAGGTCACTGTAGAATTCAATGTTGACCCTAAGTGATGGTGCGAGGGCTAGTCCAATGATTATGCTCATCGGCTCAATGGTTGGTAGGGGTATTGAGTATAGGCCCGCCCTAAACTCATCGGTGTTGAATGATTCCGTGAATTCGACCGAGGCGGGTAGCGCAAAGGCGCAGTCCTCAAGGACCTCACTCAATGAGTGGGCGTGGGTGGCATCGCACTCAATGCCTAGTTCGTGAAAGGCCCTGTTGATTAGTGCCCTCGCTAGGGTGTTGAGCCTTGCATTGGGTATGCCGTCCAGGGCCTTGGCACTGCCTAACCTGAAGGTCACCCCAGTGCTTATTCCCTGGTAATCAAGCCTACCCAGGACTAGCCTAAGCATCACTATTGATTGCTTGACTGCTTATTAGGCCTGGGGTTTTGAGGCTGCCCTTGCGATTGTTCGTACTGCCTCAGTGTTTCAATGAGTGACGTGGTTATTGCCAATGCATCCATGTGGTTTGCTGCCCTCAGCACGTTCACCCTCAACTCATCCATTTCCCTGAAGACCGTGTTATCATGCAAGGCCACCAAATCCCTAAGCCTATCCGCGTATTCCCTGAGTAGCCTAGCCCTCATGAACTCATCAATACCGCCACTAGTGAGTGCATTAATGGCATTGCCTATTGCCCTAAGGACCTCGTCATAGGGCCCCAGCCCACTCACCAACTCATTAATTTCCCTAACCAATTCCCGCATTTTCCCGTAATCACTGGCCTGCCTCGCATTTTCGAATTCACCCCTCCTCCGCTCTAGCTCAAGCCTAATCGGCTCACTCAGGGTCTCTAGATCATGCTTGGCCCTATTCAGTACTGCATCCAATTCATTATCTACGTAATCCCTAACTTGACCGAGAACCTTAACCAATAGTCCCGGCGGCATGTACTTCCTGAGAAGTTGCTCCAGTTTGTCATCATCTAAGTGCCTGACCGTGACCAACTCATCCCTACCAACCAGCCTTGCGGCCTCGCTCTCCATGACACTCCTCCACAAGTCCCTGTGGTACTCGGTGAATGACTCCCTCCTGCCTAGTGTGTGGATTACCTTAGCCGCAATGCCCGGCGCAACCTCCTCAATCCCATCAATGTCTATGAAGTCCTCCTCCCAAAGCGCCTTGAATGCCCTAAGTACCTGCCTCAACTCCATTGGGTTCGCCTCAAGCCTCGTGTAGAGCTCCTCCAAAGCCCTCCAATCAATTGCCTCATTTAAGTCCACGCCGAGTTCGGTCAGGTAATGGAGTAATGTGGTTAGCGGTGTCATGCGTTGTGAGTCCGCCTTGTCCAGTAACTCCCTGATTGTTTTCCTCCCACCACCTATTAATTCGTCCACGTCACCACCCAATAGCGAGGCGCCTAGGTAAAGCGTCACTGCCCTGTCAACGATCAAGTCATTCCTCGCGATTTCAGCAATCCTTGGGTAGGCCTCACTGAAGGCCCTGCCGACCAAGGCGCTTGGGCCCTCCCTGAGTAATTTTCCGTACTCACGCATGAACAATTGATACTCCCTATACCTCCCGAGTTGTTCCCTAGCCCACTCCCCATAGCCCACGGTCCTTAGGAAGTCGCCGATGGCGATTGGCAGTACCTCCCTAGCCGCAACCTCCCTGGCCCCTTCCTCAAGGGCCTGCCTGTACCTGGTCATGATTCTAGGCATTAAGTTCCTAGCCAACTCACTAACGCTCCTCGCGTTAATCCTCATGAGCTCCTCATCACCGGCATTCCCATTGATTGCATTGCCTAGCTCCCTCACGTGCCTAACCCACCAGTTGTTTATGGCTTCAACTGCCCCTGCATCATCCTTGAGGTTGTTAATTAGTGGCTTTAGTGTGTCATGGCTTAGGGCTATGCCGTTTCTCAACTTAATCAACTCATCAATGATTGGTTTGACCTCCCTCACTGCCTGAGCCAACACCTCCCTATCCCCCATGTACCTGGGCAGTGCCTGCTCAACCCTTTTGTTGATTGCATTGCTTAGTAATTCCCTGGCCCTAATGTACTCAATGCCCAATGCATTGGCTATTTCGGGCACTGCGTCCAAGTCCCCATGGACTAGCCCCTGTATTGCCGACTTGGCATCACTCAGCCTCTTCATGCCGCCCGTGGACTCCCTATGGAGCCTCCTAACGTGTGGAGCCATTGAGGCGGCAACGAGTCTCACCATGTCCAGTGTAGTCACCACCTCCCTAAGCCTCCCAGTTATCCTCCTCAATACCTCCTGCGTGTCCTTAGTGGTGGCCATTGGCATTGGTGGTGTGAGTGATGTGTTGATTGCGTTCTCCACCTCATTAATTGTTCTGCTGATTGTCATCCTCCTCAGGTTGCTCCTCCTCACCAGGTGCAGTGGATCTGTGGAATGCTTCTCGGTGCCGTGGGTCAAGGCCCTCCTGTCCATTTCGGCGCCGCCCCATAGCCTGAGGCCAGTGGCTTCGTAAAGCCTACCCCTCTCGCCGAGGCTCCTCAGCCTTGGGTACTCCATGACTCCCCTGGCGATTAATGCACTGGCCTTGGCTAGCCTAGCTGTTTTCGCCATGCCCCTTTCCTCATAGATTATTGCCTTACTCCTCAGTATTGACTCGGCATCCTCAAGCACCGCCCTCGTTGGTGATTTGGCGTACCTAGCCAACCTGGCCACCGCCGGGCTACTCATGAATTGCCGTGTTGATATCACTAGTTCGTGGCGCGCCCTGGCTAGGGTACTCATTACCCTGCTGAGCCTTCCATGCCTCCTGACCCTCATGCCAACTGCCTCCCTCAGCCTACTCACCCTCGCGTTTACGCCTCTCCTAACCCTCCTGCTTAGCCTATTCAGGACCTTACTCATA
>DAJV01000043.1:5260-7883 GCA_002496475.1 Vulcanisaeta sp. UBA163 | reverse complement strand
TGTTCGTAATTGGCGTTGGCGTGGTGGTTGGCATAGGGTCGTGATTTACGGAGACTTTAGGAGGGAACTTGAGGAGTTTACTAGGTTATTTGGGCTTAGGGTGCTTCATGAGGACTTATAGCCGTAAAATCCTCCTAACCCACTCACTGGTCTCGTGAATAATTGGCGGTCTCCAATAATCACCAGTTAATGCCTTAAATATACCGATTATCCAGACTAGGAATACACCAAGCCCATAAAGCACTTTCAAAGCCAACGGTATCACTATCGTAAATGCAAAGATTATGGAAACAACCTCCACCACGATCCATGCAACAATCACCACAATGGTAAGCCCAACGGATTCGATTGCCCAATACCTAACATAATCATCTCTAGGCCTAATTACCAGGGCTATTATTGCTCCAATTATTAGGAGTGCCCATGCAATGGCGGCCCAAACCCTACTCTCAGAGATGCTCATCACCTACACAGCCTCCCACGCCCCCTTATAAGTAGTTGCTTATAATACTTCGTTGACGGCAATGGTAAGTATTATTAGATTAAAATTTGGTAGTGTGTCTGTGTCTAGGAGGGCTAAAAAGAAGGGAGAAAGTAAGGAGGAGGGTACGNNTCATTCTTCTACGATACAGGGGAAACCCGGCTTGGCCGTTTGATAGTGTGCATTGTCTGTGGCATAGGGCGCACTTGATCCTGCCGTTACCGAGCTTAACGCTGAATGGGTTTTCCCTGACGTTGGGTAATCTGAGTAGTTCGCTTGATATTTCGTAAACTCTCAATGGCCATGAATAAATGGCGTTTGGTAATACTTCATGGCTCTGCCTTTTATGCCCTTTAATTCAGCTCAGTGCTTGGGAGGTATGGGTCTTGGTGTTGATTTTGAGGAGTTTAATAGGTGGATTCTAATGGCTAGGAGGGCGCTTGAGTCAGCGAGGGGTGATATGGAGCGAGAGGATTATAATTGGGCGTGCTTTAAGGCTCATCAAGCGTCGGAATTCGCTGTGATGGATATTCTCTATGGTGTTGGTAAGCCCACGAGAGGTCATTCTATTACTCATTTACTTGGTGCATTGAGTGGTATTGTCCAGATCCCCAGTGACTTGCTGGATTTGGGTAAAATCCTTGATAAGTTCTACGTGCCGACTAGGTACGTTGATGCCTGGAGTGAGGGTGTACCCTATGAGTACTTCACGCGTAATTATGCCGAAATGGTTATTAAGGCTGCCGAGAGNNGTGATTATTGGCGACTTCAGTGGGCCACCGCATAGGAGATTGCTTGACCTTAATGTGCCGCCTAGTGTCGAGGTCCTGGCATTCAATATCGGCGAGATTCTCCGGATCGTCGAGCGGTGCTACCCCTAGCCCTGGACATAGCCATTGGCGTAGTCCTCAAGGACGGGCTTGGCATATCGAGTGAGTTGATCGCGGAGGCTAGGAGGTGCGTAGATAAACATGTTACTCATGATTTGTCAAGCGATCATAAGGCAAAACTGTTTTAGCCAGTATGCCAGGGCAGCAGGCAGTGGAACTCCAATTAATATATTCTCAACATATCCTGTTAGAACTAAGGCGGTTAATGGCTTTGAACTTTACATGATTCATAATGGTTCATTCTATAGGGATGATATTGCTTTGGCATTGATGCTAATTATACCATTAGGTTTAATGATACTTACATAGTAAACCTGGTCCTCGTGAGAAAAATTAATGGTGATATTACTAGGGGTGACTTAAGTTGGTTACTAAGGTTCGTAAGGATTCGGGGGCAACCTTGGTATTGCATTAATTAGGGACGGCTTAATTACACTTATTGTTGGTAGTTACTATGGGTTGTTGATAATAATAAGTGAACATTTAGAATAGGTATTATAGACTTTATCAATGTGAAATACCTGGAGACCTTGTTTATGCTTAGTCAACTGTGATCGATCATTACAAGCCGGGCATAATAGGTAATTGCCGCATATTAGATAATGGTGAGTACCATATCTATAACAATGGTATAATTAAGCAGGTTAATTCGTGGGAATTCTAATTAGACGTAGCTGCTATATTTACGTTGATCCTCAGGCTTAACTATCCACCTATCGATATGCCTACTCATGTTCTGTAATACGACTATCCTACTTGGTTCATCCTCATCCATGTAACTGAAGTTGCCACCAAGCCTATTAATCTCCTCAAGAAGTTTCATGGCCCACTCCCTAACCTCCTCATGCCTAAGCATGTCACTCTTCTTCAGCCTAAAGGTTGAGTGCCCCAAGTGCATGTAGGACTTAACCTCAATGAAGTGTGGATTCCCAATCAGCATGAGCTTTGCAAATTCCGGTATGTACTTAAAGTCATAGTTTAGACTCCCGATCAGGGTTATCCTGATGACGGTCCTGGTGTTCAATTTACTGAGAAGCTCAAGGCTCCTAAACCACCTCTCCCACGCATCCTCCCTATACATGACAGGCACGTTAATCCTATAGAACAATTCCCTACTCGGCGCATTACACGATAGATATAACTGCGTTGGTAATGCGTCCTCACGTTGAAGTCTCTCGAGCATTTCTGGGTGCTCGCCATTCGTGACTATGAAGACTGACCTGGTGCTTGGTAGGCTTTTCAGATACTTAAC
>DAJV01000043.1:0-5207 GCA_002496475.1 Vulcanisaeta sp. UBA163 | reverse complement strand
GCCCTGTCCTTGGACTTTGGATTACCAAAGTAACCAGTCAATAATCTATACCTCTCCCTAAGGATCCCCTGGATAACCTCCTCAGGATCATCAACCAAGTCCTCATTAGGTGTGAAGGAGTCAAAGGACTCCGTAGGCCTCCAGCAGTAGACGCACCTATTACTACATATCATACCCACTGGGCTGAACTCGGCACACCTGTGGGAACCACCTGCTGGTGCTCCGTAGAACTTAAACTTGTAACAACTCTGTCCCTTGACCAGGGCACTTTTCGTCCAGTGGCATAACTCGACTGTTGAGTGGTTGTAAATGCCGTAACTAGCCTTTATCAGCCTCGTCCTTGTTTCGTCGGTTATCCTTATCCTAATCCTACCATTAACCTCGTCAATAGTATGATACCTCAATGATTCCTTAACTACCTGCTTAATCCTCTCCATTACTACCAAGCTGTAGTTGTCTCAATTTAGAATTATAAACTTTTATCTAGGGCGATTTTCAGCTAAATAACGCCGCCACCAATCCTACTCCAAAGCGTGGAGTACCATTCTGGTGTCTTTAAATTATCGATACCAATAGACCTATCAGGAGTATAGGGTTTAATGTCCAGTATTGGTGTGCCATCGAATAGGTCAAGCCCTGAAACCCTGAGAAACCTACCATTCCTGTCTACAAGCCTAATAATACTAATGCCAATGGGGTTTGGTCTATGTGGTGAGTCTGTTGTAAATACACCGACCTCAGGCAATTCATCAAGGTTAAGACCAAACTTCACAAGCCTCCTGGGCCTAACTACGAGGACCCTACGCTGCTCCCTGGTGACCTTATTGAGCAGCGAAATTAATATTAAGTGGGAGAAGCCGTCAATACTCCTCAATCCATCGGCAAACTCCTCAAAGACCTCAATAATGCCATCAACACCCATACCAGATGCCCTTATTGTATCATCACTTAGTCCATGCCTAACAATGCCTATTGGCTTTAGGAGCAAACCGCTATTATTTATTGCGAAGTACTTTGATAATTCATCGGTGGCATCCTCATCCTTCAGCAACTCCATTATTAACGAATTTAATAAGCCCCTTCCCTTAATCTCCCTTATTAACTCCCCAAGATCCACATTAATGGGCCTAAATGCGCTGTTTTAAGTATCGCTGACCACCTTTCATCAATGAAGGCCTGAGCTGATTTATGTAATTTATATATTCTATAACTAGCATGTACTTAAATATGTATGCTTAATTTAATTATCAATATGAGTAGGTTGGATGGTAGGGTATCCATCGTAACTGGGGCAGGGAGTGGAATTGGTAGGGCCATTGCGTTGTTATTCGCCAGTGAGGGTTCTAAGGTTGTGGTTACTGATGTTAATGATGAAGGTGGTGAGGAGACTGTGAAAATGATAAGGAACAATGGTGGGGATGCCATTTTCATGCACTCTGACGTTTCTAAAGCAAGTGACTGTGAAAACGCGGTTAAGGATACTGTGAAGCACTATGGCCAACTAGACATTCTTGTGAATAATGCTGGCATTGACCTGCCAAGGGCGAAACCCAGTGCTGACTTTACCATGGATGAGTTTGATAGATTGCTTAGTGTTAATTTAAAGGGCGCCTGGTTAATGAGTAAGTACGCAATACCCGAAATGCTTAGGCGGGGAAGGGGCGTAATTGTAAATGTTGCGTCAGTGGCTGGGTTGAAGCCATTACCCTACGCAATGCCCTACTCAGTGTCCAAGGCCGGCTTGATAATGCTTACTGAGGTGATGGCTGTGGAGTATGGTAACAGGGGCATTAGGGTTAACGCAGTAGCACCTGGGTGGGTTAGTACGCCAATGGCTGTCAGGGCCTCATCATCCTATGGAGTGACGTACGAGGAATTTACAAAGCAATTTCTCCAGAGAATTACGCTTGGTAGATTCGCCGACCCCACGGAGATAGCCAGGGTAGTACTTTTCCTGGCTTCAGATGACTCGTCATACATGAATGGTTCCATAGTTGTAGTTGATGGTTCAATAACACTCACATAACTCTCCTCACTACTATAATGAGTGGGTCGATATGTACGAAGAACTTGAACACTTCGATGAGGACATAGCGAATGCCTATAGACTGGCTGAACTACCGTTGTACTGAGTATATACAATAACGGCCAGGGTATTAAGGAATATAATTAAACCGCCCGCGAGGATCCTCGAGATCGGCCCAGGCACTGGTAGACTGGCTCATATGCTCACTAGGTATGGTTATTACGTGATTGGTGTCGATATTAGCCTACCAATGCTTAGGCAGGCTAGGAGGTTCAGTGGTCCCGATTTTATTAATGGTGCCAGTTGGCAGTTATCCCTTGTTAATAGGAGATTCAATGCTGCGATAGCCACGCTCACGCTTCACCACTGGAGTAGGCGGGAGGAATCGATTAGGAATATTTATGAGTTGTTAAGCCCTGGCTCCGTCTTTCTGACCCCTTCCCCGCCCTAAAGGGTGAGGTTTGTCCTTTTTCTATCATTGTCGAAGCCGATAGGGACAGGTTTAGGCTTGTTGGTAGACATGGCTGTACCAAGAGGTGCTTTATCGACTTACTATCGCCGTACTTCAGTGTTAGGATTAGGAGAATATTTCCATTAATAATCGCGGTTAGTAAGAAATTAGGGTAATTAACCCAGACATGGTCTTGGTAATGAATGAGTGGTACTTACGTTAATAGATTGAAGAGGAGGGTGTTAAACATGCTCCGCACTGCAGAGGATGTTGATGACTATGACCTGGCAATGTTCTTAATTGACCAAGTAATTCAACTTTACGTGAGGGCACCATACCTCAAATTGTTTGGATCGAGGATTAGGAGCCACGTATTAGGGAATTAATTGGTATGGGGGTCTAGGGTTCCAGGGATTAATGAGCTAGCCCATGAGTTGAGGAGTTTCGTTATCGACAATAGGGGTGTCCTGGTAATGCTTGGGGATGCATACACTGAGGGTAGGTATGGCGAGATTAACTACGGCATTAACGTTGTGTCCAACGCGCTTACTGTGGCTAAGGAATTAATAAGGCCGCTGGATAAGGTCGTTAGCTAGGTAAAACAGCCGCGTTTTAGGTAATGGAGCACGTAACCCACGGATGAGCCCTCAATCACCGTAACCAATATGGCAACTACGATGTTTATTAACGAAGGTGGGTCAATTATTGTCGTGAATGGGACTAGGACAATCTGTGATATTGCCAATGCCTTAAGTGATCCTTATACTTCTGCAACTAAATGATCACCAGAACAGGAATTACCATGGGACTTAAAGGTTAAAAATCAATACTGCATTGCCGATCTAATGTTAAGTGAGTTGAGCAATATTGTTCATAGCATTAAGGGCTTGGTTGATGAGGGGATAATTGTCTCAAGGAGGGTTAGGTGGTCGATGANNGATTAGGTTCGCCAATAATGAACCCACAATAGTCAATAACTGGGTTACTCATGAGACAATGATATACGTAGCCAAGTCAAGGAGGTATTTAACAGCGTCTCTCTCAACGACTGACATAAACACCATTAATAATAAGGCCCAGGAATTAATTAAGGAGTTGAGTAACATACCTGAGGATGAGTTCTACGTACCATTAACTCATGGTGAGAAGCCAAGCCAACTAATTGGTAAGTATGATAGTAGGATTGAGAGTGAGATTGATAAGTTGATTGATGGATTAAATGAGGCAATCCAAGTATCACTCAATGAAGGTTCGCAGAGGAATGCTGGTGCAATGACCTTCGGCATTGAGGAACGTTATTACGTTGATAGCGCCGGGTTTGAGCTTGGGGATAAGGCTTCCTTCGTGACGTTCACAATTAGGGCGTTTATTGATGATTTAACCGCCACGTCAGTAACGATATCTAATACCCTTGATGGATTTAAACCAAGGATTGCAGGTGCCGAGGCGGGTCACTTAGTGAGACTGGCTAAGGATTTACCGGAGGAGAGTATGGGTAGTGGCAAGTACAATGTGGTCCTTGGTCCGTTAGTATCGTCCCATTTATACGGTGTGATGACTGCCATGTGGTTTAACGCTTATTCAGTAATAACGGAAATGTCTGGCATTTCTAAGAATGATATTGGCAAACCAATAGCCAGTGAAGAATTATCAATAATGGATTTATCGGGTGATCCTAACGCCTTTGGTTCGGAGTCCTTTGATTATGAGGGTAATAAAACAATGAACGTGGAAGTAATAAGAAAGGGAACGCTTACTGGATTGCTGCATAATAATAGGACCGCCGCTAAATTCAATACGATCAGTACAGGCCATGCAATTGGTAATTGGTTGCGGCCGAGACCAAGACACATAGCGGTAAGTAGAGGGCAATTACCCAGTGATATTGAAGCAATTGCGGCGGAGCTTGGGAACGGCATTATCATAACTAACAATTGGTACACAAGGTTTCAGAATGTTAAGGAGGGCTTATTCTCAACCGTAGTTAGGGACGTGGCATTCCTACTGAGGAATGGCAAGTTGAACGCTAGGGTGCGTGGATTAAGGATTGCGGATTCTTTCAGGACATTGCTTAGGAACTTCGTTAATTCAAGTAGGGAGACTAGACAGGTTTATTGGTGGGACTCGCCACTACCCGGTACGGCACCACATGTATTGATTAGGGATTTAAACATATCGAAGGGTTAGCGTGGTGCCTTCAAAACCCTGATGTTACTCACTCTGAAGGTTGGGCCGCCGAGGTAAACCGGGACGCCCTGCTCGGGATTACCCTTGCCGCAGGTTCCTGGGTAGAACCTGAGATCATTGGCTACTGCATCCACATTACTCCATAGAGTCTTCGTGTCAACTTCGATAAATGGCTCCCTAACCATGTACTTTAAATCACCATTCTCGATGTAGTAGGCCTCGAAGCCACCATAACGCCCGAACCAGCGTTTATCATCAATGTTCCACTCGGTATACGAAGCAATGTATAGTCCCTTCCTTGTTTCCCTAGTTATTTCCTCAGGCTTCCAATTACCTGGTGCTAAGTATGTATTAGCCATTCTGGGTATTGGTTCCTTATCAAACTCACTGGCTCTGGCAGCTGCATTACTTGTCAACCCAATGTATGATGCGTACTCCCTATTCATTAGGAATTCATTGATCACACCCTTCCTAACCAGGAACCTGGGCCTAGCCGTAACCCCCTCCTCATCCACTAGATAGAAGCCGTAGCTACTGGGTATT
>DAJV01000072.1:4099-5331 GCA_002496475.1 Vulcanisaeta sp. UBA163 | reverse complement strand
TTCATCCTTTTCATGAAATCGCCGTACATTATTGACGCCCACGCCCAGATAATGGCTGTGGATAGGGCTGGTAAATCCTCAATAATCATAAGGCCAGTGGTGACAAAAAGCCGTTGCTTTAAAGCATATTCCTTAGGTCAGTCGGGGCCGAAGACCACGTTTATATCCTTATCTGGCGGCCTAAATGATGGAACGTACTTAGCCAACTCGCTCCTTATGGCATCAATGCCGACCCTAGTTACGAAATCCCTAACACCATGTATGCCTGATTTCCTATACATATCAAGTAATACCTGCACCGCAAGTTCGGCATCCCCTGGATCAACAGTGCCTATGACATGGCCCAGGGCCGTTGGTGAGCCGCCCATGGTTATTAATATCCTAGTCCTGGAGCCGAAGGGTTCAAGACCAATGTCCGAGATCCACGACATCCCGCAATCGTGAGTGCAACCACTAATGCCAACCCTGATTGGTTCATTGAATTTACTTAGGTGCACGTGTATTTTGCGGCCGAGCCCCGTAGTATCGATTAGTCCTGGCGGGCATAACTCATTCCCTAGGCATGCAACCGTGATCGGCCCCTCGGGGTATATAGGCCCTGGGTCCCTAATTTCATAATTACCCAAGCCCTCAATCTCCTTGACCTCCTCACGGATTGGTATGTAAATGCTTTGGTTATTGAATAGTAACACATAACCGAATCCATACCTTTCGGCCACATCGGCCAGTTGGACAAGCTCATCAGCCGTGATCCAGCCAGTTGGGTATTTAATCACGGCAATCCTCGACTTAATGAGCCTAGGGCTTAGGTCAGGTGGTTTGGGTAGTTTTGACTTGACCTCCCTGGCTATTGCCATAACCTCTTCCTTAACCCTATCAAGCCCACGTAACTTAACAACCCACTTAAACCCCCTCCTCTCGCCGGATTTCTTGAGGACCTCAGCAACACCAACACATATTGGTAGTAGGTCCTCGGCATCGACGTCCGTGAAGGCGAGCTTAGCACTAAAGGCGTGTTCCCCAATACCGCCGCCCAGGTATACGTCGAACTTGCCATTAGGCTTAGCCACAATACCAATGTCCTGAGCCACGGGCACTGCGCAGGCTCTCTCGCACGCCGATATTGATATCTTAATCCTATGCGGTAGCGATGGGTACTCATACTCACCCCTATACCTGAAGTAATCACTTATGAACGTCGATAGCGCCTCGGCATTAACATGGGCATAGGG
>DAJV01000072.1:0-4027 GCA_002496475.1 Vulcanisaeta sp. UBA163 | reverse complement strand
TAAAATCAACCTTGAATATCTCGAAGTCGCCTCTCGTACCAAGCATCGCCCTACCATCACCATACCTCCTACTGACCTCGGCGATAGCCCGTAATTGACTCGAGAACCACTTACTCGGGTCACGCCCAACGCCCTGCCTAATTCTTATTGATACCCAGGGATTATCACCGCGGTTTTTATAAATGCCCTCATATCTTTTTGGGTAAACTATCTTATAAATATCGGAATACTTAAACAAAGACACGTTAGCCAAATAACCAAGTATTATTTAAGTCCTTCTCATAGGGCACGGTGATTGTGATTACGCAAATATTTGTCGGGGAATATAAGTGAGTTGAGGTCGCCATGATAACTTAATGCCGTATTACCAACGCTAATAGGAATAATTTGTTGGTTAATGAATAGTTACTTAGGTTAATTGGGCTTTAAATTCATCCGAAGCCCGTCAAGATACTTAAAACCCCACTTGCCACTGCTATTAGGCCTAGGGTCACTGTTAGCAATACTACTCTCCTACTTCTGGCAAGCCTAAGTAATGCATTGATGAGAACTAAGCTTATTAATGCCGAGACCACCAGCGCAATTGAGACTGCTGCGTAACTGGCGCTAGTCATCAATGACTCTACAGTACCCCCTGTAAATATCAATGGTACCAACGATGCACCAATAGCCGCTGGTATAAGTGATATAAAGGATAGTTTGAAGGCCTCATCAGGCTTAATACCCATTAGAAGCATGACCGAGACCGTAATTCCCGACCTACTCACGCCAGGTAGGGCCGCTATGCCCTGGGCAACCCCTATCAGTACGACCTCCCAAATCCTTAAACTGGTCAAATCCCTCCTAAACATGTATCTAGCCCTTGAGTATGCGATTAACACGGCATCACCTATTAGTACTAGGCCCAGGATAATCATGGGTAGGCCCAGGCCGATGCCCCTAACGGAGTCTGAAACCCAAAGATAAAGCGGCACGCCCACGAGCCCAGTAATGACAGTTATTATTAGGACGTACATAAGGAGCATTTTATCATAGTCATTACCCCTCATGAAGAGGGCCCTCAAAATACCCCAAACCTCCCTCCTGAAATAAACAATGGCAGCGGCCACAGTACCAGCCTCCAGGATTAGCCCTATTGCGTAGGCTTGACTGAATGATAGCTTAAGTAGGTATATTGAGGTTATCATTATCTGCGTCTTACTACTTATAGGCAGCCACTCACTGATTCCCTGCACAATACCTAGCACTAAGCCCTCAAGGACCTCCCAAACATTCACAAGGCCTCAACATCCAGTAAATTTTAAAGACTTACCCACAGCACGTGTGAAAACATGGTCATACAAGCCATCAATTAATGACCCGTAAACATTCGCACTAACCACGCAGTAATGATTATCATCATGGAAAAAGATAAGGTACGCCAAGACCCATAAATAATTAAAACATGTTATAATAAAATCATGATAATAAATACGAACTATGCATTAAATTTGTAGAAGGATCATTTAAAAATTCTAAAAACCAATCTGCCGGAAAATGTGGCACGTATTACTAACATGGCAAGTATGCCTTGATGCAATGAAAAACTCCATTGCACTAACTATTGATGAATTGTGTCGCCGTAGTTCCTGAGATTTACCATAGAACACTAATGATGAAGGTCATATCCATGAAGGGTAAGAACGCGCCCAGTAATGGCTCATCTAATGTTCGAAGAATACACAAGGGGATCTATTACTGTCTTTCGGGTGGTGTGACTGTTCATCGGGCTGTGGGCCATTGCGGCTCTCGAGTCCTCCCTTAATATTTAATAAATAATGGTATTAATAACCAGGGAATTCCTTATTAAATGCTCATTTGTATTAATGAGTAATGATTGTGTTAATTACTGGTGTTAGTTCATCACCAGGGTATAAAACGGCCATCAGCCTGGCTAATAGATACGAGGTTATTGGCGCCTACAATGAGCACCCAATTAACATACCCGGTGTCACCACAGTTAAGGCTAATGTAACGAGAGATTATGCCAGGTTAATTAATGATTATAGGCCTGACGTGGTTATTCACATGGCAGCCATTGGTAATGTTGATCAGTGCGAGGAGCAATTGGAGCTTTGTTATGAGATTAATGTAGTGGCAAGCAGGAACTTGCTCACGACAGCCTATAGGAGTGGCTCCGCCATTTACTACCTATCAACGGATTATGTGTTTGACGGTGAGAGAGGCATGTACACTGAGGATGATCCGCCAAGACCAATTAACTACTATGGGTTAACGAAGTTACTTGCTGAGGAGGTTGCGAGAACCCTTGGAGGTTCTATTGTTAGGGTTGCTTGGATCTACGGTACTGGGCCAGGTAGGCAGAACTTTGGGAGGACTGTTGCTGAGAAATTAATGAGAGGCGAGGAGGTTACAGCAATAATTGATCAATGGTCATCACCAACCCTCAACATAATTATTGGTGAAGCCTTTGAAAAATTGATTAGCATGAAATTCACGGGTATCCTCCACGTAGTTGGGCCCAGGCTCAGTAGGTTTGAATTCGCTAAGGCCATAGCCAAGTACTTTGGACTTAATGAAAGCCTAGTGAAGCCGATAAGGCTTAGTGACGTAAAATACAAGGCCAAGAGACCGAGGGATAGTAGTCTAAGCAATAAGAGGGCAATGGAATTATTGGGCATACCGCTCAACGATATAGGCTATGCACTATCGATCTTTAAAAAAGAAATAGAAATGGAAAAACACACGTAAAGCCATAAAACGACACAAAGAAAAATTAAAAACAACACCCAGCAAGTAAAATACGCCGGGGTGGCCGAGCTAGGTCCAAGGCGCGGGACTCGAGAAATAAATCGCGACATCCCGTCCCCGCAAGGGGGCCCGGGTTCAAATCCCGGCCCCGGCACTATTACAGTGTCTAACTCATTCCATCATCTACGTATTGATTATCACGAATAAATATTCCTTAGCCAGTAAGGGTTATTTATGTTGGTATTTCGGTGTTTGGTGAGATGAGGAGTGTAAGGATTGTTTTATTTGATTATGATGATACGTTGGTCGATGTTGGCAAGGCTAGGGATTTCGCTAGGCGTGTTGTTGCGGGTAGGATTTCCTCATTGATGGGAGTTGATGAGTCTGTGGTGCTTAATGTTATTAGGGACGTTGAGGGTCGTATGGAGTCACTTGGTTTATTTGATAGGAGGGTTTGGTTTGAGAGAGCGACTGCTGAGTTAGGTATTAAGTTGGGCATTGATTTAATTAATGAGTTAGTGAGGGTTTATTGGGATTCTTGGTCCTCGAGAAGTAGATTATTTCCCGAGACGCTGTCTGTGTTGAGGCAATTAAGGGCTTGTGGTTATAGGCTTGGTATTGTGACTAATACGGATGGAGAACCAGGTCTTAAGAGGGGTAGGATACGTAGGGATGGTGTTCACGACTTTTTTGACATAATAATTGTGGCTGGTGATGATACTGAGCATGTTAAACCGCACCCCGAACCATTCATTAAGGCCCTACAGATGTTGGGTGTTGAGGGTAGGGAGGCTGTTTATGTTGGTGATAGGGTAAGTACTGATGTCCCGGGGGCTAAGGCTGCAGGCATGTATACTGTTATTGCCGATAGAAGTGGTTCATTAGATATTGATGAATTGAGCGGGGGTTCAAGGCCTGATTTCATAATTAACTCTTTGTCTGATCTGCCGCGGATCCTTGGGTGCAATAGGTAATGCATATTAATAGTTGTTAATATTTGCCGTTAATGAGGAATTTGGGTGGTATTAATTATGATAACATGCCGTTGAGGAAGCTAGGTAGGTATTTCTGGCTGGCTTGGTTCACGGCATCCATGGGCCAATTCGTAGATGCGTATGACACTTTAATAATAGGCGCAGCCCTAATTTACTTAATGCCATTGTGGAAATTAACACCGACTGAAACTGGTTTGTTAGCGGCATCGGCCTTTTTAGGGGTTGCCCTTGGCGCCGTCATTTTTGGCCCAATTGCTGATAGAATGGGTAGGCGACTACTC
>DAJV01000108.1:34636-34756 GCA_002496475.1 Vulcanisaeta sp. UBA163 | reverse complement strand
ATCGAGCGGGATTGAGCGGGACCTATCGCTAAGGTGGGGCACGCCTTAGGCATGTTATTGAGCCGGCCTTGGTTAAGGAGTTGCGCACTGCCATGCGGGTTGGCGTTATGAACGTGTGGA
>DAJV01000108.1:0-34558 GCA_002496475.1 Vulcanisaeta sp. UBA163 | reverse complement strand
TGGGGCTTATTTCCACACCACTAACGTACCTCAATTACTCTCTCATCATTACTCACTGGGGCAAGGAGGGCCGAGGCTCGCTATTCTAATAATACTAATACGTGTGGCTCATCATGAAATCTCCTTATAATTAACTGTGTGGGTTATTTTTTAGTTTGCCATCGAGTTCTAATATCTTTTCAATGAGTTTCTCATCCACGTCGAGTATTCTCTCTATTTCATTAACCTTATCACGTAAATTAATAACCTCCCTCTCCAGCTCCGTCACTTGTCTCCTGAATAGAGACTCATCACTTTGATCGGAGTTAACGCCAAGTGGGGATCCCTTATTGCCATCAAAATTACCCAATGCCTTATCATTATTGGAATTAGTACCGTGATCACCATTATTTCCAGTCACTGAATGAGCAGTTACCTTGGGCCTTAAATCATTGTTATTAACATTCATATCAACATTGGTCAAATCATCGGTAGGCGCCTTATCTTCTGCATGGTTAAGTCTTCTAATAACCACATGAGTCGGCAACACTGGTGCCCTTAGTGGTCTTATCTTGACTATGCCTCTGCCCGTTATTACTATGGCCTCTTCTGCCGAGATCTCGCTTAGTTTGCTGATTAAATCTCTCGAGAGGGACACGTCATTATCCAACAGCCCTGGGTTTATCTTAAAGAGAATAATGTTGCAGTGCTTTAATATTAATGATTTTGGAACCACGTTACTGACGAGTATCGTCCTCAAGCCGTACTTCGCCAATTCCATTATTACATGATCAACGATTGAATAACTGGCGCCATTTACATCAAGTAGGTTCTGAGCTTCCTCAATAATTAGCACATGCCTAACTCTCCTCTCTATCAATCCCCTTCTCATGTAATTCATATAAAGTGCAGCTAGTATTAGTGATGAAACTAACCTTTTCTCTTCAATTATTGTTAAATCACTGAGATCCACAACAGCGTCGCTCTCCATAAGCGCCTCGATACCTACGATACCCTTACCAATGTTCATGGCCGAGTACTCAAGCCTCCTTAGGATAGCTGCCTTCATTTCTGCCTCGGTCCTCGTATTGACAAGGTAATTATCTATCTTCCTTATTAAATCATTAAAACTTGAATACTCACCATCACGTATTATTCTATAAAGCATGTACATACTTGGCTCATTAAGGCCAAGGCCAAAGCCGAGAATCTCAGTTAGTAATTTAGGTGGTATTTTTTCGAGGTCTATGTTTATGGCCGTCGTGGGCAGTGTAGGTAATATCCCTGCGTATTCCCCATGCCAGTCAAGTGCGGTTACCACGTATTTTTGACTTAGTTCCTTAATCATTGCTTTGACTAGGGATGATTTACCGCCCCTGGTGGGACCCAGGATGCATAGATGCTTGTCAAGTGGTATCCTGTAAGGCATAAGAAAACGAGTACCCACTGTGATGCCTTCAATTGAGTGGCCCCTTAACAATGATATAACCGCTAACGAGGCAGGTACCGCAAGGGCGCCAATGCTCAGTATGTCCATAACACCTCATTAAAGGAAGTCCCAGGTAAATTAATAAGGCACTAATTACCAGAGCGATGTGTTGAGGAATTGAGAAATACCTATGGGTCTCATTCTCGACATAAGCCACCTAGGCATATACTTCCTATAACGATGGAACCTATCATCCAGTAACACGGCAACCTTCCTATGCCTATCCAAATCCCTTAGTAACCTGCCAAGTATCTGTGTGGTTATTGATATTGCGGGGAATAGAAACGATACCGTAAATCCACCAATCCCTAATTTCTGATAATACCGTGACTTTAGAAAGCTCCATTGACTGTATTGAGGAAGTGGAAATCCGATAATCATGATGCCAATCAATTCCTGCTCAAGGAAGTTTATACCCTCACCAATTGGATTCTGGGCGTATGTCATTAACAGTGATTTCGCAACCCTCGCGCTCTCCTTAAACGGACCTACTAAGTCCATAGCTTCAGAACCATCCCTAAGAATAAACGTTGGTATTCCCCAAACTGGCGGTGAATAAATATTGACGTAAGTATTCATGTACTCAATACTTGGGAAGAAAACAGCCAACCCTCCTATGGATGGCGCCGACTCAATGAACGCCTTAATACTCCTGTGGGCAATATCGAGGTACTCCTTCAATAACCTATTACGAAATGTGAACTCTACATCCATTATGGAGAAAATCGATAAATTCTCCTGATACTCTCTAGGTAGGGAATCCACCGCTATGTAATGTGATGATCTAGGAAAGACCCTCATAATGTGCGAGAACCTATTACTAATTGATGCCGTGAGGAGGAGGATCTTACGTGCCCTCATTATTAAGTCACGTATTGGCTTGAACGAGAGACACCTCAACCTAATTAATTTACCATCATAGGTGAAGGCGCATAGATCAGTGCCGTAATGCGCAAGTATTTCAACTACTTTGTCATTAAACGACTCGGAACCCTTAAGAAGATCGTCAATTTCAAACTTCCTTAAAACCACGATTTCTCTCTGCGGCACATAATCCCTTACCTCACTGAATATTTTCCTGGCTAGGTCATTACCATTTAACATCCACTGCCTTAACTCATCCATATTAATACCTATGGAGGTCTCAAGGCCGGCAGCTATATTGTGAAACTCATCAATTATTACCAGTGATTTATCCCAGGAATCCATTATATTCATTAACCTGCCATAAAGCTCAGGGCTTGATAGATAAGCATGCGTTGATATTAATATGGGTAATTGATAAGCCATTGCCTCATTTACCTCATATGGACATGAACCATTATTATACGGCTCAAGTGGATCGCAGGTAAGTATTGGTTGTAGCACCGTGTTTTTACCAACCCTACACCTTCCACTTAACCTATACAGGAGGCATTGCTTGGCGTTACTGGCATTAAAGGGACACAGAGATTCCCTACCAAGTAGAATGGTTGTTTTATCCCTAATATTGAACCGCCTCGTGAACTCGCATAGCTGTAGTGCCTCTGCCCTAGACCTAGTCATTATAAGCACACGGCCCCCGTCATCAACCCACCTCTTCGCCAGACCCACTGCTATTCTTGACTTACCAAAACCAGGGTATGCATTAAGAAGGATCACGTCTTCTTTCTTTAATAATGAATACACGTAATTACTAATGTCCATAATGCCAATAAATAAATACTCAAATCAATTTAATAGGCACTAATTAAGCAGATGGTTCATAAATACGTGTCTTGGATCCCTCGAGGAATTTCTTCTTGACGTTTTTCATCTCGTTAAGGGCATAATTAATTGCATTAAGTACCTTGGAATTCGATTTAACCTCATCAAGTTCCTTACAATTATTTAGTATTTTCTCGAATAACTCATCAACTATCTTATCGGGTAACCTCTCGAGGGCTTGTCCATATATCTTTGGTAATTCCTCATTTATGAACTTCACCACGTCATCAACATCCTCCCAATTATCCTCTGCCTGTCTAATTATCGCCAATATGGTCTCTAGGCTATACCTTTCGTCAGCGGATAATTTAGTATCATCAATACCTAGGTAGGTCCTATTTAGGCAGTACCTAACGAACCTGTATATTAATGGGTTTATGTTTAGTGTTGACATTAGATTCCCGTATGAATGATGCTTTAAAAATCTAATTACCTAGGTAGGCATTATGTGGCAAGTTAACGATTGATTTTTAAGCTAATGTAACCGAGTACGTGTTGGGAAGCCTTGATCGACACGCATGCGCATTTGAGTAGGTTGGACATTTATGGGCATGTGGATGAATTAATAGGCGAGGCCCGTAGTGAGGGATTACTCGGTATTATCAATGTCACGATGAGCCTTGAGGAAACCGCGAATGCATTAAACCTTGTGAATAGGTATAGGGGTTTTGTCTATACGGCGTTGGGTTATGACTATTGCGGTTTCGATGTTAGGGAGATCCGGGAAATAATGAGAGTCATAAATGAGAATAAGGAGTTAATCGTTGGCATTGGAGAGGTCGGCCTTGACTACAGTAGGGTCAGGGACCCAATGCTTAGGGAGATCTCACGCCACATATTCACTAAGTGGATATTACTTGCCAGGGATCTTGACTTGCCGTTGATTATTCATTCCAGGAATGCTGAAGATGACGTGATAGAGTTATTGAGTAGGTATGGACCGGTTAGGTGCGTAATGCATGCATTTAGCGGTAATAAGAGACAGGTAATGAGACTACTGGAGTTGGGGTGCTACTTCTCGATTCCGCCAACCATAACCAGGTCACGGCAAAAGAGGGATTTGGCAACCATGATACCCCTCAATAGGTTACTCCTTGAGAGCGATACCCCTGAACTTGGCCCTAGCCCTAGCGAACCATCAAGGCCGGCACATATTAAGCTGGTCTTGGTCGAGTTATCAAGAATCCTCAACAGGGACTTCAGGGATCTAGGTAGTATGGTGACCGAGAATGCATTATCACTGTTCCAATTGAGGTAGTACTCAGTCCTGCGTGGTATCTTCACGGTTCATCTCCCCAGTCATCATCATCCACACTTAATAACTTATTAACCCATTAATGTATTTCTACATGAGGAATCGTTATGGGGGTTATTGATAGAATAATCGAGGAATTCAGAAATAGGGGGTTTAGGATTAGGATTGTTCATGATGATTCAATTAAGGCTGACTTGAATAGGCTCACAGTTAAGGTCTGGCTTGCCCCCGGTGATTATTTCCCGTGGTGGTCTAACCCACTTGACATGATTGAAGAGCTCGAGCTCAGTGACGTTAATGCACTATTTGTTGTTTCTGAGAGGCCGTACGTTATAGGTGACTATATCGTTAATAACCTGTTAAGGATTAATTATTGGTTCAATAAGGAGGTAAACATAAGGGTGTATTCAGTAAACATTGATAGGCTGGAGGAGGATCTTGAGGATGGTATAAATCTAGCAATAGCCAATTACTATAGGGAAATAAGTAATGTAATGCTTAGGGGAAATCCCTGCCCCAGTTGTGGTTTGCCTATGGTAATCACGTACGCCTCGAGGTATTTCTCACATAGATGGAGGTCCTGGGTTAATGAGTATGTCGAAGTTTGCGAAAAATGCAAAATAGTCTCCCATAGGTTGGTTCTTTAATTGGGAATGTTTATTACACTGAAATTAACGCATATGTTTAAAATAATGCTTATTAACCGCTGAAAAGTACAATTGCGGAATATATTTTATGCCGGGTTTGCCCTTCATGCCATTAGATGCAAGGCTCGCTGATGTACTGGGACTTATAGACACCCTAGCTAATGAATTCAAGGGACAGGCGGACATATTCATTATTGCTAAGGAAATGGAGTCAGATATCGATGACCTAATGCCGGCCCTAAACGCTGCCGTCTACCTTGGTTTTGTTGAGATCAAGGGTGGTGATATTAAGATCACGGATGTAGGCAGGGAGTTCCTTAACGCTAAAATTAGTGATAGAAAGAAAATACTGAAGCAGAAATTAATTAATCTCGAGCCGTTCCACACGGCCTACATCTTAGGTCTACATAAGCCTTTCACAGTAGATGGCCTTATTGAAGAATTGAATGAAAGAGGCTATATAGAGACCAGGGAGCCAGGAATTAGGCATTTACTTGAAATTTTACTAGCGGAGTGGGGCGTCTTTGCCGGCATGCTTAAGAAGAGGGGCGATGAGTACATAGCACTGCCGTAGTTCATTTATTCACTTTGACAAAGACCATCCCAGAAACAAGGACTTCCTCAATAACCCCATCATTAAGCAATTGATTATATATTAAACGCCAATTATCCGGGACATTATTACTAAGCCAGTCTTCGAACGCCGGCTTGGATATAATCCCCTGGATCTCACTCCTTATTCTATCTACGACCATTTGAAGATTTGTCTTTTTCTCATTACCTGAATTACTCAATTCCTTAGTTGGATAACTCTTTATTACCCTCCTTATGTAGAAGGTATCGTCCAACGTACTGTATATGACCTCAAAAAGCCCTGTTCTACCCAATTTGTTGAGCGACTCTATACTGATCCTAACCCCCAATGCGCTCTCAATCTCCTCAATACTAACCCACCTATCATCAATTAGCTTTATTAGCTTCTTTATTAGATCATTATTTACTATCAATGAATTCACGTGGATGATTGTGATCACTTATATAAATCTTAAATAGTTAATTTAAAAGAGGCAATTAATGACGGTATCTTTCAAGATACCCACGGTACTAGTAATTGGCAGGGTTGGTAATGAATTAGCCGTCTGGAGTATTGATGGTACCACCGCAACTTTGGGTAACGTACCCGGTATTGAGATGGTTAATGAACTTAATGTTGAGAGACAAGTAATGGGTCACATGGCGCTGGCATCCTTTGGTCAATACGTGATCAAGGCAATAGACCTAGGTAGTAGGTATGGTTCATATACCTTGAATGATAACATTTTCGTGAAAATACCCAGCAAGAACAACGCTGATTTTAAGAAGTACAATGATTGGTTCACCATAAGGAACACCTTCATATTAATAGGTGATCCCCGTTCCACAAACGCCGCTAATCACTACCCATTAATATGCCCCTACAGAGTTGGTGATACATTATTCATTAATACGGGATTCATAAGTGCGGATAGTATTAAGGTAGTACTAACGTTGCTTGATTTATTACGTAATAACCCAGGTAATGGTTACCTAAACACAGCATGTATGTGTAGGATACCATCTATGCCCTTGGAAATAGCCCTGATAAGTAGTGATGAGTACCTACTTGTCAGAACATACTTGAATGAATCCCAGGTAATAACCAGTAGTAAGTACCTGGTTCTTCTAACGAAGGGCGGTAACGTGATTAGCAAGTATGTAATTAATGAGGAACCAATAAATACGGTAATCAATGTACTTAATGAAATGAGAAAGTACTAGCCCTCTTAGCCAATTTGAGCTTTTAAACTAATCATAGTAAAAGAATTATTAACTTCACTAACCTTATTACTACGTGAGCATAAGTACTGGACTTGAATTTGTGTCTGATAACATTCTGCCAATAATAAGGGGTTTAGTAGCCAAGAAACTCCTTGAGTATGGATATAGTCAACTCAGGATAGCTAAGGTGCTTGGTATAACACAGCCAGCTGTTAATAGGTATGTCAATAGGGATTATGAAGAAGTGCTAGGTAAAATTGAGGCGCTGGGAATTAGTAGGGATTGGATGATGAGGGTTGTTAACAATGTCGTTGAGTTAATAATGAGTAACAGGGAGTATGAAGCCCTTGAGTATCTAACGAATACCATAATAATGGAACTTGGTTCCCTAAGGCTATGTGATGCCCATAGGAGGCTTATTCCATCACTACCAACAACCTGCAATGTATGTTCAGTACTAATAACAGGTGTTGCTGATTCAGTGATTAGGAACGTGGAGAGATCACTCTCAATCCTTGAATCACATCCAGAGATACACTCCGTAATACCAAGGGTACTAATGAACATTGTTGAGGCTAAACCCGGGGCCTTAACCGAAGACGACGTAGTCGGCGTACCCGGCAGAATTGATGCCCATGGCAACAGAGTCATCATAGGCTCAAAACCCATTTATGGCGGTAGTAGACACCTTGGTAAGTTAATCATTAGGTGCATGAGAATAAACCCAAGATATAGATCAGTGGCCAGTATTAGGTATGATAATAAAGTGGAGATGGCGCTCAGGGAATTGGGTATACGGTATGTAAAGGTTGGTCCCCATGAAGATCCCAATGAGGACAGCGTTATAAACTCGGTTGTTAACTCACTGGGCAACGATGGGGAATTGGATGCTGTGGTGGATCTTGGAGGTTACGCTCTTGAGCCAATAACATACGTTTTTGGGATGGACTCGGTAGACGTTGCACTGAAGATCATATCAATAGCATTAAAAATAACCCAACTAAGTCCTAATCTTACTAACTAGGCGATTTATGATATACCCAGCTGGATTCACGCCGGTGGCTTTCTTGAACCCCTGCCAAGACATTGTTGGATTAACCTCTAGTATGAAATATCCATCCCTCGTCTCCGCAATATCAACACCACCATAATCAAGCCCCAGAACCTCAATAGCCCTTAATGCTAATTCACTCAACTCCCCCGTGACCTTGGCAGGCTCTGGCTTGGCACCCTGAGCAACATTACTCTTCCATGAAACACCCCTCCTGAACTCGGCTCCAATTACCTCATTACCAACAACCACAACCCTGTAATCACCATTACCAACCTTCTCAAGAAACCTCTGCACATACATGGGCTTATTCAAGTTAGTGAAATAACTGAATATGTGCATTGCCACGTCAGCATCATCAACCTGGAAAACACCAAAACCCATGGCACCCCTGATCTGCTTAATCACTGACCTACCAAATTCCTTAACGGTATTATAGGCAGCAAACATGTTCTCACTAACCACAGTATCAGGAACCGGCAACCCATGCTTAGCAAGCAGCATAAGCGAAATAAACTTGTCACTGGCCAGTAACCAATTCATTACTGGATTCATTACATAAATGCCACTAAGTTCGAAGGCCCTAACAACCCAAAGCCTGTGGACGAATTGCTCGAAATCACGAATTACACCAATGTGCCTAAGCACCGCGCCTGACACGCCCAGTTCCTCATAGTTAGACCTGCCAATTAATTGATAATAACTAATGCCACCTCTACCGAACTTAACACCAACCATATCAATATAAATCCTCTTGATCCTGTGACCGAGGGACCTAATGGCCGTCTCTAAATCAACGACATCCTCTGGGTTATACTCAACCTCATATGGTCTTATTATGCCTATATCCACATCCAAGACGATAAAAATGGTTTTATTAATTTAAGCCCATGTAAATAAGTGCATGTACTTGTATCAGTGATGTATACGTAAAATAAACGTAAACTTACTCAATTCTTAATTTATTTGGGTTTAATGATGCAGGAATAATTCCTTTCCTAAACTTATTGATGTCTAAATTGATTGGCCTGGTTGCATCGATCCCCATCTTTGTGGTTATGCCTTGTAGAGGATCAATGGCAACAGGATCAAGTGTAGAGCCCCTGACATAGTTAATGAGCACTAGGTCCTCGTCAGCCCTAAACCTCGTTGCCATAGCCCACTCAACATCGCTTGGGTCGTCTACGTTTATATCATCATCAACGATAATAACGTGCTTAAGGCTTGGATGAGCTGCAAAGGCAGCCATAATGGCATTCTTGGGATCACCATCGCTCTGCTTCCTAATGGCTACCACCGCGTGTAACCACCCACAACCGCCATCTGTTAATCTGACTGATTTAACCTCAGGAACCACATTGCTAACGAACTGCCAAATCTTAGCCTCTTTCTCAATGCCCATTAGTAACTTATGCTCGGAGTAACCAGCCACAAGGGCCTGGGCAATTAATGGGCTATCTCTCCTGACATAGACCCTTGTTATCCTAACAACGGGTTGTTCCCTGACCTCGTCGTAGGTGCCAAGTACATCCATGCAGGGTCCCTCTTTGGCTGTTTCTCTGGCCGATATGTAGCCCTCCATGACCACCTCGGCATATGCAGGGGCAGGCACGCCGTTATCAAGGGACTTAACCTTGAGTGAACCATTTAATAGAGCATTTGCCATATTTAACTCGAAGGTGCCGAAGGATGGTGATGAAGCGGCGGCAACTAAAATGGCTGGGTGCAAACCCCAGGAAATCGATATTGGCGTATCCTTACCAATTTCCCTATTTCTCATGTAAATCCTGTATAGGTGTCTTGGTACGAGCCTAATGACAAACCTATCGGGGCCTATTGGAGTAAGCCTATGAATACTTGCATTTAATATACTCTCCCTAGTATCCATGCCAACAACTACTGCGCTCGTCAGACAGGGACCCGGTTCTAATTCAAAATACTTAGGTATTGGTAACCTTGTTAAATCAACACTGGGTAATGGGTCATAAACCACATTGTTGGTTTCCTCGGGTCTATACGATGGAGCGACCTCCTCAGCCCAAAGAAGCCTTTTGTAGAATTCAACATCAGTCTTCACACCGAGAGCTCTGTATACTTTATCCCGGGTATTAATGATATTACCTACGATATGTATATCTCTAAACCCACGTACATTGGTGAATTCAAGGGTGGGTCCCTTGTCAAACTTAGTAATTACGTATGGTATTTCATAATTAATGCCTAGTTCATCATTAACAAATCTTAACAGGCCCACATTCCTTAGTCCAGACAGGAATTCCCTTAGGTCCATTAACTAAAGCCGGATTCCTAGAGTAAAATAATTTTACTACGCCATTAGAATGCCATGGCTTATTAACGTATAGGCCCGGCGTTTCAGATACGTGGGTATTCATTTCATGCACCACTCGGCCTAGATCTAAGGGCCTAAAACTCGGTGCTCTCAGGTATATTTATAAAATGGTTCGCGTCTTTCCATATTACAATACCAGGTCTAGGTCATACTTCATGATTATTCGAGGAACCTGCACCCATGAATTATTAGGTCAATAAATTGCCTATTAGTGTTTATCGGGCCCTAGTCTGCTCGAATACTGTATATCCACACTTACCGCAGGCCCACCTTGGGACCGGGGCCTTGTGATAAGCCATTACAGACCCGCATCTTGGGCAAATCCTCCTGAGAAACTTTATAGTACCATTTTCATTATCAATCTCATACCACGTGTGTGCTCTTGCCTTTACTTCCTTGGGCATTCAAGGCATCGAAACCTCCTCTATCCTTTTAAGATTTTTCCTCCACGGGCCACGAATTCACGGGATAACCCTTATATATTTCAGGGTGACTTATTAGCCAATGATTAATGTGGCCAGGGCTGAGCTGGTGATGTGAGTCTCCCTTAATGAGGGCTGCATCACCACAGCGAGATCCAATTGGTGCTTCTGCGTTCCTCAAGTACGTCTTGGTAAACCCTCTTTGTCCAGCGGGCTATTCTATCCCAGGTATACCACTTAAGCACGGATTCTCTGGCGTTCCTCGCGATCCTTCCTCTTAACTCATCGTTACTAAGCAGGATCTTTGAGGTCTCAAGGATCTCCTCGGTACTATTGGGCATTACCTTAACGCCATTATACCAATCATGAACGATCTCATTGGGTCCACCGACTCTAGTTGTAATGACGGCTAGCCCCGTTGCCATGGCCTCGAGTATTGTTATACCAAAGGGTTCATACCTACTTGGCAGTATTGCCAGGTCAGAAACCTTTAGTATTGAGTACAGGGTCTCATCATCAACCCTACCAGTGAAGTAAACCTTGTTCCAAATACCCCATTCATGGGCAAGCTCCATTAGGTATTCCCTCATTGGGCCATCGCCAATAATAAGAAGCTTCAGGTTTTGATCCCACTTAAGCAACTCCTTGAATGCAGCAAGTACCAGGTCGGGGCCCTTTTCATGAACTAACCTACCAACGAAGACTATTATTCTCTCACTGGGCAATGCGTATAGGTCCCTAAATCCTGGCTTTACACTAATGGAATCTATGTAATTCACATCAATGCCATTAGGTATCATTATTAACTTATCCTTGGGGACCCCGTGAACAGTCGAAACCTCATTTAGCATGTAATTACTGCAAACAATAACCTTCCAAGCCTCGTAGGTGGTCCTCCATTCCCATGAGTGAATTATGAACTGTTCCTCATTATGAATACCCCCACGCCTACCAGTCTCGGTTGCATGTATCGTGGCTACCAAGGGCTTACGTAACATGTGCTTTAGGGCTATGCCGGCAGGTCCCGTTAACCAATCATGAACATGTATCAAATCAAAGCCTTGCTCATCATACACCTTAAGCGCTTCTTCAATCATTTCCTCATTGAAGTTTAGGACCCACGTGATAAAACTCGTTGATCTGAACCTAAATGGATCAACTCTCCTAATATGAACTCCATCAACCTCATCCCGAAGTGGCGCACCAGGTAGTGAAATACTTATCACGGTTGTATCAACCTCATCCTTAACCAAATGCCTAGTAATGTGGTAAACGTGTCTCCCTAGACCACCAATCATGTGCGGAGGAAACTCCCAACTAAGGTGCAACACCTGCATTGCCACAAATAACCCTTCTTAGATCTATTTTAAAGTAAATTCTACGTGAGCATACTCGATTATGATGCTTGGCTTTTAATTCATTGTTTTACCACCCTTTCATCTCTCTGCTCATGGGTTGTATTCCGTGTAATAAAATTTAAAATTAATGAGGGAATTAGCTTACCACGTGAAGATCGTACTTGTTGCCGTGCCAGGTAGTGGTAAATCAACTACGTTAAAGTTCGTTAAGGAGATGCTTCCTGATGTGACAATTGTTAATTACGGCGATTACATGCTGGAGATCGCCAAGAGACAGTATGGGATAACCAATAGGGATGAAATGAGGAAGAAACTACCCGTGGATGAGTATAGGAAGGTTCAGGAGCTTGCTGCTGAGGAGATCGCAAAATTACCAGGTGACGTTATTATAGACACGCACGCCAGCATTAGGGTTCAGGGCGGCTTTTACCCGGGCCTTCCCGATAGGATAATGACAAAGCTTAGGCCAGACGCGATAGTGCTCATGGAGTTTGATCCAAAGGATATAATGGAAAGGAGGGCTAAGGACGTGGGTCTCAGGGACAGGGAGTCGGAGACACCGGAGGATATCGACATGCATCAATTAGCCAATAGATACTATGCCTTTGCGGCGGCAAATGCAGGTGAATGCTCAGTATACATCTTTGATTTCAGGAAAAGGCCTCAGTCAAGGCCGTTTGAGCATGCGGAAATGGCCGCGCGAATGATTATTGACTTAATACTGAGGGGTAGAAGCGCCACTAAGTGATTCGTTGCTTTAATCAAGGCGCGAAATACTTAAAATAACATGGCCTGGTTCAAGACCGTATGAAGGCCTTAATAATTGTTGCTGACGTTTCATATAAAGGGGAGTATTCAATGGTGGTGCAGGCACTTAGGCAATTGGGCATGGAGGTCAGTATCGGGTTAGCAAGTAAGACTGCGAATATTAACTTTAACATAGACCTGACTAAGGACGTAAGTGGTGATCTCCTTACTAGTAATGACCTTGTGGTCTTTATAGGTGGTTACTGGGCTTATTACGCCGCCACCGGTAAGGATATGCCTGGCAAGGTTAAATCCGTGGTTAATAGGGAAGCCTTTGAAAAACTACTTACCCAGTCTATAAGTAGTGGTAGGATAACGGTACTACCACTTGCAGTGCCTGCCTACGCCGCTAAGCTAGGCTTACTAAAGGGTAGGAAAGCCACGGTATATCCAACCACGGACTTAATAACCATGCTTAGGAATAATGGAGTTGAGTACGTAAATAACGACTTGGTAGTTGATAGTAATATAATAACCCTGAAGAGAGCCACCGTTGAATCATTAACCAAGGCGTTTAGTAAAACGTGACTGTTATTTAATTTAATCCTCAGGGTACCTTGGTAATAAATACCATCTTTATTCTTCGAAAACTAAGATTAGGCAAAGAAATAGTTTAAATTACCCCATGTTCTACGCTTAGTTGGTAATGATTTCATCACAACGTAAGTCGCTGGAAATGTATGAGATACCTAGAGTCATTGTATTCGGACCGGGCGCTATTGGTAAGGCTCCTGGGATTCTTAGTAAGATCGGTCTTGATGGACTGAGGGGCTTAATACTAATTGGTTCTCGATTTGGCGAGCATTTACTTGATAAGATCGAGTGCAGGATCTGTGATGTTGAGAAGATCGATGAGATAAGCCCCGAGAGGATAATTGCATTGTCAAATAAGTATTCCCAAGTCACTGATTATATAGTTGCCCTAGGTGGTGGTAGGATAATTGATTTTGGGAAGGCCATGGCGCACATAATGAATGTGCCCTATGTGTCAATACCAACAATAGCTTCTCATGATGGTATTGCAAGTCCCTACGTATCACATATACTCCAGTTGGACCTTAGCAAGTATGGTATTAGTAAGGTTCAGAGATCCCCAATAGCCATTATAGCCGATACATCCATAATTCTCGAGGCTCCAAGGAGGTACTTATTGGCTGGTGTTGGTGAGTTAATTGGTAAGTTGATAGCGGTTAAGGATTGGGAACTTGCTGTCAGGGTTAAGGGCGAGGAGTTTAGTGAATACGCAGCAGCGCTGGCAAGGGATAGCGCATTAATAGCGCTCAGGAATAGAGATAGGTTAAAGGTACATAATGAGGAAAGTGTGAGGATAGTTGTGAAGGCCCTCCTCGGTTGCGGTGTCGCCATGGCAATAGCAGGTAATTCAAGGCCATGCAGTGGTTCTGAGCATTTATTTAGCCATGCAATAGACCTATTGGCAAGGGACAAAGGATTTAGGCCTGCATTGCATGGTGAGCAGGTGGCCCTTGGCGCCATAATGATGGCCTACCTACATGGCATGAAGTGGAGGAGAATAAAGTCATTCCTACAGAGCCTGAATATACCGGTTACAGCTAAAGAGCTTGGTCTCGATAGAGAAATAATCATTGACGCATTAATGATGGCGCATAACGTTAGACCAGATAGATTCACAATACTTGGTGCAGGTTTAACACGTAAGGCGGCTGAGAACTTAGTTGATGTTACGGGCATTGCATAATAATCCCTTTAATGAATATGATGTCCATAAACCATAGTGACTATAGTCATTTATCTAAGAGTGATAAGGTTATGGTTAAGGAGCAACAAGCCATGTCTCTCCTGGAACAGAAAGAAGGTTATTTCAAGCATTGCTGCTACGAGGAATAGTGACTCACTAAGGGTTAGGTGTAAAACCATGGTTCTTGGGTAAGCGGTCATTGGTTATCTTAAATAACCTTAATCAGCAGGTAGCTGAATACTAGGCCTATGATTATTGATGTTGCGAACCCAAGGATTAATTCATTGAGGTACCTAAGGTTTATTATTCTAAATCTATGTGCGGCGCCAACGCCAACTAGTCCGAAGGATGTGGTTACCGTTATTGGCATTGGTACGGAATAGAGGGTCCCAATTTCCATTGCCATAAATGAGAATAACTGCACCGTGAAGCTCGTCAGGGGCCCTATTGTGAACAATCCCGTACCAAGTCTATACAGGGTTCTCCAACCAATTAGTAAGACACCCAGTATGGAACTAACCACGATAACCAGTAAACCCCTGTAGCTAAAGCCCAACAATGCCCATAGTAGGCCAAGGTTGTTAGCACCGAAGGAGAAGGAGAGTAGGAATACGGTGAGTATGGATAAAGCCCGGTAAGCACTAATGTACTTAAAGGAGAGTCTTGAAAATGCACTGAGTGATTTATAAAGGACGTATGAGAGGAACATCACTATTATGGGTAGGGACAACCAATAACCAAGCACAAAAACAGCGTTGCTCAGTAGATGTCCCATGGCTAATGAAGCACCAACAAGGCTGGCATATAGGGATCCCGTTAATGACATTGGGACCTTCATGCCCTCACCAATGAGGAAGATGATTATGGCGACGGTCATAGCCACCATAGCCGCATCCCCACTCACAACATTAGCCCTCATGTAGGCACCCTGAAGCCACAGACCAAGCAAATAACCAAGCAGTGATATAATGAGGGCGTACTTGTAGTCAATTGATCGAGACCCCACTGCAGCACCCGCATTAGCAGACAAATTATTCCCAGATACTAAAAATGAGAGTAGGAAGGCTAATGCATAGTTTATGAGTAGGGATTTTATCATACAATGGGTATGTAGACAATGCCTTTTTAAGCGCAACTCATAATTATTTAGACCTTAAATCATTGATTATTAACTCGGCAACTCTTTTTCCACTCATGATCATAGAGCCGAATATGGGCCCCATCCTGGGCAAACCATAAGCTGCAGCAACAGCCATACCAGTCACATAGAGGCCCTCTATGATCCTACCCGTGTACTTAACAACAAGGTCCTCAGCAACCGAGGCATGTGCAGACTTCTCACCATGAATTGCTAAGCCCAGATCCGGATTCTTCCTCGCCGTTACTGCAGCCACCTCAGCATCATGACCAGTGGCGTCAACGACAGCCCTAGCCTCAATGAAGAATGGATCCGTATGAACACCGGCCATTTGTACGGTCGACCAGTAAACCGCAAGGCCGGCAACCCTGGGTGGATTGTTCCTAGTTATGACATCATCAACGTGGACTCCAAGGAGGAACCTAGTCCCCGCGTCAATGGCCTTAACTGCGAGTTTAGCAATCATCTCGGCTGGATCCACGGCAAATAGTCCATCGCCCATGTCCTGAAGTTTAACACCAAAGTCCTTACTCAGGATCTCGGAGGCAGGATATTCAATAACAATACTGGGTAGGTGACTGGCGGCGCCACCAATGCCACCGCCAAAGGAGAATCTCCTCTCCAGGATTATGGTCTTTAAACCAGCCCTAGCAAGGTAATAGGCCGCTGTCATGCCTGAGGGACCCGCACCAACAATGGCTACATCAACATTCGAGTACTCATCAAGTATTTTCAAGGCGCTCCTCATTATTGCACGGGTAATGCTTGATTCGGAAATGGATATTCCCGCCATCTAATCACTAGGTTATTAATCGTTAATAAATGAGTTATAAATGTTATGCCAAAACTAGACAAAATTGTTAACTATTACCTCATAATTTTGGAATCAAGAGACAAATAATGCCCTTCATACTAAATAATGCGACTAGGCAATTGAGGTGCCCGAATTGTGAAAGGATGATAATTGGTCAGCCAATAACAGTCAAGACATGTTGCGTAAATAAGCATGGGTCTTTTGCCCGGAGGAATGCTATAATGAGTTCCTAAGAAAGTGAATAAGGAATCAGGAACCACATAAAGGAAAAGCTCATTGAGAAGAGATATTTTCTGATCTCCTTCCCGTCTCAAAGAGGCAGGGCTTTCGTACGTTATGTAAAATGAAAGTATTCACCCTAAGGCTTGAAAACGGTCATGACTATGATAACCGTGGGATTGAATGCAAGGCTGGCGCCCCGGCCGGGATTCGAACCCGGGTCACGGGCTCGACAGGCCCGCATACTGGACCGGGCTATACTACCGGGGCTCGTAATCATTAGAAACACGTTGGTTTTTAAGGTTTTTTGTTTCATTTTGTTTCCTGTCCAATTGTTGACGAGGTAAGTACTTTAAAGCTGTTGTTTTGTTTCCTATCCATGGCGATGAGCAATATGGGTATGAATAATAAGGATGATGAATTAAATAAGTTGTTGGAGAAGAAGGCAAAGGAATTGGTGAAGGTCGCCAGTAATGAGCCTGTTGAGTTGGATGATAATAATTTCAATGGGTTCATAAAAAGCAGGAAGGTTGTAGTGGTGGACTTCTGGGCACCGTGGTGTGCCCCATGTTTCCTACTTGAGCCGATACTGAAGGCTTTGGCTAGGGAAATGCCGTGTGTTGGGTTTGGTAGGTTGAATACTCAGGAGTGGCCTGATGTTGCGGCTAAATATGACGTGATGAGTCTGCCCACGGTGATTATATTCAGGGATGGCGAGCCTGTGGATTTCGTTGTTGGCGCCGTACCTAAGAAAATAATTGCGGACAAGATAAGGAATATCCTCGGCGAGAATTAAAAAGGATGATGTATTGAATTTAAGCATATTTATTCAATTACCTAATGTTTTCCTCCCTCTCTACTTCGTCTAGTGATTTGTCGAGCACATCAATTGCCTTGTCAATGTGCTCCTGCTTAACTGTTAGCGGTGGTGCGAACCTAATGACGTTGCTGTTCCAACCACTGGTTACGAAGAGGACACCCCTCCTTAATGCCCTGTTGAGGCATATGTCGCTTGTCTCCTTAGTTGCTGGTTCCTTAGTCTTCCTATTCTTAACGAGCTCAATACCGATCATGAGCCCGAGTCCCCTGACCTCGCCAATGAGTGGATGTTTATCGTAAAGCTCCATCAACCTCTTCACCGCGTATTCACCCATTTTCTTAGCATTGCCTAGCAATTCCTCCCTGTGCATGTTATAGTAATCAATTGTTGCCTTTACGGCAGCCATAATCAGTGCCGATGCACCAAAGGTTGAGTGTTCATCATTTAATTGCATCACTGAGACCAACTCCTTCCTAGTGACCACGGCTGATGCCGGTAATCCACCCGTCATGCCCTTGGCTGCTATTACTATATCGGGCTTCACATTAAATTGCTCAAGGGCCCAGGTGGTCCCTGTTCTACCCATGCCTGTTTGAACCTCATCAAATATTAATAATATACCGTAAGTATCTAGGGTCTTCTTTAGCCTTTCAAAGAAGTCCATTGGTGGAACCACAATGCCACCAACACCCTGTATTGGTTCAGTTACCAAGCAACAAGTGTCCTTCACGGCAACGTAGTTTATGTAGTACTCAATGGTTTCAACAGCAGCCTTTCCGCACTCCTCCGGCGGCATCTCACCGAAGGGGCACCTATATGGGTATGGAAATGGCACTATCAATGTACCTGGTGGTAATGGTCCATACTCCTTCCTCCTCATTCCGTGATACGAACTTGTTAAGTATGTTCTACCGTGATAACCACCCATTAGGTACATAACGTATGTGTTCTTCGTATACCTCTTTGCAATTTTCAATGCCAGTTCTATACCTTCAGAGCCGCTTAGTTTGAAGTGCACCTTATTATACATGTTCTTATCTGGAAAGAGGTTCAGGACAGCCTTTGCAGCGTTCAGTAATTCCTCAGTGTACCAATTATAGCCATTACCAGCCACTAGTCTCCTGGCTGTTTCTGATATTGCGTCTGCAAGGCCTGGTGGGTTATGGCCAAGTAATGCAGTGGTTACCACA
Source organism: Vulcanisaeta sp. UBA163 (assembly GCA_002496475.1). Lineage (GTDB taxonomy): Archaea > Thermoproteota > Thermoprotei > Thermoproteales > Thermocladiaceae > Vulcanisaeta. The sequence goes on along the minus strand of DAJV01000108.1, from coordinate 15,759 downwards.
GTCATGAAGTCCAGGTATGCGTTTCCATCAATATCGTATACGTACACATCCCGTGCCTCCCTAACCACAATTCTATGCGTTGGGTATAGGTTTGTCATTAAATACTCGTCTAATTCCCTTAGGAGTTCCTCGGATCTTCCCATTAAGATAGTTTGAGTTTTTCTCCTTTTAAGCTTAATCCATTAGTTATTTTTCTTCACAGATATAATAATATTATTCTCATGATACTTTCGGTGTTTTTAGGAAAAATATTCATTGTATTTTCTATAAAGATACATAGATTATTTATATATCTAGAAAGATTTTTAAGGCCAGGCTAAAGTACCTGATGATTCTTATGGAGGAGCAAAGAACAGACCTACAGCAGGGTAAGCAGATGGATGTGATGATTGCCTCGCCGCTCGATCTATTGTTTAACCCAAGGTCAGTGGTTATAATTGGCGCCACACCCAGGGAGAATAGCGTAGGCGGTGTAATCACCAAGAATCTACTGACTAAGTTCAAGGGTAAGATTTACCTTGTTAATCCTAAGTATGATGAGGTCAATGGCATTAAGTACTACAAGACAATACTAGATGTTCAGGATGATGTTGACTTAGCGGTTATAGCTGTTCCAGCACCTGCTGTACCTAAGGTCACCGAGGAATGCATCAAGAAGGGCGTTAGAACCACAATAATTATTAGTGGTGGTTTTAGTGAGGTTGGTGAGGATGGTGCGAGACTCGAGGAGGAGCTTAGGAGGATTGTCCAGAACCGCATCAGGGTACTTGGACCTAACTGCATTGGTGTTTACAATGCATTTAATGGCCTAGACACATTCTTCCTGCCTGAGGATAGAATGGGCAGGCCTAGGCCAGGCCCCGTGGCCCTAATAAGCCAGAGCGGCGCAGTGGCCGGGGCCATCCTTGATTGGGCTGCTAGGAGGAACATAGGTGTTGGTCTGGCTGTGAACTACGGAAACAAACTGGATATTAGTGAGTCGGAGATCCTTGAGTACTTTGCCAGGGATAATAGGGTTAAGGTGATTGTCATGTATATGGAGGGGTTGAAGTACTCAGGCGAGGGCAAGAAATTACTGGAGGTAATGAAGGAGGTGTCAAGTATTAAACCAGTTGTTGTTTATAAGGCGGGTAGGACCAAGGCAGCCACGGGAGCCGTTAAGTCCCACACAGCAGCATTAGCGGGTAACTATGAGATATACCACGCAATGCTTAGGCAGGCCAATGTCATAGAGGCAGACAACATAACAGATGCCTTTGACATGGCCAAGGCTTTAGCCACGCAACCATTACCAAGGGGAAACAGGGTATTGGTGTTGACGGATAGTGGTGGCATGGGTATACAGGCAGTGGATGCCTTGGACATGCGTGGGCTGCAGGTACCGGAACTATCGGAGAGTCTCCAGGAGATCCTGAGGAAGCAATTACCGCCATTGGCAGTCACCCGTAACCCAATTGACCTTACGGGTAGCGCAACGGACGCCATGTACAAGTTCGTATTAGACACAGTATTACCCACAAGCTATGCGGACATGGCCTTAATAATAGCCCTAATGCAAATACCCGGTCTATCAATAAACCTAGGCAACTACATAGTGGAAGCTAGAAGGTTCAATAAGCCAATAGTTGTTGTTAGCTTTGGCGGCAATGAGTACGTAGCCAAGTTCGAGAATAACCTAGAGGAGAACGGCATACCTGTATACCACGCGCCTCATAGGGCTGCTAAGGCGCTATGGGCTTTGTACGAATACGCAAAAATTAAAGGCGTTACCAAGGAATGGTGATAGGCATGAACCCAATAATTGCAAAGGCCCTTGATGAGGGTAGGTACAAGTTACTTGAGCATGAGTCCTTCGAATTGCTTAGGCAGTATAATATCCCAGTCCCTGACTTCGCACTTGTTCAGAATGTTGATGAGGCACTCAAGGCGGTTAAGGACATTGGTTACCCAGTGGCACTCAAGGTTGTTTCCCCAGACATTATTCATAAGTCTGACGTTGGTGGCGTCATACTTAATGTAAATAATGATGACGAACTTAGGAGCGCCTGCGAGAGAATTAGAAATAACATTAGGGAGAAGTCGCCCTACGCCAGGATCAGTGGATTTCTGTTGCAGAGGATGGTACCTGAGGGTTTGGAGACTATAGTTGGTGCTACGAAGGACCCAATATTCGGGCATGTAATAGCCTTCGGCCTTGGCGGTATCATGGTTGAGGTTCTACAGGACGTTAGTTTTAGGATTGTACCAATTACCGAGGATGATGCAAGATCAATGATTAGAGAAATAAAGGGCTATAGGCTCTTCAATGGTTATAGGAACATACTGGCCAGGGATGAGGAGGCCATCGTTTATATAATAACGAAGTTCTCAGAATTACTTTCCGACAATCCAAACATTGCCGAGGCCGACCTTAACCCGGTCATTGTTCTCGAGAGGGGTAAGGGCGCCTACGCCGCTGATGCCAGGTTTATTATTGGGTCTACGTAATGTAACGTGAGTTAGGTTTTTAAAATTAACACCATGGATCCTGCCTTGTATGAATAGGGCACTACTGGTATTCAGGTTGAAGATGTCGTTCGCAATAATAGCGATATTACTACTTGGAGCTGCCCTTACCTATGGCGTCATGCTATGGCTAACAGGCGGTTCAATAAGCGGTATTGCATTGGTCACGAGTTTAGTGGTTATGGCATTTTTCCTAACGCTGTTGCAATGGTTAATTGGCCCATTCCTAATCAACGCCATGTATAGAGCCCATGAGATTAAGCCTGATGACCCAACCTATGGCTGGGTTCATGACCTAGTGGCTGACGTTGCTAGGGCTAATGGATTTAAGAGCGCGCCGAAGGTCTACGTGGCCGATGTGCCGTTCCCAAACGCCTTCGCCTACGGAAGCCCAATAGCCGGTAAGAGAGTTGCAATAACATTACCCTTACTGAAGATACTGAAGCCAAGTGAGTTAAAGGCAGTTCTTGGGCATGAGATTGGGCATCTCAGGCATAGGGATGTTGAGGTACTGATGGCCATCGGCCTGCTGCCCACGGTAATTTACTGGCTTGGTTGGTCACTCTGGTGGGGTGGTTGGTGGGGAGGTTGGTCAGGAGGTAGGGACAATAATGGTGGTTTACTCCTCCTCATAGGCTTGGTGCTACTTGCCGTTAGCTTCCTCTTCCAGTTATTCGTTTTATACATCAATAGATTGAGGGAGTCATATGCGGATATTAATGGTGCGTTGACTGTGGAGAATGGCGCACGTAATCTCCAGAGAGCCCTCGCCAAGATAACACTTTATACAGATCCTAATGTGGTTAGGAAGACAACTAATGGTACGCTGAGAATGCTCTTCTTCGCACCACCAGTTAATGTTAATGTCGAGTATATTGAGAGGAATGCTGATGATTTAATAGAGTATTGGAGACATTATAAGCCATCTGTTTGGGAGGAACTGCTTATGTCTCACCCACACCCAGCAAAGAGGATTCAATTACTTGACAGATTGGCGGAGTCCTCGTAATAACCTCAGTCAAACCATAGAGGTTATTAATTAAATCAATTTCCCCCATTTTCATTTTTACCTGCTAGTCTTCATACACGGCAGATTGTAAATAAAGCACCTTATATTTACCCCTATATTTAATCAGGGCGAACGTAAATATTTGCCTGCCATTGATCCCATTGCTAGTGGCAACAACCCTCATGTACTTAGCATTATTAATATCCTGAGTCACATTACCATCTATGTCAAAGAACATTATTTCCTTAACATTTAACCCAATGTCTGATAATGCATTTTTTACGCAATCCATGACCAACGGCGGATCAACATCATAGCACTGATTACCCATGAACATGTTCATTACCTTGCCATGAATCTCATACACGCGTTTATCTAGGCCACTCATCGTAATTATGTCCCTCCACCTACTAAATATTCCTTATGTTCCCTGCCATTACTTCACCTAATGGGTAATACAATGCTAGGTAATGCTTATTTTAATGCTAATTATATTTCTTGCCGTATGGAGGTTGTGAACACGGGTAAAAACGTAATGGATATGTTGAGTGATCTCCTTAGTGATTTGAATAGGGATGACATAAAGCTGGTCGAGCGATTACCCTACGTACGTGAGTATGAAAGGTATAGGGACGTTATAACCAGTATACTCAAGGAATTCCACATAGCCCTAATACTCGTTAGGCTTACATTTAATGATAATTCACGTAAAGGTTACGTTTTCCTGATCCGAGGAGAAGACGGCGAATTAGGTAAAATACCAACATCAGGCATTGTTGAGGGATACGTAGTGGACATTAAAGGCGCAGAAAGAAAGAAGTTTCTTTACAACCCAGCAATGTTCAGCAGGTCTGAGGATGTTGCCGCAAGAATAATGGAGTTCGCGAATATGTATAGGAAAGCCGAGGAGAGGATCTCCCAACTGCAATTGCTTCGTGAAGCCGAACGAAGCGATGCGTTTTTCTACGAAGAAGCCGGTGATTAAAATTATTTAAGGTTCTTCCCTTTTTAGATTAAAATTGAGGATGACGATCACGCCCTTAACTGACTATTATCTAAATGATGACTATCGCCGGCCTGATTTAACTGGTTCCTCAACTTATTCCTTATTTCTCTTATCATTAGGTACGCCTCCTCAGGGCTTGGCAATTTTAACCTAGTTCTATAGTACCTATAGACCTCTTCCTCAAAGTTTAGCTCCGTCATTATTCCCTTACTATTTAGAATCCTCATTGCATCCCAGGGATCCCTTGTATCGATCACTAGGTTAGCCAGGGGTAATTCATTAATGATTTTCCTGAGGTCTAGGTAGTAGGTTATTGATGATGATATGTCGAGCTTGATTTTCCTCATTCCCCCTCGTATGCCTACATCACCGTAGTGCCCCCTAGCGGCTTTATACACTAATTGACTGGCCTCAGTTATTGCCTTACCCAGTATGTCCTCAAGTAACACTAGGTCACTCTGTGTTGGACCATAGGCGCCCAGGAAGGCACCTTTACTCGCCAGTTGACTTATCCTCATTAATACGTAGTCCCTGTTTAATTCCCCATCAACACCAGGTCCCGTAACGCCAAGTACTACTGGAATACCCGTATAGTCCTGGACCTTGGTTAGAATTGCAACGGAATAACTATCAGCAAGAGGGCTATACAAGTTGTCCTCACTGCCCAGTGCTAGCACGTCACCACCAACGTCGATACCCATCACAGCGTCAAAGCCATACTTACTCACATATTCGCTGATTTCCCTAGCTACGTTACTTACAGACCCCGAAATGCTTATTCCCAATCCATCGTCCTTGATCACACTAAGTACGTTGGCTATTTGAGGAACTACACGCACGCCCTCCCTAATGGCGTAGGTATCTCCATTAACTATTGCCAAGTAGTTGCCCAAGGCCTCGGCATTCTGGAGTTCCTGTATTCTAATGGGTCCTGGCACAGGGTCAGAGACGTATCTTTCCCAGAGCACTGCACCAAGTGTTGTCTCCTTTTCTTCGCCTAATGCTAGGTTATACGTAATCGATGAGCCAACGGCATCCCCCCCGCCGCCCAAACCAATAATTAGTATGCTCCTAGCCTTGAAACCAAGTATTTCATCAATCACGGGAAGGTATAATTCCGGGTTTATTTAAATGCGTTAACTCATTAAGACCCTAGCAGTAGGATGACCTTTAATTATTGCTTACGGCCCCATTGATTGAGAAATAATACGTATTATTAACAAAGGCGTTTATTATTACAGTGGCATGAAATTCGCCAGTGATTTCCGTGGTCTCATTGCAAGTATTAATATTAGGTGAAATGCTTAGTACGTAATTAATTGACCCTGAATAAACCGTGTAATTATGCGTGCGTTTGATCATGCTAAATACCCCGGTATAATAGAGAATGATTCGTGACTGCCCGTGATAGGCAACTTTGTTGGCTAGCCCATTATTTATTTTCCATATAGCGTCCGTTATATTATTAGCATTAATCGTAATGCCATCACCAAGGCTATTACTTATCTCTCTCACCAATTGTGAATAGTAGCATAGGTTGAATGGGTATGATACTGTGATTGTTCTCTCAATGTTACTGGATTGAATGAATGCATTAATGGAAACGCGGTATATGGTGATGTTGCCACTTCCATAAACTGTATAATTAACTACCCTATAAATCACCAGGTTATTTGTCTTATTACTTATTGTACTTAGGGCATTATTTACGGAGTTTGTCATGTCTATGGCTATTGAATTGCAGGTGTAATTTATTGGGTTCACTATTAGCATGCATGCCCTGTTCTGCAGGACCTGTGGTAACGTTTCGTTTAATTGCCTGAAGGTATTTATGGATAGTAGGTACTTATTCTCGAGGATTATGGCTTTGGCAGTTTCAGTACTCACATAATGCATCAGGTAGGTGGTTATTACTATCATTATTAATAGTATTATTAGGATTGGTAGTAATGATTTATAAATCATGAATTATCACCTGGTGTAGACAACGTAGATGCTGGACGTCAATTGTGAACCGTTGACCACTATCCTTGGGCATATAATCAGGTAGTTACTTGACACCAATTTGTTCATAATTATTATGTGACTGAGACCATTATCACTTAGGTTACCTAATTGGCATGCAACAAAGAGGTAGGTCCCCATGGAGGCTTTGTAGTCGATCATTGATAATTTCATTAACAGGTTCACTAGGTAAATGGTTAGTACCAGTATCACTACTATTAGGGTTATGGAGATCAGTAGATCAGGAAATACCAAGGAGTTTGCAAGCGCCATTCCCAATCACCACCGCGTAACTACTTACTGAATTTGTTAAGTATAGAGTATTTAAAATGAAGTTTACCATTACTATTACCATAATCAGTACCATTACCATTAGTATTGCCGTAACTAAGTACCTAATCATCCAATCACCCAATTAATCCACTGAATAATTGTGTTAAGTTCCTTGATTAATAGAATATTGTTCCTCAGTAACTCAACATACAATGCTGCGGTTATTATTGATAATACCATAGAGACCACAGTGAGTATTAATGCACCATACTCCTGAAGCATTATATTCATTAACTCCTCAATTAACTTCACAATTAATTGCCTAACAGCTCAATATATAAGCCACTACCGACATGTATTTAATTAATCCTTGCAGGGATTAACCAAGGAGAATAACACCGTTTGTTTCAGTCCACCATGGCACATCACGTGATCAAGCATAGGATGGGCATAGAGACGAAATTGAAATAAAATAGGTACGGTATACCTCATTATTTAACTCCAGCAATGCGTATTAATATTCATGTGAAGGGCATTGGTACCATAACGTTAATACCGAGTTGGATTTTCCAACCCACATTAATGGAAGAGTTGTGTACTGCCAATTACATGGTTTATCAAACGCTTAATCTCATTGGCCAAATACCTCTTGCACTCAATCTCGAGAACTTCTCCCTTTACATGCCTTCCCTCACTAAGCGCTTCCTCGATTGTGTTCCTGGTCACTATCTCGTAGACCCTTGCCTCAACCTTGCCGTTGCTAGCCCTAACCACACGACCAACCCTCTGTATCATTTGCCTTTGGGACCCGGTTCCAGATAGTATTACAGCAACATCAGCGTCAGGCACATCTACGCCCTCATCAAGCACAGTGGTCGTGACAATGACCCTATAGGTACCCCTGGCAAATGCCCTAAATATTGAATCCCTATCACCAGTCTTAGATGTTATTAACGTAACAATGGAACCCAACTCATCCTTAAGAACCTTATATACCTCCTCAGCTTGCTTAATGAATTGCGTAAAGACAATAATCTTACTTCCAATACCTGCCTCCGCCTTCACGATCTCCCTAGCAATATCAATCTTGGCGCTAGCCATACTGGCTATATTCCTCAAGACAATGGCATTATCACCAGTCCTCTCATAACTCCTCCTCTCCTCAGCCGTTAAATCAACGTAAATCCTAAAATGTCTAACGGGAACAACCAACTTAGCCTCAACCATATCCCTATAATCAGCCTGATAAACAACATCACCAGCGCTCAGGTAAATCAAGTGCTCATTATTATCACTCCTCTCCGGCGTAGCAGACAAAGCCAACCTAAAGGGCGCCCTAAGCTTAAACGCAACCTCCTTAAAGGTATCGGCAGGAACGTGGTGACAATTATGCACCACTACTCCATCAACTACGAAACTATGGTCCTCCTCTACCTCAATATCATAGACAAATTCTCCCTCCTTGGAAATATCTCTAAAGGTATTGGTGAGTGTTTCCACATTAAGTATTCGCACAGGGGCAAAGAATGCATCACAGCCGGCCGCACGTCCTTCGCCCTTAAGGGTGGGATTAACAGGTAACAATTCCCAAACACAATCCTCAGAACAATCCTTCTCCACCTCTCCGTTAATTCTAGTAATAATATCAATTCCTCTGCCTCCCTTATTCACTGGGCTCTCCCTTCCCTGTGAAGTAGGCGTTGTTTCAACGATCTTCGTCTCCATAGTCCTGTATTGTGGGCAATTGAATAATGATCTTCCAGGGCTTATAGCGCTTGAGGTTTCTTCCCGTGAGCCCTGCACCTGTGCGTCATGGAAATATAGTACGTCCCCATTCCTTAGGGCTATTGCAGGTTTCCACCCATCTTGCGTAAGGATTAAATGGTCCTCCGTCACCACCAACTCTCCCTTCTCATGCGTAACTTTCACTAATCTTTTGATGAGTGGTATTTTGAAGTAGTTGGTTATGCGCATGAAACGTCCCTCATGTGTAAGGACCCTAACAGGTAGTCTCTTTTCCACAACTTCCCCTATGGGTATTAATCCCCTATCTGTAGTAACCAGTGAGTCATAGGGCAGGCACTCATCGAATATCGCTAAGTCAAACTTGTCGTTTATTTCCGCTATCCTGTTAACGGCCGAGTTATAAATCGCCACGGTGACCTCCCTAACATCATTAAAACCACCGCCCAACCTACCAGTCCTGATTCCTAGGTGTCTCGTTATTCTCTCATACCACTGGTTCATCAGTTCCTCAGTAATTACGAGTATTATGGTCGGCGCCTTTACCGTGGCTAGGGCCTTGAGGGCTATGAAGGTCTTGCCACCACCGGTTGGTACAACTATTGTACCCCTCTTACCAGCCTTTAACCAGGAGTCAAGGGCTTTTTCCTGGAAGGGTAGGAGCTTTATTTCATCCTTAGGAACCTGTATTTGCCTTGGACTCCACGACTCATCAATAACCCTATAACCGCCCTTTACCAATAATTCCTTGATAGTGTCCCTGATGAATACTGGAAACCTGATAAGTACTTTATTCTCACTTCTCACTATATCGTCTTTACGTATGAGTCTAAGATCGTGCTTATTTAAATTACCCTCCCTATCAGCAACGTAGTAAGGGACTGTTAGATTCCTTAGTTTATCATATAATTCCTTAGATAGAAAATGTAATTCTGCTTTCTCAAGGCCAAGCCTGACGGTCCACCATTCAATCCTCCTGGTGAATAAATCCCTCAGTTTGTTGTTGGCTAGGGCGAATTCCCGCGCCCTCTTCAGGGAGAGCTCCAGGTCACCAACCACGGCCTTACCGGCAAGAAGCCTCCTGATGTTCTCCACAGCTTTATCAATGTATTCCTCATATGAGGAGACAACACCTATGTAACTCCTGTTGTTCCTCACGAATTCCCTAATTAAGCATGATAACGAAACAATGAATAAACCTCCTTCCTCCCTCAATACGCAATCACTGGATATTGGTTCAAGGCCCTCGAGGTTCTCAACACCAATAACACCGCCTGATGCATTAATGGTAATTGTCTTCATTAGTTTCTCAACCTCGTCATTAGTAAGTTCAAGGAGAGCCTTCAATTCCTTGATTAAGGAAACAGAGTAAACCTTACCAATCCAATACTCACCATTCCACCTAAAACCCAGTTCCTTCAGCCTTTCCTTAACCATGAGTATCTTACTCCAGTCCCACTCTCTCCTAATCTCAACGTTGCTGTTGATAACGACCTTAAAACGAGTCATTATTAGTAGTGGATATGCAATAAAGGGTTTTAAACTCCATGGGTAGGTATTATTCATGAGCTTCACATGTACGGTACCGCGCGGCGTGAACGTGATTTAATTCCCTTAATGCCTAAGATACGTAACGATGCACTAAGTAATGTGCACGAACACTTAAAAATAGTGAGCTAAGACTTGAGGTTAGGAAAATTATGAATTACTCATGAAGATTGTTTTTGTAATTACACAATACTTAAAACTTACAGGGTTTTTGACCATACGGAGTTAGTATGAACATAATTGACTACCCAAGGTGGCCCTCACTGGCGAGGGAGTCAATACTCAATGTACCCATGGACTTAAGGAGCATTAAGCTAAATATTAACGGTAGGATTATTGATTACAGTGAGGAGATAGACTCAGTGGTTATTACTGGGATGGGTGGTAGTGGTGTTGTTGGTGATATAGTTAATGATCTGTGCTGGTTTTGGGATTGCAGGGTGCCCATAATTGTGAGCAAGAATATGAGGTTACCAAGGAGGTTATCGAAGCCGTTAGTGATCGCCATAAGTTACTCGGGTAATACGGCTGAGACCATAATGAGCGCCAATGAAGCCCTAACCAAGGGGTACCCAGTGGTTGGTATTACTACGGGTGGTAAGTTAAGTACATTGCTCGGCAATAGAGGTGTGCCTGTTATTTTGGTTCCAAAGGCGTCGGCGCCTAGGTATGGATTACCTGCATTACTATACCCAACACTGGTTATATTGGAGAGGTTTAGCGTTGCATCGGTGACTAGTGAATTGGAGAGCGGTATTTCCGGTATAGAGCGTGCCCTGGGGCATGTTGATGACGCAACCGAGTTAGCCAATCAATTACTAAATTCAGTACCCGTGGTTTGGGTTACGGAGAGTAGGCGTGGTGTTGGTATTAGATTCAAGAATGATCTTAATGAGAATGCTAAGTACTACTCGGTGGTTTCCGTGGTACCTGAGGGTGCTCACAATGACATAGCAGCGGTAATAACGAAACAAGGTGGTTTAAGGCATATGGTAATCATGGGGCCAAATGACTACGAGGGCTTGTATGAGGAGGTCCTTATTGACGTAATATCATCATTTAGGGCAAAGCCGATAATCATTAAGCTTGAGGGCAAGACACCACTTGAGGCAGAGATGTACGGTATAACCTACCTGGGGATAGTAACGCTTGCATTAGCCGGGTTACTGGGTGTTGAGCCAGTATCTACGGAACCCATTGATAGGCTCAAGAGCCTCCTAAGCGAGAGAAGAATATTCCAGGTCTAAATTGCTCAAGGCCTGAACTTAAATAAAACCTAGTGAACACGATAGCCACGGCGAGTACTGGTATTAAAAGCATCATCATTGACAATCTAATGCCAATAAGGTCTGCAGAAACACCAAATAGTGCTGGTACCACTATACCCAGGATGCCCTGGAATGCCGAGAAGTATGAATTAGCGGCATTCCTCTCCTCAATACCTGTCCCTCTACTAATCATTAGGGTTGAAAGTGGGTATACAGAGCCGTGTGGTATGCCGAGTATTATCATTGAAGCTATAAATACAGTATAGTTTGGCGATAGGTAAAGTAGCGTAATGCCGATTATGGTTAGTACAATGGAAATTAACATTGGTGTAAATAACCCCCTTGGGACCTTAATGGTTAGGTAAAGCCTAGTAAGAAACGAGGTAAGGAAGAACGGTACGAATGAGAAATATGCCAAGTACCTACTAACGTGGTAAATACTCTGTGCATAAATGGCTATAAATGCCGTAAAGGCAATAAATGGTATACTATACGTGGAATTCGCAAGCATGGCCGAGATTAAGCCCCTATTCCTAAGTACTTTCCTTGCGTCAATTCTTCTTTGGGTCTCCTTGGGGTCTGGTGGAAATCGTATCTTAAATGATAGGGCGAAGGAGAGTATTGCCAGCGGTATGAATAGTAGGAATACGTACCTATAACCCAAGCGGGTCAGTAGGTATGTCTCGAATAATGGACCCACAACCAAGCTCGTACTTAGGGCCAGGGTATAAAGTACCAGTAGTCTCTCTGCGGTGAATTGATCACCAACAATACTTGCCGATGTCATTATGTTGGGCATTATTAGGCCGTATGCGAACCCAGTTAGTATTGATACTAACCAGATACTAAGTGAATTGGCCAGGAAGTACATGGGTAGTAGGGCTATTATTAATGCACTTGAGATAGTGAATAGTAGTCTCCTTGTTGCTCCAGGTAATCTTGCGTTTATGAATAAAATGGAGACGAGGTTCACGGTGGTAACCAATGATGCCAAGAAGCCAACTAGGTAATTGGGGAATAATAGGTCGTATCTGGCTAGGAGAGGTGCCGTGGTCCCGATCATGTTATTTGTTGCTCGGGTGGCGAAGGTTATTAGGAATATTGTGATTGCGTAATAGGTAATTTCCTGATTGGCACGCATTATAAACAACGGAAAAGCCTATTGCTTAAAAATCTTTTAATTTAATAAGTCACTAGTAAATTGGTGTGAGCCAGTTCCTGTACTTGCTGACCTTACCGTGAGTTATGTCCATGTAATAACCCCTCACCTTGAGGGTTATTGGGCCTGGTTCTCCGTTACCAATGGCCTTACCGTCAATGTTTATTACTGGCGTAACCTCGGCAGCGGTTCCTGTGAAGAACACTTCATCAGCCGTGTAAAGCTCCTCCCTTGTTATTCTTTTCTCAATTACAGTTAATCCCAGATCCCTCGCTATGCTAATCACGGAATCCCTTGTTATTCCCTCAAGTATTGAATCGTAAGTTGGCGGCGTGTATAATACGCCGTCCTTAACCATGAAAATGTTTTCACCACTGCCCTCAGCAACATAACCATCACGATTAAGTAGGATTGCTTCATCAAATCCCGATGCCTTAGCATCCATTAATGCAATCACGGAATTCACGTAAATACCACCAACCTTAGCCTTCATTGGGAACATGGAATTATGAACCCTCAGCCAACTAACCACCTTGGCTCTAACGCCCTTGGGCTCTAGGTAGTGCCCGAAAGGAACCGTTATTATTGCAGTGGTTACATCAAGGTTTCTAATATCCAGGTTCACAGTACTCGCTGAAACAAAGGCTATTGGCCTTATGTAAACGTCCCCGCGAACCTCATTAGCCCTCAACAAATTCACCGTGGCATCAATTAACTCATCAATACTGTAATTAACCTTAATGCCCATTATCTTGGATGAGTTATGGAACCTTACGTAATGATCCCTAGCCCTAAAAATAAATAGGTTATTGTTCTCAGGGCTCCAATAGGCTCTTATGCCCTCGAATATCGATGTACCGTAATGCAAGGCATGCGTTAGTATTGGTATCATGGCCTCGTTTTCAGGGACCAACTTACCATTAATCCATACATGCTTCATTAAACGCTGCACAATAGACTCCTTATTAAGTATTATCACATATATATTGTTAGGAATTAGAACCCGGTATTTCCCTACCATGTGGGCACTTGCTTGGTTTCCCAAGGTATTCATAGAGCTTATCCACAACTTCCTCTGGCAGGGCGTAATCAAACATTTTAGCTAATTCACAGGCCTTATCAGGTTCAATACCTGCCTTTACGAGTAATGTTTCAACAACCCTATGGGCCCTAATCAACGAATTAATCCCTCTAATTCCCTCCTCAGTTATATAAATGTCGCCATTTCTTTTCTCCACAAGTCCCTTTTTAATTAGGTGATTAATTTCCTCATAGGCACTCGCTGAGGATATGCCGAGGGCCTTGGCGATACCGAATATTGTTGCCCCAGAGCCTTTGTCATTAATCCCCTTAATCACCAGCAGATAAAGAAATTCCCTACTGGATATTCTCACACTGAGTCCCTATTACTACACCTAGTAAAGATCTAATTAAACCTTATTCTCTAGATACCGTCATAAGATTGAGATTACGGCGGCGTAAATACCGGAGACTATTAGCAATGTCGTCATTATATAGAGAGCAATGGTCCTTGTCTTACCTATTACGTAGTCACCAACAACTTCCCCTCTGGACACTATGTTTATTAGTAAATACGTAGGTAAGGCAAGGACTACTGCATTAAACACCATTATACCCAGTATTAGGTTAACTAGGTCCTTCATGAACAGTATTATTAGGGCGGCAGGCACGATCTCAACGACATAAAATAAGTAAAAGCCCCTTGCCTCGCACATTCTCCTGCTAAGTCCAGTTGCCCACCCGAAGTATTCACCAAGTCCATAGGCAAAGCCAAGGCTGATTATGAATATTGCCAGTAACGCGGCGGCTATCATGCCTATGGCGGCTACTACGAACCAGTACGGGCTAATGACCCTACTAATTGAAAGAAGCGCTGATTGGAAGCCATCGACGGCGCCACCCTTAACCTTAAGCCAATAACCAACCAGTAAACTGCCAATCATTAGCGTCTCACTTATTGCAGCACCCATGGCTGTCTCGAATCTCTCATGAGTATAGTGCTCTCTCCTTAGTCCTTTATCAACAATAGCCGATTGCTGGTAGTAAAGCATCCAAGGCATTATTACGGCTCCAATATTAGCTGCAAGTAGTGTAATGTACATTGAGTTAATGTAGGAACCTGGTGTGAACATTGATGTGAATGCATAATCTAAGGCCTGCGGGCTTATAGGTATTATGGCAAAGGCAATTATATAGACCAGTATGAATGCTGATATTAGCAATAGTATGTTTTCAATTCTTTTATATGAACCACCAAATAGGATGATTATTGTGTGGAATACTAAGACGAGCAACACGGAAACAAATACAGGTATTCCAAAGAGAAGCCCTATTGCTGATATTGCCGCGTATTCACCAACGTAGGCAGCCCCATCTATAATGAGCATGAAAATCAATGATATTGCCGCCACCCTCCTTCCATAAACCTCCTTGAGCAGCGTCCCCATGCCCTTACCACTACCCAGTGCAGCTCTTATAGTCAGTTCCTGAATGAAGTACAGGGGTATTGTCAGGATAATGAGCCATGGAATCATAGCAAGACTTACGTAATAGCCGCTCTGCATTGCCGTGAGTATACTCGGCGCATCCACATCCGCGAGCATGGTTAGCCAACCAGGCCCAAGCAATACCTTAAGTGAGTCACTAACTCCCTTAACACTCCTTGATACTCTTTCTTGAAAATTCACGATAGAGTCACAGAATACCTAATTTAATAATATTTTTTCTGTGACAACTAGAAAAGTAAAGGTCATACTAAGTACCGTGGATCACCCTAACCCTGCCCTCAACGCCCCTAAGCAATGTATAAAAGAGAACCACGGCGACGGCATAGAGAATCGACGTGATGTATAGAGGCATGTCCAAGTAACCAACATCCATTAAGTAACCACCAATGCCCGGGCCAACGGCGCGAGGTATTGAGGATATCATATTCCAAATGCCAAATGCCCTGCCACGTTCTTCCCTTGGTACCAACTCATTAATGAGTGAGGTCAGTAATGGGTTCGCCATGTTCATGAGCGTGTTCCTAACTATGAAAAGAGCCAGCAGTAGTGGTAGGTTGTATATTAATGGCATCACTACCAGGACACCCGTGGCTAAACCCTCAAGCATTACCACGGAAATCACCCTACTACGTATTAGCCTAGATATTGTGGGTGCCATTAATGTGCCCAGGGCAAGCGTGGCATTGGATATTGCATAGACGATACCTAGGCTCGCA
>DAJV01000001.1:448-23785 GCA_002496475.1 Vulcanisaeta sp. UBA163 | reverse complement strand
GGTTAAGTCCTGGGAGAAGCCGCTTCCCATGGTTGATGATGAGGCAATTAGGAGAACGATAGATGTTTTGGTGAATACGGTTAAGGAGGGCGACAGCATTGGTGGTATTGGTGAGGTGCTCACTACGGAGGTCCCTCCAGGACTTGGTGAACCAGTCTTCGATAAGTTGAGGGCTGACTTGGCAAAGGCAGTCATGTCAATAGGCAGCGCCGTGGGTGTGGAGTTCGGGCTTGGCTTTAGGCTTGCCAGGATGAGGGGTAGCGAGGCCAATGACCAGGTAGTGCTTAGGAATGGTAGGCCGAGACTTGAGACTAACAGGGTTGGTGGGACGCTTGGTGGCATGAGCATTGGTGAACCAATTAGGTTTAGGGTTGCCTTTAGGCCGACGCCCAGCATTAGGAAGGTGCAGAAGACCGTGGATTTAGAGAGGATGGTTGAGGTGGCGATAACCTTTAAGGGGCGTTACGACGTTTCCACAGCCCCAAAGGCCATACTCGCGGCCGAGGCTATGACGGCAATAGTCCTAGTGGATCACGCAATGAGGGCTGGATTAATACCTAGGGCGATTAAGAAGTAGTTTAATAAGTTGGGAGGGGGTAACCTGGTTAGGTGGGGGTAACCTGCTATTCGATATCCGCATTAAGGAGAGCCTTAGGGACTTATTCGATAGGGATGATGAGGTTAGGAGACTTAAGGACAGTCTTAATGAGCCGTTGATCATAGTCTTCGGTCTCAGGAGGGTTGGTAAGTCTTCATTGATTAGGGCCGTGCTTAATGAGTATGTGCCCAATAACTACTTCTACATTGACCTTAGGAGGTTTGAGGAGAGTGGTTACGTGAGTTATAGGGACTTCGTCAAGGCGCTTGAGGACGCCATAAACGCCAGGTCTAGGTCGAGGAGGTTGTTGAGCATACTATCGAGAATTAGGGGCGTTGGCATCAACGGCTTCAGGGTTAGCCTATCATGGGGTAGGGACCGGGTTATGCTGGCTGAGGTGCTGGATTCAATAGATGAGTGGGCTGGTGATGAGGGTTTAAGGGCAATCATAGTTTTTGATGAGGCCCAGGAGCTTGTTAAGGCCAGGGGCTTCGGCATACTGCCGGTATTGGCCTACACATATGATAATCTTAGGAATATGACGCTCATTATAACAGGGTCCGAGTTTAGGGTGTTCACCAGGTTCCTAAAGCTTGATGACCCCGAGTCACCACTATTCGGTAGGGCATACATCGACATAACGCTTAAACCCTTCACTAGGGAGCAGGCCATTGAGTTCCTTAGGCGGGGCTTCGAGGAGCATGGCATTAATTTTGATAGGGCTGAGCAGGCATATGAGGAGTTTGGCGGTAACCCTGGTTGGTTAACTTACTTCGGCTATAGGGCCCTCAGGGTGGGTTTTGATGAGGCGTTGAGTGAGACAAGGAGGGAGGCTGTTAACTTAATTCGTAGGGAGGTATGTAACTTCATAGGTGAGGGCAGGTACTTGGCGGAGAGGAGGTACTTGAGAATACTTGAGACTTGCATTAATGGTTGCCGCTGGTCAGACGTTAAGAAGTCTCTAGAGGCCTTGGAAGGTAGGGAGTTGAATAACTCAATTATTGACTCCCTGATTAAGGCGTTGCTGGATTACTCACTACTCGTTAAGGAGGGCAATAAGTACATACTGCCGGATAAGTTGATGAGAGATGCAGTGGTTGGGCTTAGGTGCCTTGCCAATTCTGTAAATAGTGGTAATGCTTAAAAATATAGTCTCTTAATAATCTCGGGACCCATATGGAATATTATCTAGATCCGTGAGACGTCTTGTTAAAACCCATTGGTGCGTTGGCGTAGTTGTGGGCAGTAATCGTTGGGTTGTTGGTGGTTGTTATGCTCTCTGAGTTGAGGCGTGGTATTGATGCTGTTGATGAGGAGTTGATTAGGTTGATTGGGGAGAGGGTTAGGCTTGCGGTTGAGGTTGGTAGGGTCAAGAGGGGTCTCGGTTTACCAATTGTTGATGAGGTTCGTGAGAGGGAGGTTATTGCTAAGTGGGTTGAGGGTTTAGGTAGGTTCGGTATTGACCTTGAGTCCGCAATTGGGATTGCGCAGTTCATAATTGAGGCGTCGAAGAGGATTCAACTAACGAATAAACTGGATATCAGAGTGACTATAGTCGGTAGTGGTAGGGTTGGTAGGACACTGGCCAAGGCGCTTGGTAGGGTTGCCAACATTGTCCTTCAGAGGCGTTCCGAGGAGTTGGTGCCTAGCGACGTCATTATGCTTGCTACAAGACCAACCTCCGAATCCCTGGACATAATTACTAAATACTCAAGTAGGTTCAGGGGTTCCGTGGTCATGGACCTGTTCTCCGTTAAGACACCCATGTTTAGGCTTATCGAGAACGAGTCCTTGAGGGCAGGATTCCACTACATAAGTGCACACCCACTCTTTGGTGAGTTGAGTAATCCAATTGGAGAGACCGTGGTCCTAATACCATCCAAGTCAGGTAGTGATAGGATTGATATGGCCAGGGAACTCTTCACGGAAGCAGGACTTAATGTCGTGATTCTAAACAGCCCTGAGGAACATGATAGGTTAATGGCGTATATCCAGGTTACTCACCACATACTATTGCTAACGCTTTATAGGGCAATGAGGAAGGCTGGCCTTGACCTAGATACGCCACTGGCTACTCATAGCCTCAAGTATACGCTTAAGGCCTTGGGGAGGGTTTTGGAGCAACCCGAGGTTAGTAATGAGTTGTTTAGGCTTAATCCATACTCGAGGAGTGTGGCTGAGGAATTGGGTGATTTATTAAAGGAGGTGGTTAAGGGACTTAATGATGACAATGCTATTGGGGGTGTTGGGACATGATAATCAAGGCTTCGAAGGATAGGGTAAACGATATAGCCAGCTTATTGGATAGTGCTAAGGTTAAATTGAGCATTGTTAAGATTTATGGAGATGACTTGATAATTACCTGGCCTGACTCAAGGGTCGACGTCAACGCCATCAAGTCAATAGACCCAAATGCAGTTGTTATTGAAATTAAGACTAAGTATCAATTAGTGAGTAATGCCTGGAGGGGTAAGACCATAGTTGATGTTGATGGGGTTAGGATCGGTGGTGATGGGGTTGTGGTTGCCGCGGGTCCCTGCGCAGTGGAGGGTTATGAACAGGTTAGGGATACGGCAATAGCCGTTAAGGAGGCAGGAGCTAAATTGCTTAGGGGTGGTGCGTTTAAGCCTAGGACGAATCCATACAGCTTCCAGGGACTTGGTGTTGAAGGCCTTAAGATACTTAGGAGGGTTGGTGATGAGGTCGGTATTCCAGTGGTCTCGGAGGTGATGGATACTAGGATGGTTAAGACCGTGGCTGATTACGTGGATGCGTTACAGATAGGTGCTAGGAATGCCCAGAACTTCGACCTTCTCAGGGAGGTTGGTAGGGTGGGTAAGCCCGTACTCCTGAAGCGTGGCCTTGGCAATACCGTTGAGGAGTGGTTACAGGCTGCTGAGTACATACTTGTTGAGGGTGATGGAGACGTGGTGCTTTGCGAGAGGGGTATAAGGACGTTTGAGCATGCAACTAGGTTTACCCTAGACCTCGGTGCCGTTGCCGCTGTTAAGAAACTAACGCATCTACCTGTCTGTGTTGATCCATCGCACCCAGCGGGTAGGAGGGACTTAGTAATACCACTGGCTCTCGCAGCGATAGCCGCCGGTGCAGACATGCTTCTCGTGGAGGTTCATCCAAGGCCCTGGGAGGCCCTCTCTGATGCTGAGCAACAATTAACCTTTGACATGTTTAGGGAGTTAATGATTAAGGGTAGGGAGGTTGCCAGGGCTATTGGTAGGTCACTATGAGGGAATTCACCTATAAATCGCGTGATGGTAATGTCGAGGTTTTAATCAATGCTAATCATGGTGATGTCCTGGAAAAAATCTCGGGGAAATACACTGGGTGCGTGGTGTTTGCCTCAAGGAGTATTGCTGATAGGGTTTATACGAAGTGTTCATTGATCCCGGTGATTGATGGTGAGGAGGGTAAAAGCATTGAGATGGTGTTAAGCATTGTGAGGAATGCCCATGAAATCGGTATTGATAGGGATGGCCTATTCATTGGTGTTGGTGGTGGTAGTGTCCTTGATGTAGTGGGTTTCTCAGCGTCGATATACCTTAGGGGTGTTGATTATGTTAATGTTCCAACAACAATGTTGTCCATGGTCGATGCGTCCCTCGGCGGCAAGACAGGTGTTAATGCCCTTGGTCTTAAGAACGTGATAGGCGTTATTAGGCAGCCAAGGTACGTAATCATTGACCTATCCTTCCTAGAATCACTACCAATGCCTAGTTACATTGATGGCTTTGCCGAGGTCATTAAGTATGGCATAACCATGGATAGGGAATTACTGAGTCAAGTAATGAGTAACCCAGGCAAATTACTAGGTAGGGATTATGGGGTTCTTGAGGAGGTTATTTATAAGTCCTTAAGGGATAAGGCGAGTGTTGTTGAGGTTGATGAGTTGGATAGGGGTGTTACAAGGGCTGTGCTTAATTATGGGCATACGGTGGGGCACGCCATAGAATCCGAGTCCAACTTCTCAATTAGTCATGGTAGGGCGGTAGCGCTAGGCATGATTTGTGAGGCACGTATTGGTGTTAGGCTAGGCTATACGTCGAAGGATGTGCCTGGCCTATTAATGGATGCATTGACGCGGTTTAACCTAGTCAATAGGGTTACCATTGATGTGAGTGGACTGGTTAATGCCATGGTGAGGGATAAGAAGAGGAGTGGTGGGTTCATTAAGTTGCCAGTGGTGATTGACGTAGGTAGGTGGGACTTGGTTAGGGTGAGGATTGAGGACTTGACAAAACTGGTGATTGAGGAATGCAGGTCTATGCCGTAATCGGGTACCCACTGAATCACACTCTTTCACCGAGTATTCATAATTACGTATTCAGTGTATTAGGTGTGGATTCCATCTACGTCCCATTGAGGATACCGCCAAAGAAGCTGCATTACTTTGTGGAGGTGGCTAGGGACTCGTTAGGCGGCTTCAACGTAACAATGCCCCATAAGGTGACCATTGTTAATTTAATCAATGATGCCGTGGGCCCCGCAAGGGTGCTTAATAGCGTTAACACCGTGGTGAGTAAAGGCGGGGAATTACTGGGTTACAACACCGATTACCTAGCCATTAGGCAGGCCTTGAGCGAGAGGGGTTACTCAGGGGAGGATGCCTTGATTATCGGTGCTGGTGGCGTTGCGAGAGCCGTTGCCCTGGCCCTTAGGGATTTAGGATGTGCCAGGGTTTACGTATTGAACAGGACGCTTGAACATGGGCGTGAATTGTGCTCATTAATCGAATCATGGGGTGTTGACTGCGTAACCCTTTCTCTCCAACCCAGCATTGGACTTAGTGCCTGGTTATTGGTTAATGCAACACCGCTGGGTATCAATGAACCATTTCCAGTGAATCCCAGGGCTCTGGGTGCTGGGTTGGTGCTTGATTTAGCGTATATGCCTAATGGCGATACTCACCTTATTAGGTTAGCCCGTGAATACTCAATACCCCATGTGGATGGACTTGAGATACTTGTTAGGCAGGCACTTGAGGCTGATAGGATCTGGCTTGGGGACATTGAGGGGCCCACGTGGAGGGAAGTTCTTTTAAGGCTACGTGGGGAATACCCGTGATCATTCCCTGTCGAACATCAACAATGGCGCCTTAAGCATCTTAACCTTATTACATAAACCAATACTTAACTGCCCTGGGCCTGTCTTTCCACGTGCCGAACAGAACATTAGGGCTGAACCCATCATTATCGATACTGCCCTAAACGTGGGATTTCTTGGTATGATAGCGACGTAAATATCACCAGTATTCAGTAGGTTTAGTAGGTTTATGAAGTCGTTATCATTTATTGAGAAGACCTTGTATATCAAGGCCCTAAACTTCCTGGCTATGTCTAGGTCCTTAAGCGCCAATTCATAGGAATTAACATCCCTGCTGAAGACATGCCTGGACACTATGGAACCCTCCGCGAGATCACCATAAATATCGGGCTTCCTCATTAATAGGCTCACCTCTATATCCAACAAGGCACCAATGCCCTTGCCGAACTCGAATAGTTTGTACTTAATCTCAGAGTCAACACCATGATTACCACCTTCATCACGCTCCCTTACCGTGATTATCGTTGGGTAATGCGACACGTAGCTCTCTATTAACTCCTTAACATCTTGGGTAAAATCAAGCCTGTCCAGGTAATCAAGTCTAAGCTCCACTGCCTCACATGATGTCGGCAAGTAATAGAAAGACGGCTTCCTCATGGGCACGACGCAGACCAGCACGGGCCTACTCGCCAGCAGTTTGTCCCATGTAGACATTACTAGGTACTAATAATTAGAAATTTAAAAATATTGGTATTAAATACTAATATTAAATAGATCATGTGCCCAAGGATCGTGGAATACATAACCTATGGAGGAATATCGATAATAAACGCAATACCCGCATGGTTAGGTGGCGCCATTGCCATAGACCTAAAGGTCAAGGTAGCTGTTAATGAGGGGTTCTGTAAAATGGACGATTTCCTGTTATTCATTCTTAACTACTTAGAGCGAGAATTCAATTCTAAAATTAATGCATGTATTAATGTTGAGAGTGAGGTTCCCAGCGCCAGCGGCTTAAAGAGTAATAGCGCCGTTGCAGCGGGTGTTATTTACGCTGTGACGAGGTTCATGGGTAGGGACCTAAATCCAGTGGAGGTTGCTAGGTTAGCTGCTATTATAACTAGGGCGCATGGATCATCAATAACGGGGGCCTTCGATGATGCATCTGCTGCAACACTAGGCGGTGCAGTCTTGACCGACAACAAGTCAATGAGGATCATCAAGCAAATACCTATCGGCGAACTTAAGGTATTGATCACTGGCTATAGGGAGAAAAAGAATCTGAGCAACATAGATAGGTTGAAATCATTGTCCAGAATATACAGGGAATTATTTAATATTGCCTTAAATGGTGACCTATGGAGAGCAACCACGATAAACGGCATCCTAGTAGCGGAATCCCTGATGTACTACAGGTCATTAGAGACCATAGGAGCCGCGCTAGGTCTTGGTGCTGTGGCAGCTGGCGTTAGTGGTAATGGGCCATCCGTATTCGCCATATTTAAACCTGGGGAGGAGGGGCCATTTATAGATTATGTAGAGGAGAACTGGGGTTATTACTTGGTTACTAATCCCGTAAACACACGTTATATCGTGTGATCCCTATGCCGTAGACTCTTCAATAAATATAGATAATATAGGTTAGGATAATCCTTAAATATTTGCTGGGTGTTGAATGAGGCGTATGGAATATCAGGAATTCCAATGGTAATTGAGAAGTTAGGGATTTCGCTGGACCTCAATAGGCTTGTTGAGGTTAGGGATAAGGCGAGGGACCTACTGATTAAGCTGGATAGGGAGTTTCCCTACATTCACCTAGGCTCTTCGCTGGCTGCCTTGGATGTAATAAATGTGCTTATTAAGATCATGAGAAGAGGCAATGATGATTGCAGGGATTGGTTCATACTCAGTATTGGGCATGTCGCACCGGCACTGTATTCAATACTAACCGTTGAGGGCGCCATATCCGCTGAGAAGCTCATGGAAATTAATCAATTAACCTCCAGTGTGTCCACGCACGCCGACAATATGGACTTGCCATACATAGATGCCACAACGGGCTCACTGGGCCAGGGGCTCAGCATGGGCGTTGGGTTGGCATTGGCAAGTAGGTCCAGGGATTGCAGTAATGGGGTTGTGTATGTGTTAATGGGTGATGGCGAGTTAAATGAGGGTCAGCCTTGGGAGGCGGCAATGACGGCTGTTAAGTACGGTCTTGACAACCTAATAGCAATAGTCAGTTTAAATGGTTATCAACTTGATGGCCCGACAAGTACGATAAAGCCCATTAACTACATGAGGATCTTCGAAGCCCTTGGTTGGAATGTGCTTTATGGCAACGGTCATGATTATGAAGAAATCATTAATCTCATTATTAAGGCCCGTGAAAACAGGGGAAGGCCATCAGTGATTTTCCTAGGCACCATTAGGGGCAGGGGAATCAAGAACCTTGAGAATAGTGGTAAGCAAACCCTCAACCCACCGCAAAGACCACAGTTCTCAATGAGGGAAGCCCTGGGTGTAACTCTCGCAAGGCTTGGTGAGGATAATAATAAGTTAGTGGTTATTACCACAGATGTTGGTGAATCAACAAGGGCCAGGTACTTCGGCGAGAGATTCCCAGGTAGGTACTTTAACATTGGAATTTCTGAACAGGACCTCATTGGTATTGCCGCGGGCTTTGCGCTGGGTGGTTATGTGCCTATTGCCATGGCCTACGCAATGTTCATGATGAGGGGTTGGGAACAGATAAGGAATTCCCTGGGTAGGATGAACCTCAATGTTAAGTTAATAGCAACACATGCAGGCCTCAGTGACTTCGCGGATGGCCCGAGTCATCAGGCGATTGAGGACGTGGCCCTAATGAGGACCCTTAGTAACATGGTCGTTGTTGCGCCGGCGGATGCTTGGGATGTGGAGAGGATAATACCAGGGATAATAGGGCATAGGGGACCCGTCTATGTTAGGGTTGGTCGTGACTACTCACCGCCAGTAACAATGGACTTGGATTACGAGTTCAAACTTGGTGATGTGTATGAGTTGGTGGATGGAAGTGACGCAGCGATAATGGGTTATGGACCTCCGCTCTACAATGCCGTTAAGGCCGCCATGGAACTTAGGAAGGTGGGCGTCAGGGTAAGCGTCTACAATGTACCTACGATAAAGCCGCTCAATGAGTATGCCGTTAAGAGGATCGCCCGGAGAGTTGGTAATGTAATTGTTGTTGAGGAGCACTCACCAAGGGGTGGCCTTGGCTCCGCGATTGCTGAGTTGGTTGGCGGTATTGCCAGGGTGAAGACGCTGGGTGTTGATGGTTATGGTCATTGGGGTAGGTCGGAGGAGGAATTACTGAGGTTTTATGGGCTTGATGAGGAGTCAATAATAGATGTCGCACTTAAACTAGTCAATTCCCAGTGAGGAAGCCCTGCTCTCCTAACGATCAAATAATTACCCGAATTAACCCTGTTTCAAGCCCGGGTTCATAGCTTATTCCATAAAACTTTTATTGGGTTAATAAACAATTAATTAATGAGTAGGTTGCTTGTTAATGGTTTTGAGGCTCGTGGGGGAGTTATTGAGGCCCCGCCATCTAAGGCGTTAACGCTCAGGTATTTACTTGCCTCGGCATTATCTAGGACCTGGGTCTCACTTAGTAGATTGAATTGGGGTGACGATACTTGGTCCATGATTAGGGGAACTAAGCCGTTTTCCGAGACTGAGATCAGGGGGAATCAAGTGAGGATCAGGCGCGGTGTTTCCTTTGAGAGGTTTAGGGTTGTTGATGTTGGTGAGAGTGGGTTTACCCTTAGAACTCTGACTGGGGTTTACTCGGGCATAGAGGGAGTAACACTGTTGATACCCAGGGGCTCATTAATTGATAGGCCCATGGATGAATTAATAGTCGCATTAAGGAGTCTTAACGTGAAAATTGATAGGTTGGGCAGCATTATTAGGGTTACCGGCGATAAGGTTGTTGGTGGTTATATTATGATTAGTGGCTCGATTAGTTCACAATACATATCATCGCTCTTATTCCTGGCGCCATTTACCGAGGGTGGTATTGAAATCAGTATTAAGCCTCCCGTGAAGTCACGACCATACATAGACGCCACAATAAACGTACTCAGGGACTTCAACATTAATGTGGAGAAGAGCGGCGATACTATCTACGTGGGTGGATCGCAGGAGTTTAGGGCCATGAGTGACGAATTCATGATCCCTGGCGATTATTCCCTGGCAGCATATTACATTGTGCTTTCCGCGTTGGGTGGTTTCAATTTGAGGATAATGAACCTATACAGGGATAGGGCAATTGAGAGTGAGTACTCATTTATTAAGTATGCGGTGTCCATGGGTATTGAGATTGAGGAAGACAGGGAATCAGTATTAGTTAAGGGTTCCCTAACCAGGGAATTGAAGCCCATTGACGCTGACTTGGGTGATTCACCGGACATTGTTATGCCGCTGGCGCTGCTAATGGCTAGGGCCAGTGGTAGGTCGAGGATTACCGGAGTTAACCACCTGATATATAAGGAGAGTAATAGGCTTAGGGGAATCGCCAGCATTCTTAAGTGCCTAGGTGCCAGTGTTAGTGTTTATGAGGCAAATGGTGTTATTGAGGTGGATGGCGTGAGTAGGGTAAGGGGTGGTTGTGAGGTGGATGCTGTAAATGACCATAGAATAGTCATGATGAGTATAATAGGCGGGTTAGTGGCTGAGGAACCGGTCACAGTGGTTAATTGGGAGGGAATTAGTAAGTCCTGGCCAACCTTCATCTGGGAGTTGGAAAGACTTGGCGCCAGAATTCAAATAGTGCAATGAATAGTACTGTTCCTGCTACTTGGTTATTGCGGAGAACTGTCTTAACTTGTTATGGCCTTGAGTATGACCTCCTTACCGCCCTAAAGGACTAGGGCTTTAAGTACCCATTGGTAAACAGTAAAGTTACTGCCTCAATATGTAATGTCTAGATATAATGTCTAGTTCCTCCTGGAATAAGCCCTCAACCTATAAGGCCTTAATCAGACTCCTCATGCATGGTTGGTACTTAGACATTTGCCTTAGGTTACCCTAGGCCGGTACGTCACTGCTCAAGTGTGTTTTTATTATTGACGAAATTCTTAATTATAATTCCTTAAGAATTCAAACAAATCTTTTTATTAAAAACTGCATATTGGAGAAACGTATGCCC
Source organism: Vulcanisaeta sp. UBA163 (assembly GCA_002496475.1). Classification (GTDB taxonomy): domain Archaea; phylum Thermoproteota; class Thermoprotei; order Thermoproteales; family Thermocladiaceae; genus Vulcanisaeta. The sequence continues at coordinate 12,935 of DAJV01000001.1, read as the reverse complement.
GAAATTCATGAAATAATATTTTACGGTAGGAGTGGTGATGGAATTCACATGGTGGCTGATCAATTAGTTCAGGCGCTCATAAAACGGGGTTTCTACGTAATTTCCTACCCAGAGTATGACCCAGAACGCAGGGAAACCCTGGCCAAGGTTCACATAAAGGTATCCAATGAGCCAATAAATGCCAGGGGTCCTGTGACAAAGCCTGAAATTGCCGTGTTCTTTGATATAAGGTTGCTACAGAATAATCAGGAGACGCTTAACGCCAAGAAGCTTATAGTCAATACAGCAAACAGGGAATTCGTTAGTAAGTACCTTGGTAATACCGATGCCTATATCATAAGTATAGACGTTCATGAGTTAAGAAGGACTGGGAATAATTATTCGCAATACGTGGTTGATTCCGTACTTAAGGCATTATTCAGTGAACCCTAACTACCGAAAGCTCCCTTGATAAGTTCATATTCCTCATTAGGGCTGTGCCCACCAATACAGCATTGGCACCTTCATTAGCAAGCCTCAAGGCATCCTCAACACTCTTAACACCACTTTCGGCGATGATGATATTAGCCCTTCCCCTAACTGCCCTAGTTATTAATAATGCTCTTTCCAGTGATATGGATAGGTCATTTAGATCCCTTGAATTAATGCCTAGCATTACGCTTGGGTCAGTATTAATGATATCCAATGCATCCTTCTCATTATCAACCTCGATTAAGGGCTCCAGGCCCTGCTTAATTGCGTAATCCGCAAGCACCCACAATGAATCGCCAAGCAGTCTCTTAATAAGGAGCACTGAGCTTGCGCCCAGTTCCCTGGCATCCATTACCTGTTCCCTACTTATTACGAAGTCTTTATACAGTATTGGCTTACCGTAATTAAGAGCTATTTTTATTAAGATGGGAGACCCGAGGAAGTAGATGGGTTCGACAAGTACGCTGAATCCAGTGGCATATTGTCCAACGGCATTGAAGTAGGTCCAGGGATCAAGGTCGAGCCTAACAATGCCAGTGGGACTTGCCCTTTTGTACTCCGCTATTAGTGCCAGGTAGCCCTCCGAGTTTCTTTTCTCAATGGACTTTATCATGCTTGGCGCCTTCGTGCTAGCCCTCATGGCATCTACGCGTTTTCTCGTTAACTCATTAATGATATCCAGGAAGTCCACAATTTTGCTTGCCATGAATTATATAAAAGTGTTTCCTATATAAATATTGTATTTATTAATATTTATTAATCCTCAAGGTAATAATTACCAACGAACAATGTATACATAAAACTTTTAAACCCGAGAATGGGTTGTTGAGTTGGTGGATATCGTGCCCCAATGGAGATAAGGAGACCGGGCATTGGCGCATATGTAACAGCAACATACCCCAGCAAAAACGACTTTTTGAATGCCGTAAGGTGTCTCTCAGAGGTCTCGGACTTCCTCGAGGTTGGTATACCAACAAATAATCCCAAGTATGATGGGCCAGTAATAAGGAAGACTCACTTCGCCTCTGAACTCAAGGGTTTAGATGCCGTGAATGTGACTAGGTATGGTAAGGTGCCAACCATCCTCATGGGGTATGTCGAGGATTATGTGAATAACTTGGAATTAGTTATTAAAACCGCCAGCGAGGTTGGCGCATCATCAGTACTACTCCCAGACCTACTATTCGAGCACTTGGATAAGCTTGAGGAGTATGTGATGGCCATGAGGAACCACTCATTAAGACCGGTATTCTTTATCTCAAGCAATACACCGCATAGGTTGGTGAGTGTTCTCGTTAAATACGAGCCGTTGTTCATATACCTGGGTTTATATGCTGCCACGGGTATAAAACTACCGCTCTACATAGAGAGGAATATCAAGGAGGTTAGGAAGTTAGTCGATAATGTCACGTTGATCGCCGGCTTTGCCATAAACACGCCGGAAATGGTTAAGTTGGTAATAGGCGCCGGTGCGGATGCCGTGGTCGTGGGTACGGCACTCGTGGATAAATTAACCAATCAAAGGGCATGCATGGAATTTATGCTGAGCCTCAGGGGTGGTTTACCATGAATGTGCCTCATTATTGGTATAACATAAATGTGGATCTGTTAAAGCCATTACCGCCGCCTATTGATCCCTACGAAACCGACTCCAGGATAGCACTGCTAATGAGGATACTACCCAGTGAATTACTTGATCAGGAATTTACGCCACTTAGGTACGTACCAATACCTGAGGAGATTAGGGAACTCTATGAAAGGATGGGTAGGCCAACACCGTTCAAAAGAGCCCATGGGTTAGAGAGGGCCTTGGGTAATGGCATTAGGATTTACTATAAATTTGAGGGTGCGTTGCCGGCGGGTTCTCATAAGTTAAATACGGCAATACCCCAGGTCCACTATGCAATGAGGGATGGAGCTAAGGAGGTGGTTACTGAGACTGGCGCTGGGCAGTGGGGTCTCGCGGTTTCATTAGCTGCGGCGCTAATGGGTGTTAAGGCTACAGTGTTTATGACCAAGAACTCATACCTAAACAAGACGCATAGGGTTCTTTTCATGAAGACCTACGGCGCGGATGTTTACCCAAGCCCAAGCGAGTTAACAAGGTACGGTAGGGAGGCGATCAAGTCCAGGCCAGACCATCCAGGTAGTTTGGGTCTTGCAATCACCGAGGCCATTGAATTCACACTAGGTGGCGAGGGTAGGAAGTACATACCAGGTAGTGTCCTGGGTTTTGTGGTTCTTCATCAAACGGTTATTGGACAGGAGGTACTGCAGCAAATGCCCGAGGAACCAGACCTAGTGATTGGGTGCGTTGGTGGTGGTAGCAACTTCAGCGGTTTTTCATTCCCAATGATAGGCGCAAGGCTGAGGAATGAGGGTTTTGAGAAAACGAGGTTCCTCGCTGTCGAGTCTATGGCCGCGCCAAAACTAACCAGTGGTAAGTACATGTATGACTTCCCCGACACAGGCGGATTACTACCAATGATTAAGATGCTCACCCTTGGCCATGACTACGTACCACCACCAACCCACGCAGCTGGCCTGAGGTACCACGGCGCCGCACCAAGCCTCTCAATGCTCGTTAGGGAGGGCATTGTGGAGGCCAGGGCTTACGGCCAGGAGGAGGTCATGGAAGCCGCCAGGTTATTTGCAAGGACCGAGGGCATAATACCTGCACCGGAGTCTGCACACGCAATAAAGGCTGCAATTGACGAGGCAAGGAGAATGCCCAGGGACTCCGTTATATTCTTCAATCTGTCAGGTCATGGTCTACTGGACGTAGATGCATATAGCAATACGAGGTGAGGTGAGGTGAGGGACACACTTGAGAAGGTGGCGAGGGGGGTAGCCCTGAGTTTTAATGAGGCTTACGACATAGCCAGGAACATGCTAACGAGCACCGATGAAACGCTATCTGCTGCAATACTCATGGGACTTAGGGTGAGGGGTGAGACATCGAGTGAGATTGCGGGCTTTGCGAGGGCGTTGAGGGATTACTGTGTGAAGATACCGGTGAGTGAGGGAGGTAGGTATGTGGATACTGCCGGTACTGGTGGTGATGGTTTCGGCACGCTCAATGCATCGACAGCTGCGGCATTAATTGCGGCCTACCTGGGTGCTCACGTGATCAAGCATGGCAATAGGAGTGTGTCCTCAACCTCAGGTAGTGCCGATTTCCTAGAGGCACTGGGTTTCAACATAAACCTGCCGCCTAGTAAGGCGGCTGAGATGGTTAATAGGCATCGCTTCACCTTCGCCTTTGCACCTGCCTATCACCCAGCCATGAGGAATGTAATGCCGGTTAGGAAGAAGTTGGGTATAAGGACGATATTTAACCTAATCGGACCACTGGCAAACCCAGCATTACTAACTAGGCAGTTAATTGGTGTTGCCGAGGTCGCGCTCATGGATAGGATGGCCGAGGCAGCATCAATGCTTGGTTATGAACATGCCGTGTTGATACATGGAGAACCAGGCATTGATGAGGTATCTGTTTTCGGAAGAACAGCAGTGGCGGAGGTCAGGGGAGGAAGGATCGATAAATACTTCGTTGAACCCAGGGACCTTGGGTTGAGAACGCATGATATAGGGGACGTAAGGGTCTCAAGTCCACTGGAGAGCGTTGAGAAGACGAAACGCGCCGTTTCAGGTAAGGACAGGGCCGCCAGGGACTTCATAATCGCAAATACTGCCTTCACGCTTTACATTGCAGGTATTATTAAGGATATTAGGGATGGGGTTGAGTACGTGGAGTCTAACTTGGGTGATGGATTTTGGGACTACGTTAATGAATTAGCCAGGGTGAGTAAGTCATGACGCTACTAAAGGTTTGTGGGGTTACAAATCAGTGGGATGCCATGGTGGTTAGTAAATATGCTGACTACCTTGGCGTTATCGTGCATTCGAGTGTGCCGACACCCAGGTTGGTTAATCGCAATGCGACTAAGGAAATCATTGATGCAGCTAGGGGCGTTAGGACAGTGGGTGTTGTTGAGGGACTAGACATGGCTAGTGCGATTAAGTTGGTTGGTGGGCTTGGTTTTGATGTTGTTCAGTACCATGGTAATGCCGACATAACTGATGAAACCATTGACCTACTTAGTCAATACGGAGTTAGGTTGGCTCCGGTGATGACCTATGTTGGTGATGACTCCATCATTGACAGAGCCCTTGAAATGGTCTCCAGGGATTATGTTGAGTATGTACTCATAGATGCGCCCAAGGTTGGGTTTAGGTTGTATGAACATGAGCTTAAGATACCGCTAAACGTGGTTATGAGGGTCAGTGGCATACCCAGGGTTGGTGTTGCTGGCGGAATAAATACGGAAAACATATCCATTGTGGCTAGGTTTAGGCCCTACCTGGTGGATGTGAGTTCTGGTGTTGAGAGGAGACCTGGACTCAAGGATGAGGAGTTGGTGAGGAGGATCGCAAAGGTGATTAAGGGTGCCTAGTACTAAGAAGGTGCCAATCCAATACCTGCCCAGGCCCAGGGAGTTAATTAATCAATTGCTTGAGTCTGGTGAGGACTTTGCAATACTCCTCGAGAGCGGGCCAGGCTTCCCTGAGAGGTCTAGGTATACAATAGTTGCCTGGGGTTTATCAAAGCATTTAGTGATTGATTGGGATAGTGACTTATACGGTGAATTGAAGGAGTTAATGAGGGGCCTCGGTAGGTTTGAGAGTGGTGACATTGCTCTTGGTTACCTCTCATACGAGGCGGTAATTCACATGGAGCCGTACTTAAGGAATTACATCAAGAAACCCCAGTGGCCTATTGCTGAGTTTTTCGTACCAAGTAACGTGGTCATCTATGACAACCTCCTGGGTAGGGGTTACATTAAGGGTGAATTACCGGGTAAGGGTGTTACGGATATTGGTAATTTCGAGGTTATTAGCAGGGTTGGAGGTACTGGGAAGGAGAGCTTCGTTAGGTGGGTCGAGAATTCACTTGAGGATATAAGAAATGGTGAGGTATTCCAAATAGTGCTCTCTAGGTATGAGGATTACTCCGTGAGGGGTGACGTAATGACCCTGTACACAAGACTCGCAGATCTAAACCCATCACCCTACATGTACATTGCCAGGTTCAGTGATAAGTACATAGTGGGTACCAGCCCCGAGTTATTGGTTAAGGTCGATGGTGATAGAGTCGAAACACACCCAATAGCTGGGACTAGGCCTAGGGGTAAGGACCCAATTGAGGACTTGAGACTTGAGGAGGAGCTTATCAATAGTATTAAGGATAGGGCTGAGCATGTGATGCTCGTTGACCTGTCCAGGAACGACATAGGCAGGGTGTGTAGATTCGGCACAGTGAGAGTTAAGGAACTCTACGCCATTGAAAAGTATCAAAGCGTCCAGCACCTGGTCTCCAGGATTGAGGGCATTCTTGAACGTGGGAATGACGCCATCGATGCATTGTTCGCCACATTCCCCGCGGGTACCGTTAGCGGCGCACCAAAGCCAAGGGCCATGGAATTGATAGCCAAGTATGAGGATACTGCAAGAGGACCCTACGCAGGCGTTATAGGGCTTTTGCATGGCGGTGGTGGTGAATTCGCAATAATGATAAGGACATTATTCCTTAAAGACGGCATAGCCCGCATACAGGCTGGGGCTGGTATAGTCTATGACTCAATCCCTGAACTGGAGTTCCAGGAAACCGAGCATAAACTAGGTAGTTTGAAGTCGGCCATGGTGGTGTTCTAGATGGAGTTAGTGATTATTATAGATAATTATGATTCCTTCACATACAACATAGCCCAGTACATTGGTGAACTCGGCGCTAAACCCATTATCTTCAGGAATGATGAGGTTACGGTTAGGATAATCGAGAGAATTAGGCCCAACGGTATCATAATATCCCCAGGTCCCGGCAACCCACTTAATCCCAGAGACGTGGGAATCTCCAGGGATGTGATTAGGTACTTTGGGGGCAAGGTACCGATACTGGGTGTGTGCCTCGGTCACCAGGTAATTGGTGCATATTTTGGTGCGAGGGTTAGGAGGGCAAAGACGATAAAGCACGGGAAAACCAGCATAATTAGGGCCATTAAGCCATCACCAATATTTCAGGGAATACCCGAGAGGCTTGAGGGTATGAGGTACCATAGCTTGGTCATTGATGATGTACCCAATGAATTAATTGTAACCGCCATTTCAGAGGATGATAATGAGATAATGGCGATACAGCATAGGGATTACCCTATATTTGGCGTTCAATTCCACCCAGAAAGCGTCGGTACGCCGGTAGGCAAGAAAATACTGAGGAATTTCCTGAACCTTTGATGAACTAGCCGTACTCAGCCGTTAATTACAAATTGATTTATTAGCAATTGACTAAATTCTAAATTATAATAGATTATCTATTTTGACTAAACTACTTAAGTTGTGGTGTCAACGTGCCTGACGTGGGTAGGTATAAATTCATACACTGGCTTAACGAAGAAGTCAAGGACCCATCAATACTCGGTGGTAAGGGTGCAAACCTCAATAAATTAATATCCATGGGAATCCCCGTACCCCCAGGTTTCGTGATTACCACAGAAGCCTTCGACTACTTCACGAACATGAATGGGCTTAGGAATAGGATCCTTGAAATCATTAATGAGACAATTAACGAGGGCAAACCCGAGGAATATGAAACAGCTGAGCAGAAGATCAAGGAATTAATAATCAATACGGAAATACCGAAAGAACTCCGTGAGGAAATTACAGGGGCATATGAAGAATTAAGTAGGTACTTTGGTGTTAGTGCCATTACTGTAGCTATTAGATCCAGCGCCACCACGGAGGACCTAAAAAACGCCAGCTTCGCAGGACAGCAGGACACCTACCTGAATGTCAAGTATATTGAGAATGTTATTAAGTATGTAAAGCATGTGTGGGCTAGCACGTATAATGCCAGGGCACTGGCCTATAGAGATGAGGAGGGGATTTCCCACGAAACTGCCCGCATGGCTGTTGTAATTCAAAAACTGATTAATAGCAGAACAGCTGGTGTAATGTTCACAATAAACCCAGTGACTGGCGATAGGGGCGAGGTAGTTATTGAGGCTTCCTGGGGCCTTGGTGAGGCGATCGTTGGCGGTATCGTTACACCAGACAGATGGGTAGTAAGTAAGAATGACTTAGCCATTAAAGGTAGGGTAATTTCCAGGAAAAACTCCATGGTTATTAGGAATGAAAACGGACTTACCAGGATTATCGAGACGCCGCAGGAACTCGTTGACAAACCGTCACTTAACGATGAAGAAGTGATTACACTGGCGAAGATCGGCATTGATCTGGAGAGGCGCCTCGGCTACTCACTTGACATTGAGTGGGCTGTGGACTCCGACTCAAAACCACCAAGCAATATATACATGCTACAGATGAGACCGGAGACTGTTCATAGTAGTGTAACTAAGGCCGTCGAGGCTAGTACTAATTCGTCAACTAGGGAGGTGGTGGTTAAAGGCGTGGCTGCAAGCCCTGGCATTGCCATTGGTAGAGCTAAGGTATGCCTATCCCCTGAGGATGCAAGGAGGAAGATGAATAAGGATGATATATTGGTCACAAGAATGACGAATCCGGACTGGGTGCCCTACATGAGGATTGCCTCGGCAATAATAACGGACGAGGGTGGTATGACTAGCCACGCGGCCATCGTATCCAGGGAACTCGGTATACCAGCCATAGTGGGCACCGGTAATGCCACTGCCGTGCTTAGGGATGGTGAAGTGTACACGGTAGATGCGAACCATGGCGTTGTATATGAGGGCGAGGCCAGGGAGTTAATTAATGACACAAAGAACGTGGAAAGGACGCAGGCAGTAACTACATCAGCAACAAACGAAATAATACTACATGTATACAGGTCTATAAGGACCGCAACTGGTGTTTACATGAACCTAGGTATACCGGAGAAGATTGATGAGTATAAGGACTTGCCCATCGATGGGATTGGACTTATGAGGATTGAATTCGTGCTATCCAGTTACATTGGCGACCACCCACTTTACCTAGTGAGCGTTGGTAACGAGGAAAAGTTCATAAGTAAGCTAGCCGAGGGCGTGGCCCACGTGGCTAGGGCCATATATCCAAGGCCCATTATCGTCAGGTTCAGCGACTTCAAGAGCAATGAGTATAGGCAATTAACAGGTGGTGAGAAGTACGAACCTGAGGAAAGAAACCCAATGCTTGGCTGGAGGGGTATTTCGAGGTATATAAGTGGGGAGTACGAGAGAGCCTTCAGGCTTGAGGTTAGGGCCATAAGGAGGGTTAGGGAGGGGATGAACCTAACCAATGTCCACGTAATGGCGCCCTTCGTTAGGGCACCCTGGGAACTCGAGAAATTCATGGAGATACTCACCGATGAGGGGCTTGAGAGGGGCAGGGACTTCAAGGTCTACGCAATGGCTGAGATACCCAGCATAGCCCTTTTGGTTGAGGACTTCGCTAAGTATATCGATGGATTCTCCATTGGATCAAATGACTTAACGCAATTGGTCATGGGCGTGGATAGGGATAATGAGGTACTGGTTAGGCAGAACCCAAGGTACTTTGATGAACGTGAGCCTGCCGTCCTCAGGGCAATGTATGAAATAATCAGGAAGGCGCATTCAATGAGGAAGAGTGTGGGCATATGCGGACAGGCGCCGTCGGTTTACCCGGAGGTAACGGAGTTCCTAGTAAGGGCAGGTGTGGACTACGTCAGTGTAAACCCAGATAGCGTAATAACAACGAGACTACTCATTGACTCAATAGAGAGGAAGATACTCCTTGAGGAATTACGTGAGTTAAGGAGTAGGATTGCCCCCATGGATCCTGAAGCTGAGTTCAGGGAAATACTGGGCAGGGTATTCAAGGCTTGAAAATCACTTACCTAGTAATCTGCATGATTTACTATGTACATTAAGTCCGTGAGCGCGGCTTGAGCAGTCTCCATCCTTCCAGCCCCTGGGCCAACCACGGTTATTTCACCCAAGGTATCAAGTTTCAACGTTAATGCGTTTAGGTTCCTCGAGACATTGGCAAGTATATTACCCCGCCCCAGTGGTGTGGGTTTCACATAGGCTCTATTTTCATTGGCATACGCAATTAACTTAACCACACTATCTCCATACTCCCTCACATCAACGTTCCTAATCCCCTGAACCTCCACATCCTCAAACCCGCGCCTCCAACCAATCACCCTCGACAATATAACTACCTTTAGGGCTGGGTCCACACCGTCAATGTCAAGTGACGGATCCGCCTCCGCGTAACCAAGTTCCTGGGCCTCCCTAAGAGCCTCATCAAACGCTAGGCCATCATGCATCCTAGTCAGTATGTAATTAGTGGTCCCGTTTAGGATACCCATGAAGTACTCCACACGGGCCCCTGGCAGTAGGTCTAGTATGTTGAAGGATGGTGTTCCCGCCATTACGGTACCCTTAAACCTAATCAACCTGTTGTATTTCCTGCTGAGCTCCATGAGTTCATCATAGTGAAAGGCCACGGGTCCCTTATTAGTGGTAATTACATGCTTACCACTCCTCAATGCAGTGCTTAAATACGTAAACGCAGGCTCACCCCTATCCCTAATGTTTAGGTCTGTGAACTCACAGACGATATCCACATCACTCTCCTCAATGAGCCCAGGTATTTGATCAAGATCCACCTTCTTACCAATCAATTTACCTGTACGGGCCTCATTAATCACCCCCTGACTTGGATTACTAATGAACCCACGACTTCTATCAATTACCCCAGTAACTATAAAGTCAACGCCCAGTATGTGCCTCTTTAAATTCAGCAACTCGAAGAATGCTTGCCCAACACTCCCAAAACCAATTATTAATATCCTATACCCCCTCATACCTAATAATTACTTATATAAAAATTATTTAAGAAAATTACCATAATCGATGCCCTATTAACTTAATGGTATGGCGAAATTCACGATAATACACGTTATCTTTCTCTAGACATCATGAATTGCAGTGCGGCAAGGAGACGTACCGTGGAGCGATATAGCCAATAGTATTAGGAGACTAATTGATGTTAAGGTTGCCTTAAGAGGGATGGGTTTATAGTACTTAGTAGGGATTATTACATGTTAATTATGGTTAGTGAAATGCTCCAATTGATCAGGTCAGCGAGAGAACGTGGATCGTGAGGAAAATAATCATAAGAGTTGTCTCAAGCCCTCCTAGGCCTTAATCGATAACCAAGGCAGCGGTTCAATGCTCCACGGCATATTAGTACCTTTCATCCTGAGGCTGGAATTAATGGAGTTTGGGTCGTTAACACACTAACCGAGGCCATAAACTGAGTATTTCATTGAAGGTTTGGAAAACGCGGTGAATCGACGAACAAAGGAGCGTGTGGTTAAAGTATGAGGAGTAGTGTTGGAGAGAGACCTGGGAGGTACGGTGATGGGGTATTCAATGGCATCGTAATGGTCATCAACGAGTTTAGGGAATACCGTGCTGAGAAAGAACGAACCTAATACTCAGTGGGAAGTACGAGAAATATAACAAAGGGAGAAAGTAACCAGTGCTTTGGGTAAACCCGTGCCCACAGGTAGGGAACCCAAAATGCTTAAATAACCTAAAACAAATGTTATACCTGGGGATTAAATGGAAACCCAGTCATGAGACTTAAGGTTCTTAATAAGTATGTCTTGAAGTGTCCAAGGTGTGGTTTTGAGGCGGAGGCCAGTCCATACATAATGAGATGTCCTAAATGCGGGGAATTACTTGATGCATTGCTAATTGCCGATAGGGTTAAGCTAAGGTGGAGTGAACTTAGGGGTAGGGGTGTATGGAGATACAGGGATTTACTCCCTGAACCCAGTGGCATAGTGAGCATGGGTGAGGGGGCAACGCCGTTAATTAGGTTGAGGAGTCACGGCAATGCCTATGTAAAGTTTGAAGGCACTAACCCAACCGGTTCATTCAAGGATAGGGGTATGACCATTGGTGTATCGCTAGCCTCCTCAATAGGTGTTAAGGGAGTTATCGTTGCATCGACCGGCAATACCGCCGCCTCAGCGGCAGCATACTCAGCCAGGGCTGGACTTAACTGCATTGTTGTCCTTCCTAGGGGAGGAGTGGCCAAGGGTAAACTTGGTCAGGCAATACTGCATGGTGCAAGCATTGTTGATATTCCAGGAACCTTTGACAATGCACTTGAGTATGTCCTAGACACTGTACTTATCAATGGCGGTGCAGACCACGTTAATTACTACCCACTTAATTCAATAAACCCATGGAGACTCGAGGGCCAGAAGACCATTGCCTATGAGGTATTTGAGGAGGTTGGTGTGCCGGATTATGTCTTTGTACCCGTGGGTAATGGAGGAAACATATACGCCATTTGGAAGGGGTTTAGGGAGTTAATGGAGTTTGGCATGATCGATCACGTACCGAAAATGATCGGTGTACAGGCATCTGGTGCAGCACCCATGGTAAAGTATTGGAGTGGCATAGGCGAAGCTAAGATCGAGAATCCAAGAACAATCGCCTCAGCAATTAGGATTGGTAAACCGGTTAATTGGTTCAGGGCCTACAGGGCTGCCAAGTATAGTGGTGGTACATTCATTGAGGTTAGTGATGATGAGATTATAAGGGCTCAGGCAATGCTTGGTAAAGAGGGAATTGGCGTTGAACCAGCCAGTGCAGCATCATTGGCAGGTTATCTAAGGGCCTTAAGCGAGGGATTAATTGGGCCCGGCGATAGAGCCGTACTAATAGCCACGGGACATGCACTCAAGGATCCAGATGCGTTGCTCATGGGAAATGCTAATATGATTAGTATCTCGTCAGTAAATGAATTGAGGAATTTAGTCATGGGTAATGCAATTACTTAAATTCTTGCTTTCTCTAACTGGTTGTAATTAAGCCATAGGTTAAATATATTCGATAAAATTTAAATATAATATAGATATTATGAGAATGGTGACTGCGCCATAGAGACTCAGGTAAGTAGTTGGCGTAATGTCGTTGGTTCAATGTTAGGTTGGGGCTTGGATGCCTATGACTTC
>DAJV01000001.1:0-427 GCA_002496475.1 Vulcanisaeta sp. UBA163 | reverse complement strand
CAACTTGGCCGTTTAGGTTCAATACTTGCAACACTGGCTGCCTTCAGTGTTTCCCTTGCCGTTAGGCCACTTGGTGGTGTGTTCTTTGGTAATCTTGCCGATAGGGCTGGTAGGAGGTATGTACTATACATCACAATGCTCGGTGCTGGCTTATCAAGCTTCTTAATGGGCTTCCTACCAACGCATGCCCAGGCAGGCCTAATCGCCATTGTACTTCTCATAATCCTTAGGTTTGCGGTAGGCTTCTTCCTAGGTGGCGAGTACTCATCAAGTGGTGTTATGGCTGTTGAGAGTGTGGTTAGGTGGAGGGGATTAGCGAGTGGTATTATGCAGGCTGGGTTTGACCTAGGGATATTCGGCGTGACATTCACCTACACAGTGGTTGCCACATACCTACCCGAGAGCGCCATGTATACCATTGGTTGGA
>DAJV01000091.1 GCA_002496475.1 Vulcanisaeta sp. UBA163 | reverse complement strand
GTCGCTAATTGCCATGGTTATGCCCGTTGTGTGGAAGACCCTGGCGTCACCAACGTACTCTGGGTCAATATCCTCGGGGCTTAGGGCCGAGGCTGCTGAACCCCTCCTGTAGTAAAGCACGTCACTAACCCCAGGTATTGGGTAATTCCTCTGCACAAAGTAGATCCCAGTCGGCCTATCGGGGTCAAACTTAATGTGGCTAACATCAACACCCTCACCCCTAAGCCAATTATAAATGAATAAACCAAACTCATCAGCACCAAGCCTGGTAATTAAGCCGCAACCAACGCCCAGCCTAACCAGGGCAACGCATACATTGGCCTCACTACCCGTGGCATGTTTCTCGAAGTAGGTGACATGCCTAAGCGGTCCATCTGTAACGGCATTAAACTGGACAAGGGGTTCACCTAATGCAACAACCTCAGGCATTGAGGATTCAGTAACCACGCATTATATAAAGGAATTACTCTACACATCATTATATAGTAAAGGCGTAAATTCGTTACCATGCATTACATGGCTTACATGACCAATATTCATGAATAACGAATAATGCGGCGAATAATTGCGCAGCCATGCGACGCGAAACCACGGCATTAAAGACCTACCTCACTATGAAACCCTTGGGTCTACTTCACCGGCAAGCCTAATAGTCCTTGTTCCATAGTCGCCTGGTGGGTTTGAGGAGCGCCGAGGGAAGCCCAGAAAGGGCTCCCGCAGTTTACCCCAAGCCGAGCCATAATGAACTCGAAAGTGGTCATGAAGAATTACAAAACACAATAAACAACCGCCCACGGATGGGTGGTACACAAGATTCGAAGACCTCGCCCTAAATGTCCTCCTTGGGATTAAGTATAGACTTGGGTTGTGCCTAAGGACCAGGAGGTTCCCTTACCTCTTGAAAACTTTTTACTTGGAGGTAGGTTGTATTCAGGAGGCTGTTCAGGTCGAGAATTATTACGTAAGTTCATCTTTAAACATTTAAACTGGAATACTGCTCCTTGTGCTTATTTATTACGTGGATTTCGAAGTGTTTTGTTCTTATTGCCTCGTTTATCGCGTGAATGGATCATTAGTCTATCTTCTCCTTTAACGTCAGTTATTATCAAAACGTCGTTGTCAGGTCTAAAATTCCAAAAAGGGAGTTGAGTGGACTTCTCAACCCTTACGAGAGTGGACTTTCTTCCCCTCAACTCTGTTAAGTTAAACGAACAAGAAGGGAGAATATGTTACCCTCGGGAAGGGGTTAAGCAAAAGAGATGTATAAAAATTATAATGCCAGTCAGTTTTAAAAACTATGATTGAGAAACATAAATAGGTAAGATGGTGAAATCCAGCAAGGCAATAAGAATGGGATGGGTACTAATTATTATCGCTATCATCCTATTCACTGTAGGTTCATTTTTAATTATTGAAAGCTACGGTCAGAGCGATGTTCCAAACATTTCAGTTACAATGTATACTCCTGCAATATATACATTCAATGTCTCCCTTAGGGTATTATATAGTGGCACGGGGTTGGGTCTTATAACTATTGGTTCCATTCCTTTAATTATTGGAATATTGATTATTTTTCTATCAAAGAGAAAAATATCACCTGTACAATATTAGTGAACTATCCCGCCCTTGCAGGGTCTTCCGTCCCATCAACCCCTGTTAAGGTTAAAAGTGATAAAGCAAGGGTAAACCTCGCCTCTCAGGGTGGGGTTCCCCGAGACCTCGGGCACTCCTCTTAAGGGCGATACTTCACCGTTCCCGGGGTTGGCTTCGGCGACTAGGTATTGCGGAGATCGATCAGCCCCAGCTCCTCATATCCGTTGATGGTTAACCAACGGTCGCCGAGGCCATGATTAGGGATGAAGCGAGGGCCTAAAACCTCACCCCGGCCTTAAACGGCGAGGATTGCCGTTGATTTATCATTGCAATGCATTAAAATGGCGCATTATAGCTAAGTTCTTTATTGGCTAACGTGTATTCATTAATATATCCCACCACTGAATTCGTAAGTGAATTTCGAGATGGCTAAGCCCATGCGTTTTATATGATAGTAAGCAAATAATACTCCTATATGTTCTACGTATGCATCATTGAAAAAAGCATATAATCTATCAACTGTTGTAACGGTACCGTTAGGTAATCCCAACAGATCCTTCTCTGCAATGGTGTTGAGAGTGGCGCTATAAATGGTGCCTATGTTTTTGTCACCTATAGATAATTTACTAATAACATTAAACACGGTACCTTTATAGGACTCTCTATGGTGCATAAAGGAGGGTTTATTGATTGTTAGTTCCTCTCCTTTAAATATGAATTTCTTCTCAAGATGCTTTACTCCCCCAAATAATATTCTGCCTTCTTCGTTGCTATTGCCATTTAATATAGGAAGATGGTCGTAATGAGCCCCTTGTCGTATAGGTGGAATAACAAAGGAAGCATGCTCATCAGGGGAAGTTATTAACATACCATCAAACCTTAAACCTGACATAACGTATCTGGAATTTGGATTAGTGGGCTGGATAAACCTGGATTTAAGTGTATTCACGCGATCACCAAAGAATTTGACCACAAAAAGAATATTTTCTGGATCTGCAGGTGGTACTTGCTTGGCATTAATGAAAGAATCGTCGGGAAATGCACAGACAAGGCCAGTAGTCCCGCTATTTTGTGATCTAATTAAAACATTACTGTTATTTCTAAGGCTATAGTTATGCATGATGTTATTAAACTCGTTGTATCCACTTGTTTGTTCCACGAAAAGATTTTCATACCTATCTGCTAATTTTTCCCCATTTGTGTAATATAATAACATTAATATAATTATCCATTATATTGTTTATAAACTTTGCGAATTAGCTTATTGGTATTTGCTGAAATAAGGAAGAAACGAAAGTCATAAATAATGTGAAGAGCTTTTCATATAGGTTAAAAATCTTTTTATTACGAATAAGGAAGGCTATTACTAACTCTAGTTCCTTCAATGATTTTCTCGCAATAGATTTCTGATTGATGTTTCTTGATCACGTAGAATTTACTTAACTCAATATAATGAATTTAGCCATAAATGAGGGATTTAGTTAATTCCTGTGATAAATTATTAAATAAGTCCTGGTCCTGGTTAAGGTTATATAGCCATATGACACACGGGTTCCAGTTGCTCATGAAGCCTGGACGGACCCTCCTAGGTAATCAAAGACTTCACCATTTCCCAGTAAGCGCCCCTGCTCTCCTAGTATAGTTCGCCGATTAAGGGGCTATTAAACACGTGAGGGTGGATTACGTCTTGGTAGACGCTGGTCCCTCAAACCTTGAGGTCTTGAGGAAAATAACAGCCGAGGTGAATGGAAAGGACCATGTAAATAGGAAGTTAATATCTATGATCTCAAGATCATTAATTACGATCATCATTACTGTTATTTTTATCAACTACCTTGTTAATCCTTTTCTCCATCAATACTCAGCCTAACCTAATCGAAAACTTTAGACTTGACGACAGCGTGGTTTCCTACCACGTATCTATGCCTTTTTCTGCGCCCCTGATCTTGTTGTTAGGGCTTACGCAGTCAATGGCTCCAGTACTTACCCAGTGCAAGCCTTTGTGACGATTTACGGTTTGGTTCCTGAACATATTGTGCCCATGATATATGGCTTTGGCTCTATGATCAATTTACCATTCAATAACACGAACTAGTGGCTCGTGATCAACAAGTGGTTAGCCTTCAACCAAACACTGATGGGTACAACACGTCATTACTTATCTTTATGACGCCTGAAGACTTCACAAAAATGAGGTAAGGATGATGAAAGAAACAAATAATCACCAAACACTTAAGTAGGGCTTGCACCTACAAAGGGGAAGGACGTAGATCAACAACCAACGAAAACTTTAAATTCAGCATGAGTTTAATCAATAATCGGGCCCGTAGTCTAGCTTGGTAGGATGCCCAGGGGCGTTAGCCCCGCTTAAGCCTGACGCGCGGGAGATCCC
>DAJV01000054.1:2052-5089 GCA_002496475.1 Vulcanisaeta sp. UBA163 | reverse complement strand
GTAGCCATACGTACATTGTCTCGATTATGCTGATTATGTATGTTACGGCGCCAATTAATGCCTTGGCTGTTAATTCACGATTCATAAATCATTAATGATGCCTACGCCTTTGCTTTAATGCATTATCTGTGGTGCCTTATGCAGTGTCTCATGCCTATTATTAGGTATATTAGTTCATTGAGTACTTCGCCGAGTGATTTATTGCTATTCATTATTGTGATTGGCATGTTGATCCTTAGTTCATTATTTCCAGCTAGTTCGAGGCGTAGTTGGCTTAGTATGTTGTCTTTACTTACGTAGTCCATTAGTAGGTTCATGATGCTGCCTAGTTCACCTGCTTTGATGGTGCATGGTACGTAGTTGACATCGTTAATTACGTACTTGCTGTAGTCCATGTCGCATTCGACGTGTATGTCCTGTTCATCCCTGATTAGCGTGCTCATTAATTCGGTGACCCGGTATAACTTTTTAAAGGCATGCCTATTTTCTTGCTTGATGTCATCTATTGAGGAATTAATCACGGGTACTGCCGTGGGGATCAAGGCCAGTGATGGTGTTGTCCTGGCTGCGGAGAAGAGGGTCGCCTATGGATTCACCATGTTTAGTAGGTCTGGTAAGAAGGTGTTTAGGGTTAATGATAATATTGGCATTGCCTCAATAGGCATATTGGCTGACATGCAGGTGCTCACGAAGATAGCCAAGGCCTACATGTCACTCTACACCCTGGACACAAAGACGAGGCCCAGTATTAAGTCAGCCGCCAAGCTCCTGTCATACGTACTATTCTCCAACAGGGTTCTTCCATACTTCGTGGAGGTCCTTGTTGGTGGTGTTGATGATGAGGGACCGCACATGTATATCATGGATGCGCTTGGTTCATTAATTGAGGATGACTATGCAGCCGTAGGTACAGGAAACAAGTTGGCTATTGCAGTGCTTGAGGGTAATTACAAGCAGGGATTAAACACTAAGGAGGCCAGGGAATTGGCGATTAAGGCAATAAACCAAAGCATATCCAGGGACCCGGTTTCTGGTGACGGCATTGACATACTTACAATAACGGGGAGCGGCTCCACTGAGGAGACGATACCATTACAACCATTAAGATTGTAAGAAGTAATGTGCCCCGTCCTGGAGGGGCACGGCATCATCGGTGAGCCAACCTCAACTCAGTCGGCCCACGCCGGCGGGACTAGGTAAATAGTACCGGGGAATTATTAGTCTTTTTCCATAAAGACTTAATAATAGTTATCATATGGTTTTACCCCGTGATGTGCCTCCACGGGACTGATAAATTGATGAAATTGGTCTTTGCTGATTCTCGAAATGCCCAGGTATTGTTGGTTCATTTTGTGCCACAAATTATTAATGGTGCAGGTTCATTATGGTGAGGGTTGGTAGTGCTGTTATTGCCTTGTTTGGTGTTGAGGTAGATTTTTATTCACTGGCTTTTCCTTTGTTTGATAGTTATTGTATGGCTTTGATCCTGGTTAGGTATGGTGAGGTTGCGATTAAGGGACCGGGCACTAGGTCAATGATGGAGGGGTTGCTAATGCATAATATACTCAGTGGTTTGAGGAATATTGGTATTGATGCTAGGGTTGCCAGGTCCCAGGGTAGGTTGTTTGTTGAGGTTCCTGATGATAGGGTTAGGGATGGTATTGACGTGATTAGTAGGGTCTTTGGTGTTAAGTCGTTGTCGCCAGTCAAGGCCTACGCGTTTAAGGATATTAATGACATTGTTGGTGTTGCCGTTAAGGAGTGGGGTGACTTGGTTAGGGGTAGGAGGTTCGCGGTTAGGGTTCATAGGGTTGGTTCACATGGGTTCACCTCGTTGGATGTGGCTAAGGCCGTTGGTGCAGCCCTTAAACCATTTAGTGCCGGTGTTGACCTTGAGAGACCTGGTATTGAGTTATTTATTGAGATTAGGAGTGATCAGGCATACTTATTTACCGAGGTGATTAATGGATCTGGTGGTTTACCACTTGGTTCCGAGGGTAGGTTACTGGCGTTGATATCAGGTGGTTTTGATTCACCCGTGGCTGCCTGGTTCATGATGAGGAGGGGTTCCTACATTGATGCCCTGTTCTGCTCATTGGCCTACCCAATCGATGTTGTTAGTTTCCTTAGGGTCTCGCTCACGTTATTTAATAAGTGGTCCATTGGTTATGATCCGCAACTCTTCATAATTGACTGCTCATCATTAATTAATGAGTTTAGGGCCAAGGTTAATCCACGCATGTGGAGTGTATTGTTTAAGAGGATTCTCTATGAGGTTGCGTCCAGGGTTGCCAGGTCAATAGGTGCCCTGGGCCTTGTTACCGGCGAATCCCTGGGGCAGGTATCATCGCAGACCCTCCATAACCTAATGACCATTGAGCATGGTATTGACCTACCCATTTACAGGCCATTAATTGGTCTTGATAAGGATGACATAGTGGATTACGCCAAGAAAATAGGGACATATGGGGAGTCCATGGGGACTGAGGAGTTCTGCGCCCTATTCTCTGAGAGACCTAGGACGAAGGTCTCAATTAATGAATTAAATAATGAATTGAGAAAACTCGATCAAGGTCTCATTAATAATTTACTAAATAGTGTTGTTACGTTGAGGGCTAGTTCGGCTATTAAGGTCATTGATGAGTTAATGCTTGGGGTCACTGATTTGGAGATTGATTACGTGCCCAATAATGCCGTGGTTATTGACTTAAGGAGTAGGGGTGAGTATGAATTATGGCATTACCCAGGCGCCATAAACGTTGATGTCGATAAACTCGTAAATACAGCCGAGTCCCTTGGCAAGGACAGGACATACGTGCTATACTGCAGCAGGGGCTTGAGTAGTAGGTGGGGCGCAATTGAGCTTAGGAGACTAGGCTTCAGGGCATTCTCCATAGACATTAATAGACTGAGGAGATCGCCATGAAAATATCGAGGGGAATCAATGAGGGAGTGCCGTAGACCTCGTTAGGTGGATGTGCATTGATACGCCATAACCAATACTTACGTATGTGGGCTTACTGGACGCATGCGGTCT
>DAJV01000054.1:0-2040 GCA_002496475.1 Vulcanisaeta sp. UBA163 | reverse complement strand
TCCTTAACTTTTTCGTACTTTCGACATAACACCTCAGCGGCTTGCTTTTTATTTCCTCATATTCCTTAAACACAATAATAACTTTATACTTATTGTACTTTCTAACGCGGACATACTTAACAAACTCATCACCGTACTTATCCTTGAGTCTCTCAACCCCTCCCTGATCTTAAGCCCCTCTTCCTGCCATGTATTGAGTACGGTCATACTGCAAGTAAACACTCAAGAAGGAATAAATAGGTGCTAAGCCCGTACAGACTATGCCCCCGTTGCCCAGGGGATTCCACCTTGATGTTGCGAGGAGGATTCAAACCACGTTGGCTGGTAGGGTTGTCGAGAGTGACTTAATCAGTATTGATAGTGTTGATTTAGTGGCGGGTATTGACGTTGCATACATTAACCATGGAAGTACGGAGATAGGGGTTTCTGTGGCCAGTACGTATTCCATTGGTAAATCGTCAATCGTAGAATGGAGTTGCTGGGTTGGTTCAGTAACCTTTCCATACGTGCCAACCCTACTCTCCTTCAGGGAGTTGAAGCCTATGGTTAATGCATACCTTAGGTTAAGGACTAAGCCCCAGGTGGTCCTCATCGATGGTCATGGTAGGGCGCATCCATATAGACTCGGCATTGCCAGTCACTTTGGTGTCTGTCTACGCATCCCCACCATTGGTGTTGCGAAGTCACTGCTATATGGTAAGGTGGAGGGAACCGAGGGACCCGTGCTCGACGTAAGTACTAATGAGGTTATTGGTTGGACAATTCAATGCGCGCCCACTAAACCTACGTATGTTAGTGTTGGTTACGGGATCTCACTGGACAGCGCGGTTAATCTCGTTAGGAAACTCTGTGTCGGTTCCCAAATGCCAATACCAATACTGCGTTCGCATAATACCGCCAACAACCTGAAGAAGAGGATTACTAAGATGTTGGAAGGTGATTCAACCATTGAGGAAATAGACCGTGAATGTAAGGCATCAATGGTTGATTATCTGTTTTAGTATCGAGCCATCACCACTTCCCGCCGAGTTTCTCGGGTATTAGTAATTTCTGTCTCTCAATGACGTAGGTCCTGGCATCCCTAATCATTGAATCAATAACCTGTGGGTTAGCCCTAGCCTTGGCTGAGTCAAGTATTGCCCTAGCCGTATCAACAAGCTTTAGATCATACTCAACAAGCTTCTCCAGGTCTTCGGGAAAAACCTTAAACCTATCATGCATACCAGCATCGCCGGTAGGTGATCCCCAGACCTCGGCTATCAAACCCCTTAAGTCGCTGAGTACTGTCTCGTACTGCTGTATCAATGGATCGAAGGGGTTATTGCGGGCTATCTCCTCCTCAATCCTCTCAATGAATCCTTGAGCCTCCTCAAGCATTGAGGTAGCGGTCTTCCTGACTAGGAGGTCGTCCTGCCTAATCAAGTCCTTAACCTTATAACCCCTGAAGCCCGGCACTAGGAGTTGGAGTCTCTCCAGTGGACTTAATGGAGACCCTGAAATGGGTGGCTTAACATTACTTCCTGAAGACATTAGTTGTTAATTTATGCTCAATTTTATAAACACTAGCCTGTTGGCTGGCTAGGCGCATCAGCATTCAATGCCAATAACATCCTTACATGAACCAAGCAACTCCTTATATAAATGCACTAGGATCCTAGCCACCTTGATCTTCGTATCCAAGGCCTCAAGTAACTCGTAATAAGCCCTCCTAAGTATTTCCCTAACATCCTCCGGCTTCGTCTTTAGCGATAGCTCAATATTAACGGTGTGGCATATCACCTTAACAACAGGCTCCTCAACACAGCCAGTTAGCCTAACAATTACCTTGCCCTCATCAACCCTAAACTCAGGAACAACATTCAAACTGGACAATACCCAATTACCACCAATTGGTGTTACACTGGACATATTGCATTAATTAATTCATGACTGTTTTAAAGTAGTACATGCCGGGGGATACTTATGATTTGGGCGGTGTTTCGTATGGTTTTTGCAGCCCTGAGTATACGCCCCATGTGTAGAAGATTATTGCTAGTACGG
>DAJV01000045.1:48780-48931 GCA_002496475.1 Vulcanisaeta sp. UBA163 | reverse complement strand
GTCGGTATCTATACGAGGGCCGGCCTACCCGAGGGATTGGCAAGCTTTTACTACGGCATTATGGGTATTTTTGCAGCCATTGCGGCGACTCTGTGGGGTCTCGCCAGTGACTTCATTGGCAGGAGGCGTGCATTGATTGTATCGGCCATAG
>DAJV01000045.1:29330-48702 GCA_002496475.1 Vulcanisaeta sp. UBA163 | reverse complement strand
CTCGCAATGGCCCTGGGGCCTCGTGCCCGTTTACCTCTCTGAGCGCTTTGCAACGCAGAGGAGAGGCTCGGGCGTTGGTTTTGGTTATAGCTCGGGCATATTCATTAGTGCCTGGATGCCGCTATACTCAATACCACTTTACGGAGTCTTCGCGGCTATTGAGGGTACCAACATTTGGTTTACGGCGGCCTTCTGGTTAATACTTGCTGGTGTTGTTTATGGAATAGCCACAGCCATAGGCCCCGAGACAATAGGCATTGACCTAAGGATAGTTAGGGAGAAGTGATCCCCGATACTTTAAAATTTCAAATATTTTATTATTTTGAGTCTCCATACCTTAGGCCTATTGTGAACGCCCTTAGGTTTTTGTCAATATCTCTCCTAAGATTCATTTTTATTGATTCCTCAATTATGCCCTGCGGTATGTATTGGCTTAGTCTCAGTATTGAGTATAGTGCACCCAGTATTACTGTATTTTCGTAAATTATATTCCCCAGCTTGGTGGCTTCATTATATGCATCTACTATGTAGGTTCTCTTGATGCCCTTCCTTAGTAGGTCCTCTAATTCGTTAATACTTGGTATTCTCT
The DNA here is from genome assembly GCA_002496475.1 of Vulcanisaeta sp. UBA163. Lineage (GTDB taxonomy): Archaea > Thermoproteota > Thermoprotei > Thermoproteales > Thermocladiaceae > Vulcanisaeta. The sequence goes on along the minus strand of DAJV01000045.1, from coordinate 48,113 downwards.
GCTTAATTGCCGGCGGCCTTATTAGTCTCCTGTTAACAATGAAAACAGTGCCCTCGTTGGCATAGTCAACAGCCCTAAATGCCTCGAGTATTTCAAAGGCAACAACAACGTCTGCGCCGCCCCTGGGTATTAATGGTGCGTCTACGTCGCCGATCCTGACATGAACATCCACGGAGCCCCCCCTCTGGCTTAACCCATGGGTCTCGGCAACCAATGCCTTGTAGCCGGCCCTTATGGCTGCATCACCGAGCACTCTGGCAAAGGTCACCAGTCCCTGACCGCCAACACCGGTTAAGTATATGTTGAGTCTCATGACCGTCACCTCACACCTCAGCCCACTTCCTCAGCCACTCCTTGACATTACCCTCGGGCTTAATGGCGTTGTATGGACATACCTGGGCGCAGACGGAACAGCCAACACACATGTTGGGGTCAATCCAAGCCTTCCTATTCTCAAGGGGCATTATTGCTGGACATGCGATTAGGTTATAGCATATTCCGCAGGCTCTACAGGCGTTAGTGTCAACGTAATAACGTGCAACGTAACCCCTATTCAGCCTAGTCGCCTCCAGCGCACAGCCTCTCCTCATTATGACGACGGCGACACCGCCGCCCTTAACCACGTTCATGGCCTCAGTAATGGCGTCCTGGGCCTTCCTCATGTCGAAGGGGTCTATTGTCCTTACGTAGTCAACACCAACCGCCTTGGCCATGTTCTCAATACTTATCATACTTGTTGGGTTGGGTTGCCCACCCGTCATTGCCGTGACCCTGTTATCGAGTATGAGGATCAGCATTGGTGTTTTGTTGTAGACTGCATTAACCAGTGCCGGTAGGCCCGTGTGGAAGAAGGTGGAGTCTCCAATTATTGGGATTACCAGGGTCTTGCCATTGGTGCCGTGATAAATACCCATGCCGAGACCCAGGGAGCTACCCATGTTTGTTAGCAAGTCCTGTTCATTGAATGGGTTATTAATGCCCAGACTGTAGCACCCAATGTCTCCACTGAATACTGGCTTAGCGCTGGATCTTGCTGTGCTGACCTTTAGTTCATAGAATGAGGCAGCGTGTGGGCATCCTGGGCAAAAAACAGGTGGTCTCTGGGGTGGGGAGTAGTCAACCTTAACGGTACTTATTGATGCGAGTGGTTTTGTAATGTCGAGGGCCTTTGATAGTCCATCCATTACGGAATTAATGGTTAACTCACCAACCCTGTTGAATAAATTCTCCATTTTACCCATGATCGGCACCCTAATGTTCTCATCATAAAGCAGGGCCTTCAATTGCTGCTCCAGTACTGGATCTCCCTCCTCAATGACTATTACCTTATCAGCCCTGGTCACAGCATCAGTAATGATCTTCCTAGGTGGCGGAACTGGTGTTACCACATTTAAAATGCTTGCCTTAACACCATAATTCTTAACAGCCTCCAGTGCGTAGGTGAAGGCTACACCGCTCGTTATTATGAGGTTTTTATTACCATCAATATACACATGTGGAGCATCCTCAATATCCCTCTCAATAGTGCTCCACCTCCTTAGCAATTCATTCTTGAGTACGCGTGCATTTGCCGGAACTAACGCATGTCTCCTCGGTTCCTTGACATACCCCTCGGAGTACCTGGGCTTCTCTGGCGAGCATACGGTGACAGGCCCCCTGACATGTGACACCCTAGTCACGGTCCTCATCATCACTGGATGTTCATGCCTCTCACTGAATTCCAGGGCTAGCTTTACAAGATCCTTGGCATTCTGTGGATCATAGGGTTCAAAGACAGGTATGTATGCGTGAAGCCCAACCCATCTATTATCCTGCTCATTCTGACTTGACCACATGCCCGGATCATCAGCCGTGACTATAACGAAGCCGCCCCTAACACCCGTGTAAGCACTTGACATTAGTGGATCCATGGCTACGTTAAGCCCAACATGTTTCATGGTTACCATAGACCTGGCACCGGTCAGGGCGGCGCCATACGCTACCTCAAAGGCCACCTTCTCATTACTGCTCCACTCTGCGTAGACGCCGAATTCCCTACCATTATCGAGGAGGTATTCAATTATCTCGCTTGATGGTGTACCTGGGTAGCCAGCGGCTACTGCTATGCCTGCCTCCATGGCGCCGTGGGCAATTGCGTGATTACCAAGCATAAGCCTAACCACGCAGTTATTCATCGGTGGTACTTAGGTATATGTAATTTAAAGCCTTTCTCTTAGAACTTAATAATTTAGCTAGTAATATATTTATTGATTATGAGTATATATAATATATATTCATATATTCAGCCTAGAATGGATTCATCACCGATCGGCATGTCTAGAGCTCATCACGAATGCTTTACTAGTAATACTAGTTTATATAGTTAAGTCATACGGGCAAAATTATGTATTTCTAGGTATTACAGGTGAAAGTCTTGATGTCATTCATAGTGCGATAATAAGGGCTTATAAGTTCGCATCTCCTGGTGTGTTTTTAGAAAGAGCTTCCTAAGGGCAAGAGGAGGTCAGACTAGTTATTTTAATTGCTTGTTTAATATTACTTGGTTCAATAGTCGTTATCGTGGACCATATGAGAAGAAATTTAGTAATACTTCTGGTGGTGTTGGCGGCTACGGTACCAATAATAGTACTTGCTACTTCGTATAATGTTTCACCTAACGTCAATGCCCCAACTACAATAAACCAACCGTATTATGCAATACTTAAGTACATAGACTACATAAACACGACAAAGGCATTAACACTGGCGCCGTCTCAATCAATAAACATACAAGCACCGCTACCCCCTGGGCAGAATTATGTACTTGAGTACATGGAGGTCAGTATAAATCCGCCGTCTCCGGCAATTGCCATCAGCGGTAATAATGTCATGTTTAGTAAGAACGAGATTGGTGCAATAACTAGTGCGTACACGACTGGTAATAGCCTGGCAATAACCAATGTAGGTAATCAGCAATTGAATGTGACGGTGACCATAACATATGCCTTCGTGGAAGAGACCTACCTGCCACTAAATACCTCATCAACGAATACATTGAACATAACAATACCAGACTCATCCATTCAATACGTAACACAGCAAGTGGTTGAGTTCTCAATACCAAACTACATGCCCTTTGAGATAGGCAGTGTTGCCCTACCCAACGGCACAACACTATCACAACTAGTCTCCGCCTGGAGCCCGCTGGCTAATTACATAAAGATTGAGCCTAAGTACGTGGAGTTAACGGCAAATGAGTTACCGCCAGGTCAGTATCAGATAACGATTAACTACGGTAGTGGGTATGCAATGCCAAGCGCAATGCTAATCAAGGGCACGGAGTTCCTGAACTACACGGTGAACCCAGGGCAAACACTGGAGATAACCGGCTCAGAGTTTGGTGTTCCGCCTGGCTGGAACCTACTGGGCTACATAGTTGCGGTTTACACAGTACAGCCGTTAGTTGTTGGTCAGCAGCCGGGACACTTTGAGGTGATTGCCAATAGGGTCTCACCGGCATACCTGTACAGCGATTTGATACAGGTCAGTGGCATTAGTTACCTATTACCTCCATTCATAAGGTTTGCACCGATGATAGGTATATACGTGGTATACGATAGGTACTTCGAGATAGTTGATAACCTAAATGTGCCACTGGTTGTGACCTTCATGCCAATAATATACAAATCAGTTGGGCAGTGGGTTAACGGTAACCTAGAGGCCACTGTGGCCAGCTCTGACGTCTCTGGAGGCTTATGGACAGCGCTTATTGTTCAATTACCCGAGATAGCCCACATATACAAGATAGTCACGCCAAGCGGTACTGTGTACACGGGCCTAGTTAATTCGGAAATACCGTGGGGCTCTGCGGAGAGGCTGGTTTCAATAAGTCCCGATGGTTCGCAAGCCTACATAGCAGTTTCAACACTTGGCGTTAGTGAGACTGGTACGTACATGGTCTATGTTAACTGGACACCAATAGCAATGCACTTCACAAACACACTAAACGCTCCAATAAGCGGTGTTAAGGTTCAGGCCTATATAAATGGTTCCCTGGTTGCAAGTGGCATCAGTGATGCCAATGGCAATGCATACATAAACATTGAGGAGCCTGCCCCATTCATGGCAACCGTGAGTTATGATGGGGTTCCCATATACTACATTAACGTGAACTCGCTGGTTAACCAACCAATTAGCGTGACGATTGGGCTGTATAACGTAACGGCGCTATTTGTGGGCTCAAGGAACCAGGCAATATCCAACGCCGAGATATCACTGTACAGGGTTAATACCGGGCCTACTATTAACGGGACAACGAGTGGCACAGGTACTGCAAGCTTCACGAATGTACTGGGAGGCACATACCTAGTGACCGCCCAGTACCACGGGTTGAAGTACAGCGAGTTAGTGACTATTAATGGTAATGACGTAATAACGATAAAGTCAGACATACTAGCCATAATAGATGGGTTCCCGATAACCACGATGGAGGCACTAATAGGCACACTTGGGCTGGGTGGTGCGGTCGCGATAGCATCCGCCTTCGTTGATAGGAGTAGGAGGGGTAAGGATTACGAGGTAACAACAATATAATTGAACGAGATTACTCAAAATTAAAAATTTACTTTAAATTTCTCTCATACTTAATCCTTAACTCCATAGTTAACTCCAGTACTCTATTTAATAATTCGTGCTTAATATCGAAGAGCTCATGCATAGTGATCAACCATTTATACCTCTTGTTAAAACTGGAGTACTCCCTTTTCACCCTCTCTCTATGTGGTGACCTGATTCTCCTGAGTAGTGCTTCACCCCATGAAATCATCCTCTGATCCTCATCCTCCAACCTACTGGCTATTAACGGTCTTATTGCCTTGAACTGCTCATTATTAAGTTCAATGATTGCATATGCAAATTCACCCCTGAATCCCCGTTCAATCATATCAATCAACTCCTCCTTAGTACTAACCAATCTCTCCTCGATTTTCTGCCTTGGTTGCCAGGAAATGAACACACCGGGTAGTATCGAGAGCCCCAGATCCATCAAGTGCCTGTTAACCAAGTCCCCAACTTCATCATTGCTTGCGTGTATTAATATTAGGGTGAACTGCTTCATGGGTCTCTCATGTATGTCCCTAGTGCATTAATAATTAATTCTTTAATGGTGGAGTCTTCGATGTGGTCATCAAGGAAGACTCTAATCGATATTAATTCCCTGCGTGAGCCATCATCATAACCCACAAATTCCCATTCCAGGTTGTTAATGGTTTCTCTCCTATAAATCAATTGCACGTTACCGGCCTTAATTGACTGATCAATTGGTGAATTCCATGGGGCAACCACGTCTATGCTGAGCACCCTCTCATTATTGTCAAGATTTATTAACCTGGCAAGTGATCTATTTCCGCATAGGTACTCTCTCACGTTATTCCTACTTACGACATTAACCTCGCTGCACTGCATTATTAATCAAGCTCTCGCGCTGCCTTTTAATGCCTTAGTCTCTGGGGAAGGGTTTATATACTAGGTAATACTTGAAATACATGATTAATATGTCTAGCAATAGTGAGGAAGGTAATGAGAGGAAAACAGTAACAATTAGAGGATTAAGTATAGACGTTTATGACAAAGTAAGCAGACTAGCGAGGGAAACAGGGGCAACGGTAGGTGAGATAGTCAACGATGCCCTCAGGAGGTATATATCAACCCTCGAGAGCATATCGAGGACTATTGACAATATGATTAGGGCAGGCGACGTAGCGGTGATAAGCGGGGTTTCCTCATTAACAGTAACGAAGGCCGACTTGGAATCCCTGGACAAGCCTGTGGTTTTTAAGGACATGGATGAGTTGATATTCACTGATGACGTCACTAACGAACTCATAAAGAGTAAGGTGGCCAGGATAGTCAATGTCAACACGGTCTATGTACCAAAGTCAGTGTCAACATTATTAATAGCCTCCAAGAGTGAACTTGTTAAGAAGATAGTGCCCAGGTAGTGATTAATTTTAATTAAGAGATACCCTGATTAAAATCACCGTGAAAGTCCTAGTTATTGGTATCGGTTCAATGGGACTTAATCACATAAAGGTATTGACGCAATTGAAGAAGGAGAACCTAGTAACCGAGGTATATGCAGTGGACATTGATAGGCAAAGGTTAGAGATCGCCAAGAAACAAGGCGCAGACCTGGTATTCACTGATGCGCATGACGCCCTCCCCTATAAACCGGACCTTGGTATAATAGCAACACCAACAGGGCTTCACTATGGTATAGCCAGTGAACTCATAAAACACATGGACTTATTAATAGAGAAGCCGATCACTGAAAGGCTCAGTGAGGCAATGGACCTATACCGTAAATCTCAGGCCCTTGGTAGGAGAGTGCTCGTGGGCCACATAGAGAGGTTCAACCCGGCATACAGGGCGTTAATTAATGAAATAGGTAATGAGAAGCCCATGCATGTGGAAACAATAAGGGCAGGACCCTTAAGAGGCAACCCACAGTCATACGGCAACGTGCTCCTCGACCTAGGCATCCATGACATAGACCTAGTACTTAACATGGTTTATAGTGATGAAGTTAAGATAATCGGCAGGATCCTCAGGGGAAACCCTGTGAGCACCGCATGGGCATTACTTAACGTTGATGAGACCATATACATATTACACGCGTCCTGGGATTACGAGACAAGGATTAGGAGAATGATCCTAACCCTAAGGAATAAGTATTACGAAGTGGATCTACTAAATAAGTCCTTAATTCACAATGGAACAAGACACATGATAGAGGGCATAGACCAATTAAGGCAGGAATTAACCCACGCATTAAATGTAATAAGGGGTATTGAGAATCCCATCATAGATATTACAAACGCAATCAAGACGCTAGCCATAGTAGAGGGAATGATCTCAAGTAAATCCACCATAAACCTAGGTGAATTACTAAGGTGAGAAGTCAATTAATGACCTAACCCTAACAATATTCCTAACTGCCACCTCCTCAGCCCATTTAGGTAGTTTAAGAGTTCTAACGACCTCATTAATTAGATCCCCAGCATCATCACAATCATCCAAGCCCTGATCCCTACAAATCCTCACTAGATACTTGCACCTGGCCTCAAATAATTCTTTATCCATGTCGATCCTTTTACAGTCATGGTCATACGTCCATCCACGCCTAAGATCCCTTAGGTGAAGAAACAAATGCGCGGCAACCCTACCCAGATCCATGAGTCCGGGTGATACGTACATGCCCTCATTAATCGCGTAACAACTATTACGTCCCATGTAAATATTCGCCATCAAATAGTCACATTATGATAATGGCAAATAAAAATAACATTTTTAATAGCTGAGACTTATCATTATGTAAAAACGAAAGGGTTTATAGAATTGAAAAACAAGCAAAAACCTATTGAATTAAATAATTAGTGGGCCCGCCGGGACTTGAACCCGGGATCTCCCGCGCGTGAGGCTTACACGGAGCTCGCGCCCCTGGGCATCCTACCAAGCTAGACTACGGGCCCGGCGTGGTTGTTCCTCACTGATTTAAAAGTATTTTTCTTCGATGTTCCTCACTGTTTTCCCGCTTACTGAATTTAATTTACGGAGGTTAGTGGACGTACATCAAATAAGACTATCTATTTAGTTATCGCCTGTTGCCTTTGTTATGTGATTACCCTGGCCACGTGGTCTCTTTGTGCATTTTCTATTTTTTGACATATAGCTCATGTTAACTGGATAGTATACCTTTATAATGAATATTATTTCGGCATTCTCCTGTCATGGGTAGGGGAATTAAGGCCGGTAGTCTTCCTTACAGGACTCGTGTTTACATAAATAACCAAGTCCTAATACCATCAAGTATTATTAAGTCCCTCGGTATTGAGAAGAGCCTATTTGTTAACGTTATCATTAGGCATGGTAGCAGTGTTATCAGAATTAATGGAGTTAAATTGCTGAGGAACAGGCGTGCGCTTTCCCGCCAATTCACCATTCCAAGGGAGATCAGGGAGGCCTTTAATATAATGCCTCTTGATGAAATTGAAATAATACATATAGAACCCATTGAGTCCGGCGTACACGTTGATGGTATGCCGAGGAATTGATGTAATTTATTTTCCTCCCTCCCTTATTTTTATGATACTTATGTAGAGCACTATTGCAGCTGGTATGTAGTAAAGCGGTAATCCTCCATGTATTGGTATAGTTGGGTATGTAAAGATATGAAGACTACTAATGTAACCCCATGAATGCGGTATACGCCCAGAGAACAGCCAAAATGCTGCGTCTTCACTCCATACCGCTATATCGGCGGCAAATAACCACTGCCAGAAATCCCCAAACACAGCCCACGGTATTGCCAGTACTATTGCAACACCAACCCTGTAAAGCCACATACCCAACCACGGGTGGTAATGAACTAGGGCTAGGTACCATGAGTTGACTGGATCATGATGAAACGCATACACAAGCTCCGGCAGTATCATAGCTTCAATCATCGCATAGCCCATTCCAGTTACAACTGGGGGTATTGTTATTTTAACCCAATTAACCATCCTCATTTAAGGGAAGGTAGTCCACAACCTAATAAGCTTTGTTACTTCACGATTGACGTTACCGACCTCCAGAACTTAATACCCTCCCTACCTAGGCCATTAATCACATCGTTCAGTAGATTTCTATTACCAATATAAGCTTCCTCAATTGATGTTAATCCCTCACCCTTAACCTTGCCCCTAGCCACTAGGTCAGTCACTATTGCTGCTGTGAAGCCGGTTAGCCTAGCCATTGATGTGAAGCCTCCCTGGGCATAGTCAACGCCTTCAAACCTAACAATGGCCCTATCACCACTAGCCTCACCCCTGGCCTCAACAACAGTTATCGAGAAATCATTAGTACCTGGCTTGAGTGACTTGGATAACACAAGCTTTGCAGTCTCAACATCACCCAGCAACCCAAGGTCCTTTAGGTTTCTCATAACCTCCAAGTGCCTCCTCCACCTAATCGTCCTCTCATAGGCACTCCTCAACGTACTGAAGTACTTGGGTAATGTGACGAGTAGTGTGCTCAAGCCATCAGTGTAGAACTCAGCGAATTCACCACTGACAAGCCAAGTCCTGAAGTCGAATACCTCAGCTAAGGGCTCAACACTGACTACCCTACCATCCCTAATGATTGTGGCTGGCCTAACATACTCATCAACAGTACTCCCAAGGGAGAAGAGTAGTTCGTAGTAAAGCGGTGGCCTTGGGTCGACTGGGTTGCCGCCAACATGTATACCAACCTCCTCAACAACCTCAAGCTCACTGGCTGCGGCCATGGCCAGTAGATTCGTGAGACCAGGGGCCCAGCCGCAGGCCGGCACCACGATTTGGCCGTTACTTAATTTACGGGCTAAATCCTCATTGTACTTCCACATGAATATTAGGTCAATAATTGGTTTATCGAGTTCATGAAACTTGAGGACGACTTCATCGGCTATTGACTGCGGGATTGCACTAACGATCACGTCATTCACATCGGCAATCCGCCTAAGGTCCTCCTCCCTACTCACGTCAGCCTTAACGACGCTATTAACACCAATTCTCCTAGCCTCATTAATTGCCTCCTCACTAGCGTCATAACCATTAACAACATGGTTCGTATGCCTAACCAGGTAATAGGCAATTGCACGACCCATAGGGCCCAAACCAACAACACCAATGGAAACCACGGTACTAATGAACATCCCAGCGCCTTTATTAACCCAACCTACTCATTTTTCCTATTCCTTTGTTTCCTCAGTCTCCTCAGTGCTCATGTAGTAGTAATACTCACCAATACTCCTCTGTAGCCTATCTAGGTATGAGTCTCTCTTGTTTATTCTTGGCCTACCCACTTGGGGTTCTCTCCTAAATGTCACGTCTTGGTTCTTAAGGAATTCATTCATGCCGGTCCTCAGGTCGGTCGGTGGTTCTGCAATGCCGTGTTTACCCGGTTCCCCTAGGAATACCATGACTGATGTGCTTAGGTAATCAATCATTGTTATGTCGTGATCAATAACAAGGGCGATTACATCTCTCTCCTCTATTATCTTCCTTATTACTGACGCGACCCTAACCCTCTGCTCAATGTCCAGGTAGGCCATGGGCTCGTCAAGTAGGTAAACCTCTACATCCTTGAGTAATGACCCAGCAACAACAACCCTCTGGAGTTCACCACCACTTAAGCCTGACAGTTCCCTGTCCATAAGTGGTATCAGTGATAATCCATTGGCTAGGTCAGGCCAGATTACTCTCGTGTTAAAGTCATTACCTGCTACCATGGCCAGGTACTCCTTCACGGTCTTATCACTGTACTTAACGGCCAAGTCCCTAACGTACTGAGGCTTATAACTAATCCTAACCTCACCATGTGGAATCACAGTCCCTGAGTCAGGCTCTACCTCGTTAACGAGGAGTCTCGCGAACGTGGTCTTACCAATGCCATTAGGGCCTAACACGCCAATGACCTCGCCCCTATGGATAACGCCGGCCCTGACCTCAAGCTTAAAATCACCAAGTTCCTTTACCAAGTCAGTCCACTCAAGTAGTATCCTCTCTCTCTGGATGGGCCTTGGGGCTGGCTTGACCCTGAACTTAATGGGCTCTCTCCTAATCAGCATGTTCTCACTGGTTAAGTAACCACTAAGGTACTCATTGACCCCCTCCCTGGCGCCCCTCATATGGGATGCAACGCCATACGCGCCGGGCTTACCATAGAGGATAACCACTTGATCTGCCAGGTAATCAAGTACGGCTAAGTCATGGTCTATGACTATCACGTACTTGTTGCTGCTGGTGATCTCCCTAATGGCCTCGGCAACTCTCATCCTCTCAACAATATCAAGGTGAGTTGTTGGTTCATCAAATATGTATGTATCCACGTCTCTAAGGAGTGCCGCCGCAATTGCAAGTCTCTGTAACTCACCACCACTTAATTTACCAACGTCCCTATTGAGTAAATGCATGAGGTTTAGCTTCTCCGCGATCTTCATGGCGTTCTCCTCACCGCCTATCCTCATTAGTACGTCCTTAACAGTACCCTTAACATACATGGGTATTAACTCGATATACTGGGGCTTATGAACAACCCTAATCTCATTCCTGTACAGTTTATTTAGGTAGGGTTGCAACTCCGTACCTCTAAAGAACCTTATAATATCATCCACAGAGGACTGGGCGTTTGTGCATAGGTTAGGTTTTAATTCACCTGAGAGTATCTTGGCTATTGTTGTCTTTCCCATTGCATTCTGTCCAATTATGCCGAGAACCCTGCCAGGCTTTGGCATGGGCAGTCTGAAGAGTTTGAAACCGCTTGGACCGTATTGATGAACACAGTCCTCACCCAACTCACTGGGTAGGTTAACAATGGTTATTGCCTCGAAGGGGCACTTCCTAATGCATATCCCGCAGGCAGTGCATAGGTCAGTAATGACTGGACGACCCAACTGTTCATCCATGTAAATAGCCCTCCCACCACTCCTCACGATCGGACAAAACCTAATACACTCTTGGCTGCACTTCCTTGGTTGGCACAGGTCCTTATCAACAACCGCTATTCTGACGGGCATTATTGACGATTTATGACTGGATTAGGTGGAATTAAAACTTACGCCATAGGGTAGAGAGTAATGCTAATCAAGGCTGATTCTGCGCAGTATTGGTAATGAGTATGAGGATTGAGCATAGGCACCTCTATGTGGCATTAATGCTATATGCACTATACGTCTTATTAACCATGTACATAGTCATGAATTCTGAAGGCAACCCAGTGAATACTTACCTATTCTTTGCTGTATTTAATAATAAGGTGCAGGCGCTAACGCCATTACTTACCGTAATCAGTATTGATGACTACGGAAGAGCCCTTTTCTGGATACCCATAGCCCTAATACTATGGTACTTCGGCGGTAGGTATAGGAGGGCGAGCGTATTGATGGTTTCCGCATTCATAATAAGCCTACTACTTGGTGAGTTAATGAAGCACATACTCTATGAGCCAAGGCCATTCCTAGTGCTTCACATAACCCCACTGATCCACGAGCAATCAACCCCGTCATACCCCTCCGGCCACGCGTTAATCGTAGGCACCGGGGCGTACTCCGCAATAATTGCGCTACCCTGGTACGTGTCACTACCCTTAACCCTGGAGGCTCTACTCGTGTCTTATGGCAGGATTTATGTTGGTGTTCACTGGCCACTTGACGTAGTTGCGGGTTGGTTATTGGGAATAGCCGACGTTGAACTTGTACTTGCGCTACCTCAGTACTACGGGGTCATCCATATGATAATGAAGAAGCTACTTGGTTGGTTGGGTCGCCGGCCTAATGGTTCTCCTACCAATTATTAAAAAGCCCGTGTGCGCGTTAATCCAGGTCTGCGGCCTAACCTCATTGGTTTCAGTTTTCCATTCCCTAACCATTACATCAAACATCCTCACGTTGACATAACCCACCTCATTCATTGCCGCAATGATCCTAATTACCTGGTTTACTGTGGGTACGTAAACCACCAAAACACCATCAGTCCTCAACGCCTCTGTTGCTTTGGACAGGGCATTCCATGGATCACCCATGTCCAGGATCACGGCATCTAGCCCCCTCTCAAGGAATCCCTCGGTACTTACATCCCTGAGTCTAAGTTCAACCCATTCATTGAGACCAAGCATTTCAAGGTTCCTCCTTGCGGTTCTTATGGAATCCTCCCTCTTGTCATAACCGTAGACCTTACCATCAGGCCTCACGTAATAAGCCAGCACAGCAGTCATAAATCCACTACCAACACCTGCCTCCGCAACTTTACTGCCAGGGCCTATGCCTGCGCTAATTATTATCTGCGCGGCGTCCTTAGGGTATATGACCTGCGTCACCCTGCCTCCTCTCTCAAGCAGTATATCCGTAATTAAGGGCCTTAGTATGGCTATCCCGTAACCAAGGCTTGTCCTCACAACTGCGCCGTACTCATTCCCTATTATGTCATCACCATTAATAATGCCCCTTATGGTGTTTATTCTCGAGCCTTTAACGACCTTAACCACTGACCTAACTCCATCGCCGACAAGTAGTACGTAGTCTCCCTCCTTTATTGGCATATTTATCTCGAGGTAATGGGATTTTGGTTATTTATGAATTTTTACGGAAGTAATCATCAACAACCTTCTCCAGGTAATCCATGAACTCCCCCAAGGCGCCATTAACAGAGCCCACTCTAACTAATTCATTCCATTTGTTAATAATTTCCCTAAACTCGGCCTTGGCCTTTACGGCATCGTCTATTGACGATATCTCAATCCTAAGGTCGGCATAACCTCCCTTCCCTATGCCGGGGCAATAGCCAAGTGCTTTATCATAAACCTCGAACTTGGCAATACCACCATCAAGCCAATAAATAAATGGATAGTACCTACACACGTTAGGCTTGACTGGGTGTACTGAGCAAACCAGCCTGTCGCCGATCCACCTGTTGAATATGCAAGTGCCATCAAGCCTCTTCTTAAGCACAAGGTAGTACTCACCATCCCTAAGTCTTATCACTGGTTCATCCCAGTCAGCAGCCATGTCCTTGGGGAATAATGCCAGGAATTCCCTTGGTCTCATGCCTGTGTACTTGGCGATCCTCGCAACATCCCTATGTGTCACTGGTATCCAGTAACGCCTACAGCACTCACCGCATAATACACAGGTGAACCTAACCCTAGGGAACTCGGCACTCATCATGATTGAACCGTTAACCATAGACCTTAAGGTATTTCGTTAATTACTGAATTTAAGGTTTAAGATTACGCTGCGTATTATGAAGACGGCGCCTGCGTCCCAGCCGAACCCTTAACATCCTGTAGGTACTTACTTACTTCATCAGTTGTTAATTTCCTGAACATCTTTGTCTTAACATCAATAACGCCGATCTCCAGTCTATCGGGCTCTGGTGCCTCAAGCACAAGGCTCAACGCCCTAACTGCCAACCTCACGCAATCGTTAATGCTAACATCATACTTATACTCCCTCTCTAGAAATTCCGTTATCCTACTTGACTCGGCGCCCATTGCAACTGCGTAGAAACCGAAGTAGATACCACCAGGATCTGTCTGGAATAGCCTCGGTCCATGCTTATCTACTCCGCCAACAATTAATGCGGCGCCAAAGGGCCTCACACCGCCGTACTGTGTATGCACCTGCTTAAGATCACTAATTCTCCTGGTCAATAACTCAACGTCTATGGGTTCATCATAGAGCAACTTATGCGTCTGGGCCTCCTGCCTTGCTTGTTCAATGAGTACCCTGGCATCTGATAATAGGCCTGATGCTGCTATACCCACGTGATCATCAACCATGTAAACCTTCTCAATGCTGTTCAGGTCAATTAGGGCACTCACCTTCCTCTTTTCAGCAGCGAGTACAACACCGTCAGCGCACTTGATACCGATGGTGGCCCAACCTCTTTTAACAGCCTCACCAGCGTACCTAACCTGGTACAATTCACCCTCTGGGCTAAATATTGTTATGGCCCTGTCATACCCATATACCTGTGGAGAGAACATGCTTGTCGGTATTGTGTTGTCAAGGGTTTTTAAATCAAACCTACTTGTTACTTATTTCGTAGCGTCGCGCGTAACCTTTTTAAATAAGTAATCGAGTCCGATATCGGATATGAGAATAGCAATATCCGTAAGTAATGGCTTCGTCTCTGGACCTGGTGAGGGCGACGAGGTATGGATAATAGAGATTGAGGATAATAGTGGTAATTACAGGGTAATTGAGCGATATGAAAACCCAGCAAGGTATGCACAGCAGGTTAGGGGCGTGTTCATGTTAAAGAGTGTGGTTGACCATGGAGTTAATACAGTAATACTTTCTGAAATCGGGGCTCCAGCCTATAGGTGGGCTGTTGAGAAGGGGATTAAAATATACATATTCGAAGGCCGTGTTGAGGATGCAATCAAGTCCTTTATTGAAGGTAAATTAACCGAGGCGCAGGGACCAGCGCCTGGTCAGCATCATGGTGGACATGGCCACCACGGTAGCCATCATAGGCATACCGAGGATGTTGGGAATTACGATTTCCTAAAGCCCTACGTGAGTAATGGTATGGTAATTGCCGACCTAGGATGCGGCGATGGGTATTACTGTAATTTCTTCAAGGACTACGCATCAAGGCTTTACTGCGTTGATATTGATGAGGCGGCTATTGAGGAAGTTCGTAGAAGGTTCAGTAATTATGGGAATGTAGTTATACTTAATGAGGATGTTACCAATACATCAATACCAAGTGGTGGTGTTGACCTGGCATTCATGTCCAATATATTTCATGACATTGAGGATAAGGAAGCAGCTATTAAGGAGGTAAGTAGAATCCTGAGACCTGGTGGTAGGTTATTAATTATTGAGTTTAAGAAGGACGTGTTGTTCGGGCCGCCGTTTAAGCTAAGCCCTGATGAGGTTGAGCAGTACTTCAGTAGGGAGGGCTTTGTTAGGGAGGGTTATGTAGAGGTCTCCCCCTATCATTACATGCTAGTTCTTAAAAGGTCTAAGTAGGTGTAGTTTGGGTATTGCTTATTATGGTTTAAATATAGGTATCTATAGATAAAATTATGACAAGGAATGAGGAAAAAGCCCGACTGGATTGGGAAATATGAGGACGTAATTAATGAATTACGCCTTACGCTCTATGATTTTGAGAAGGGCAACATAGATTTTCAATCATTTATTAATAGAATAAATCAGTCATTAATTAATCATGGTTATGACCCGGTGAAGGTCATAAGGTCCGACATAATGACTGAATTATTTGAAGCATACGCAGTATACGCACCACATCGATTGGTCTCCATTATATACGTCTCTACCAAACTCATGAATGGACCAAGAACTTTCCTCGGTAGAGTCCTCATGCACGAGGTTTTCCACCACGTTCTTCATCAACGACCACCATCATTACTATTTAAATTAGTGCCGAAGAGGAGCGAGTCACTGGTCCTTGTTGTTTCTCCATTAATAATACTCATAGCATTGGCGATACCCTTTAATGACATATTGCTTGCTGTCCTTCCTCACGTCCTCATTGGGGTATCGGCTACCATGACATTAACGATTGTAATACTGATCAAGGCCTTGGGCAGGCATGAATTGGTTGCCACAGCATTCGTGATTTACCTAATAACGGGTAAGTGGGTTGTGGATTGGGTTTATTATCATGATGAAAGTGCGTTGATGAGTCTCGAGTGGAGTGATGAGGTTAGGCCTAGGGAAGTTGCCGTAGTGCAAAGGTAAATTAGGACCTAGGAATTAGGGCATTTAATGGTTAAGGTCATTCTCCTTGACATAGATGGTACTCTAACAAGGGATAGGGATACGGAGGCGTTGGAGCCTGAGGCAATAACTGCTGTGCAGGGCATTGTGGGTAGATACGTAGTTGGTCTTGCCACTGGTAACGCCTTGGTGGTCACGCAGGCGCTTGCACGTTACATAGGGTTACCCAGGGGATCACCCCTTATTGCTGAGAATGGGTGTCTCGTGGATTATAATGGGGAAATCAATGAATTATGCGAGGACTTGAATTTAAGGGATGTGGCCTTAAGGCTCATGAAGGTGATACCAGGCCTAAGACCAACCTATCAATTTAACTATAGGAGATTTGACGTGACGCTATGGGCACCTGATGAACCATATGACCTAGTCAATACCGTTAAGATGGAGTTAAGGAAAATGAACCTGGAGGGTAAGGTGAGGGTTTCTCATAGCGGCTATGCGCTTCACCTACAGCCAATTAACTCGAGTAAGGCCGTTGGAATTAAGTATGTATGCAATGCAATGGGTGTTGACTGTAGTGACGTTGCTTACATTGGTGACAGCGATACTGACATAGAGGCCGTGGAGGTTGTCGGTTATGGAGTTGCTGTGTCCAATGCAACTGATGAACTCAAGAAAAGGGCTAGGATAGTGCTGGAGAAACCCAGCGGTAAGGGCGTTGTGGAGTTTATAAGGTATTACCTACCTAGGTTATGATTTCCTGAACATCATTAATAAGTAATTATACGTATTCTCGACATTAAAGTTATTCCTAACGAAATCCCTGAAATCATCATACCTCTTGGCGAAATCATCATCTAAGCCCATCGTTAAGTTATTCCATAGTGATTTACCTAAGCCAATATTTCCCGAGATCTCAATACTTAATGGTACATCAAGGGCCAATACCGTTATTGCGCAGTCAACAGTTGGTTGGCAAGTCAGCAATAACCTCTTTACCTCATCACCATTAAATGTGTTAATTAGGTATTGAATTAATGACTGTGATTGCGCAATCACTAGGTCAACGGCTCTTCTAAGTAGGGCTAGTGAGACCCTATGCACCACCTGGTCATCTATACCCTGCGGTATGCTCCAGGTACTCAATAGAACTGGGTCTCTCATGGCCTTTACGAGGGCTATTTCACGCAGAACCACTATCCGCATGTGATCGCCCCCCAACCGGAATAGTTTGCTTGGTATTACTGATATGATTATGGGTTCGTCAACGCTAATATCAATGCATTTTACGGGCCATTCATCATGGGTAACAGTCTCGATACCCAGTACCTCCCTTACCTTATTATGGTCATCAGTTACATAAATCATAATATCATCACTCGGCACCTCAAGTTCTTTCAATGCCCACTCAACTACTTCCACTACCTTATCCACATCTTCCCTTGCGGCATTTGTTAATTGTATTACCTCCATAACTAATCAGGGTTTTGCAGATATTTAACACTTCCCTGTAATGTACTTAGGTCTTGTTTTTATGGCAGGCTGTGCAGTTTTCGAGGACTGGTAAATGTTATTTCCTCGCACCATTTATGAGGGCTTAAACACCAGTTAAACACGCTTAGGTTAAGGTTGAGGGCTAACTCAACAACCCACCAGTCTTGTCACTAAGGGCACCCCTGCCCACGCTACAAGTGTTGCCTATGGGCAAAGCTTCCGAGTGAGAGTCTTAGATGGCGGTAAAAGTTTTTAAAGGAATAAACTCCCTGCCTTTACTAATGGTATTACCAAGGTTCGATGTTGTGTTGACCACGGATCGATCAATGATGAGCAATTACCATGGTAAGGAGTTCCTTGGATTCGTAACCACGGGCCCATTATTTATCACAGTAGGACCCTTTAGGAAACTCGGTGAATTGATTCATGAGTATATTGCAATGCCGAAAATGAAGGTTGATAAGTACGGTAGACCATATCAAGCGCCCTACGGTATGAGAAAAATAGAGTCCGCATTGCTTGATGCAGGCATTAATGCTGCAATAATTGACCCAGACCACGTGCATAAGTACATACCCAATGCTAAGGTTTTCATGCTCAGCCATCATGATTACTTCGGGTTTAACCCACCATCATCTACCTGGTCAGCCATTGTAGGCAGGGAATCACTGAATGCATATTCATTTAGGAGGTTTATGATGAGGATGAGACCGTATGTAATGAATGCCAAGAGGAATAACGGGCTTAAGGTTGTTGTTGGCGGACCCTCTGCATGGCAGTGGTTATACCTACCAGAGTTAATGGATTTATTTGGTGTAGACACGGTATTTGATGGTGAGGGTGAGAAGCTGGCAGTTGAGGTGGTGAGGAGGATCCTCAATAATGAGTCGGTGCCTAGGTATGTGTATGTTGGAGTAAACGACGCGCCGAGCATCGACGAGATACCCACGATAAAGTACCCAGCGGTTAATGGCTTCGTGGAGATCGGCAGGGGTTGCCCAAGGGGTTGCGCATTTTGCCCAGTTACCCTGAGACCGCTT
>DAJV01000045.1:286-29247 GCA_002496475.1 Vulcanisaeta sp. UBA163 | reverse complement strand
GGTGTTGAGCTCAATCCTGACAAGCTGATTAAGCTACATCAACTCGTTAAGAGGTACTACCTAACAATGGCCTGGAGCCACACCACACTGGCCTCGGTGCTAGTGGCGGAGAAGAAGTATAATGGGCTGGCTACGAAGATTGCGGAGATAATAGAGGATGAGCACCAGGACTGGTGGGGCGCCCAGGTTGGTCTAGAGACGGGCTCGAGGAGGTTGGCTAAGGCTATGATGCCCGGTAAGGCGGCGCCATTTAAGATTGAGGATTGGTGGGACGTTGTTGAGGAAGCGTTGGGCGTGATGCACGACATCAAGCTCATACCAGCCCTCACGGCCATCGTTGGTATGCCAGGCGAGACTGAGGATGACGTTATGGAGACGATAGAACTCCTCGATAGAATAAGGCCCTACAGGAGTTTGGTGGTGCCCATGTTTTATGTACCCATGAACCACATTAGGGCTGAGAAGGATGGCTGGATAATCAAGTACAACCTAATGCCTGAGCACATTGAGTTAATGAAGAAGATGTTTGAGCACAGTATTTACTGGGCCAGGGACATTGTTAATCACTTCTACCTTAGGGGCCCGCAGTACTGGCCTGTTAGGGCCGCGGTTAATTACTTCATTAATTATGTGGAGAAGAGGGTTAGATCGCTATATGGTAGGCTTGACCAGATTGCTGCTGAGATTAAGGATAGGAAGCTCGTGTCGAAGGTGGAAGCCCCTAAGCTCCTGGAGATGTACGGCTCATCCAACAGTGAGGACTAAATAATTGCTACTTCATTAGTTCCTGCAATTTAACCAACTCATGATCAGCAAATACCACCTTTGCCTCATTAATGCTAAGGTTTCTGAAGGTTTCGAAATTCTCCCACGGATACACTATGTAAACCCACTTCATCCATCTGTAGGCGTAGTAATCAGGGATGTACTTGCTGGATAATACCTTGTAGTCCAAGACAGCGGTCCTAACCCCACCCGCGCCGGCACGGATTAACTCCTCCTTAGCAACACTAAGTGTTAATCCAGTATCGCTTACATCATCGATTAACAACACATTAAGGCCCCTCACATCCATGCTTGGTCTATACTTAATGACGACCCGATCTCTGGACTTGCCAAAATCCCAATGCGTCAACTGCATTAAGTCCGTGGGAATCCCCATAATGTCTGATAATAATGATGCTAAAACAACGCCACCCTTTGAAATACCTACTATTACTTCGGGCTTAAATTCGCTCATTAGGATATCCTGAACCAATTTCAAGACCCCCCTTTCAATATCTTCCCATTTATACCGGTGGTAGTCCGCCATTATGACTTGTGGAAGGGGTGTGTTTATAAACCCAACGTTTTACGTGACCAAGTAACCCCCCTGCCTTCCTCAAGGTTTAGTGAATGAAGTAAGGGATTTATGGTTTAGTGAAGCGAATTAATGATGACCTATGGTTAATAGGTATTGGATTATGTTGATCGTTGGGATTATGTTGATCATAATATCGCCAATACCCATGTATTATTCACACGAGGAATCAGTCATATCATATGGGCATGTTAACGCCACGACATGCATGGAGGTACTGAATAGAATTGTTAATAGCCACCTAGCGGGCAATGAAATAAACCGGGTAATAAATGCAATGGGGAGCTCATTATTAATATCTATCGAAGTACACGTGAATTACTCAAACGGTACAGGCATAACCTATGGGAGTTACATACCCATTGGGTTTAATAATGTATTTATAACACCCATGGTCTCTGGTTCAATTGAGATCTTTGGCAGATCGCACTGTGCCTATGTGGGTAATGATTACGTTGTTAACGTGTTCATAGGTCAATATCCAGCGTCTCTCTACCTCTTTGGTATAGGCATATTACTCCTCATCATGGGCTTTGTATTGGTGGCATTGGGTGATTACTTAAAGGATAAGAGTAGACGTGGCGTATATCGTTAAGTTAATAAATTGATTAATTTTATGCCTTAATTTTTCTAATTTTTATGGAGATAACAAGGTTTATTAAGATCCCTAAGGAAAATAAGATAATGTTTACCCAGGTATTGCTTCAAGTGGGCACATTAATAGTTGCAGCAGTTCTGGCGATAATACTACTAATAATAGTCATAGCGATACTAGCGTACTCAATTAGGATAGTCCCTGAGTACCAGAGGATCGTTAAGCTTAGGCTTGGTAAGTACAAGGGTATTTATGGTCCTGGGATTGTATTCATAATACCCGTTATAGATAGGCCCATAACAATAGACCTTAGGGTCCTATCGATAGACCTATCTAGCCAGAGGGCCCTGACCAAGGACAATGTTGAGGTTACAATAGATGCCGCGGTGTACATGAGGGTCATTGATGCATCTAAGGCAGTGCTCTCAGTCACCGACTACAGGGGCGCCACGGTAACGCTAGGAGCAGCGGTTTTAAGGGACGTCATTGGCATGGTTGACCTGGATACGCTACTTACACAGAGGGAGGAGGTGGCCAAGAAGATAGCTTCGATTATTGATGAACACGTAAGTCCATGGGGTGTTAAGGTCACTGCCGTCGCCATAAAGGACATAAAGCTACCTGACAGCCTAGTTAGGGCCATGGCGGCTCAGGCAGAGGCTGAGAGGATGAGGAGGGCCAAGGTAATCCTGGCCCAGGCTGATTATGAGGCGTCGCAAATGTACCTAAAGGCTGCGGAGACCTACGCGAAGAACACGATATCCCTATCCCTTAGGCAACTCGATACTCTGCTGGAGGTTGCCAAGGAGCATAACCTGATCCTAGTTGTGCCCAGTTCTTTAGAGGTTACAGCAATGTCGACGCTTGCCGCCGCTGCACTTAAGAAGCAACAAGAGAGTTCAGGCACCACGTAAGGGGTAACCATGCAGATGAAGCGTGAGGTAACAATACTAGTCTTTATTACCGCATTATTAGTAGCGCCGGTTATACACGCGCTAACGCCTAGTCCTAATACGTACGTTATTCACGAGGTATACGTATTCAACCTTAATGGTGAGATCACGGACTTGACATACGAGGAGTTACAGAATGCATTGCAACTTGTCGAATCAACGCCCAACTCTACGTTATTGATATTATTCAAGACACCAGGTGGTGAATTAGATGCCGCATTGAGTATTGTGTCGAGTATTGAGAACGCCAGTGTGCCTGTGATAGGTTTCGTCTATCCCGTTGGTTCATATGCCTGGTCTGCGGGTACGTTGGTACTTATATCAACAACAATAGCGTCAATGGCCCCCAGCACAGTGATAGGTTCCTGCCAACCTGTCGAGATAAACCCAATAACTGGCCAGGAAATATTCATAAATGAGAGTAAGATACTCAATGCAATTAGTCAGTACTTTGTTGAGGTTGCTGAGTTTAGGGGTAGAAATGCAACCTTCGCCCACGATTGCGTATTCTACAACACTAACCTCAGTCCCGAGGATGCGCTTAGGTATGGTGTCATAAACTTCGTGGCGAGTAATATAAATTCACTACTTAATGAAATAAATGGTAGCACGATAAATGGGGTCACGTATTACGTGATTAATCCTGAAATCATGTATTACCAACCTGGCATTGGTTACCAGGTCTATGAAGCCTTAATAAATTCCACAATCCAGGACCTATTGAGTGGACTAGGCCTATTACTGGCCATTGTTGGTTTTGCCGTAAGGCATTACTACCTAGCTGGTGTCGGTATTATTCTAATGTTAATACCATTAATGACGGGCTTACCGATTAATTGGCTAGGCTTGACATTATTAATAATAGGCTTGGCGGCAATAGCCATAGACGTTCATGCAGGCTTCACAACACACATGGCGCTATTCATTACAGGCCTAGTACTTACCGTACTGGGTATTATACTACTGCAACCAACCTATTCATCCCCATCATGGTTAATAGCCACTAACCAGGTTGAGGCGAGGATAGTCCTATACACATTAGTGGCCTTTGTGGGTGGATTTGGCGGCTTCATAGCCGCTAAGGTAATAGGCATAATAAGAACTAAACCCCTCTCCGAGAAGTTATATTGGCCTATTAATGATGTTGGCGTTGCGGTTGATGATATTAACAAGGATGAGGTCGGTTATATAAAAGCCAGGGGCGAGTATTGGAGGGCAATGGCGCTTGAGAGTGTTAGGAGGGGCTCAAAGGTCCTAATCGTGGGTATCAAGGATGATACCCTCCTCGTTAAACCACTGAGTTAGTTACGTTTATTAAGCCCAACCATAGTTCCCATTGATCATGTCAACTAGGTACGACGTAAAGCCCAGGTTGGGCATTAGGTTTTCATTACCCATGAGCATTCTCCTCTTCATAGGACTCCTGGTGATATCACCCCTGTTATTATTCATATTCCTGGTACTGGTGAGTATCGGCATCCAGCCATTATTGGCATTAACCCTAACACTGGGTTCGTTATTAACAAGTTACGTGAACATAATGATCGCCGAGGTCACCTACTACATGCCCTTCGCACCCTTCACTGACCTCATTAAGTTCTTCCCAATACCAATTATTATTCAGAGAATTGATAAATTATTCCTCGAGGTTAATGTGGGTGGTGCTATAATACCAATAGTAATATCAATATACCTAATAACCGAGTACTTGATGAAAAACGTCGTAGTCATTGTGGCATTCATGGCATCATTGGCCATATCTTCACTGATCATTTGGCAGAGTTCGAGGATAATACCCAATATTGGTATTACACTACCGACGTCATTACCCGTTCTCCTCACATTAATATTCACCTTAATAGCAACAACACTACTCCATGCAAACCCACTGGCCTTCTCCTATAGCCTGGGCTCCCTATCGACACTACTGGGCGCTGACATACTGAATATGAGGAGGGTCATAAGGACGATGAGGGGCTACGTATCTATTGGTGGAGCTGGGGTCTTTGACGGCATTTATATCACGAGCCTAATGTCATTGATCCTAGCCTCACTATACAGAGTGCTCCTCTAGGAATTAGACAAGCTTTTAATCTATGCTAACCCACATTCTTAGTGATGAGTTATAGGTCTGCGGATCGTAATGACGATACCTTGCTGACTGATGTCAGGAGGATCAAGGCTGTGATTTTCGACCTAGACGGCACCTTGGTGGACACGGTGCCACTGCATGTGGAATCCTGGATTGAAACATGCAAAAGACTTGGATTACCCACACCCGCGCCAGAGCGCGTCGGCGCACTAATGGGACTCAAGGCATTGGATATTGCGAAGAAGCTATGTGGTGATGAGAATGCTGAGAAGGGGCTGCAAACTAAGAATGAGATTTACCTATCATTACTAGGGAGTGCCAAGGCCACTAATGGCGCGCCTGAGGTATTGAGAATACTTAAGGGTAGGGGCTTCATTGTGGGTGTCGTTACCTCAAGTTCGAGACGAGTGGCCGTGAGGGTGCTTGAGGTGACTGGCCTGGATAAATACATAGATGCCCTTGTGGCTGGTGATGAGGTTGCCAAGGGAAAACCAGACCCTGAGCCGCTAATGAGGATACTTAGCATGCTAGGACTTGGTGTTCGTGATATCGTGGTTGTCGGTGATTCGAGGTATGACGTGGAGATGGCACTAAGCACAGGTGTTGAGGTGGTGTTCTTTCTCGGTAATTATAAAGATCCGCGGGTAATCAGCATTAAGAACCTGTTGGACATTATTCATTATCTTGGTCTTGGTTAAGTTTATCCATTAAGCATTAATTTTATTAATTTTCCTCAGTTTCTACTGGTAATGGTCAGTCTACAGTTTGGGGCAACATTATATATTGTGGTGACGATCGTCGCTATAGCCGTGGTTCTAGCCGTACTGTATAGGCTGGGGTATTTTGGAGGTAAGCATAGGGAGCACAATCATGGGGAGACTACGGTACAAGGAGTTGGGGTAGGAACTCCACAGACTAGGCAGGTACAAAGAACCCAACAATCCAATTCCAGTACGCAACACCCACTGGTTCCCCAGGAAGTGCCCAGTGGGCAGGGTAGTAGGGCGTTGCTCGTTGAGAGTAAGCCCATGGAGGTTAGGCCGTTGCAGAAGCCAGATAGGGCTACGGATATTGAGAGGATCGAGAGGATCATTAAGGGCATTGAGAACGAATTAATTCAAATACTCAAGCAGACATCAGCAGACACCACTGACCTACTGCTTTCAAAGATTAATGAGCTTAGGAATTACATTGATCAACTGAATAGGCAATGCCTTGAGCAAAACCCGCCTTTTACGCAGATGGGTTATGTGCCATCCAGCCTTTCTGAATTCAGGGAATTGTTCAATGCATCATTCGTGGGTCTCATGAGAGGGAAGGATATGCTTGAGTACACCGGCGAGGCAAGCGCGGGTGATGAGGAAATAATTAGGTCAGTCATTAATTACAATACAGACTTCATGGTGCTTTATAATAATGGTAAATATACGTACATAATCAAGCATAAAGAGTACTCACTGGTCTTGACGGTGGGGGAATACCTGGACTCGGTGAGCAGTGGCTTGGTTAGACTATTATCCAGGAGGTTTATTGAGGAAGTACTCAAACCACAGAGTTAAGCTACCTCAGCCTACGCTTGAGGGACCAGGAAAACCTCTTAATTAGTAATCCAAGCCCTGGATAATGTGCCACGGCCTTAACGTACCCATTAATCAACGCCTTGAATATTGACTCAATGCTTAAATCATTAAGCTCAAATACGGTATATGCAACACCAACGAGTTCAGGAACATGGGCATCACTATTAGCAACGCCAGGTAAGCCAAGCTCACGTGCAGTCTTTTTAGCCCTCCAATTAAATATGGGCAGGGCGCCGGCATTAAACACCTCTATCGCGTGCCATTTATATTTTCGCACGTCATTACCAATGCCATGCCTTAATACGTCATAGGGATGTGCAGGTATTGCCACGCAATTATTTCCTGAAACCCAATCAAGTAACTCGGGTATTGTCCTTGGTACTTCATCATTGCCTGGGTAATCCCTACATAGTACCAGTACATCACCCCTGTGCGTCCTAACCTCGTTACCGATAATGAACATGAGTTCACCATTACTTCCCTGTTTATGGTTATTCCTTAGGAGTTCCAATGCCTTGAGCGAGCCCTTGAACGTGTCATGATCAGTTATTGAGAGTATGCCTATACCCCTGTCCAGGGCGTTTTTAATTACATCCCTTGGTTCGCCTCTACCATCGCTATATACCGTGTGCGTATGTAAATCAGCTTTTACTCGCAGTGTCATTCCTACACCCTTTTAATTCCTCGATTAGGTTTCGCTCAATAACCTCACCATTGGGTTCAACCTCCTTAAATATTTGGGCTTCATAGACCAGCACTGAGGCGTCTTCGTCTAACCAACAATCGGGAGGTAGGAATGCCTTCATGCATCCCTCGTTTAGAAACGTCAGTGAGTCCCAGCAATATTCAACGGGTACCTGAGGAAGTAACAACCCTGTGTAGTAGCCCTTCTGTATGACGATACCGTGCCTACCAACCACGATCTTATTAGGGTAACTCCTAGGGTTACCCGGCTCTAGTAGCTCGAGTGAACTCAGTACAGAAATTTCAAACGTCACGTTATTAAGCTCATCAGTGCTCATGCGTTCGAACCTAGGGTCCTCAGTGGCGGCGGCTATGGCGCTCCTAATCACCCCATTCACGGTATTGTAAACGGCCTGCGGAAAGCCAATGCAACCCCTGAGTTCGCCCCTCCTGTCCCTGCCCATGAATACCTCTATTGTTGTGAAGACGCCGTATTTATCCTTAAGTAGTTTAGGCGGGGTATCGGGTGGTGCCTGTATTACTTTACCACTACTTAGGTATTCATAGACGGCCTTCCTGGCGAGCTTAACTAGGAATACTCCCTCCTCAATACTGTATGGTTTGAACATTACCACCACTCTTCCCAGCTCTGGAGTTAAATAAATACACTATGCCGGTAATAATTCCTGAAACAACAACGAGGGAAAGCATTAGTAGGTCCAGCGCCTTATTTGCATTGCCAACAAGGAACTGACCATTATCCATAAAGACGACGTAGTAAATCAATATTATGATGGTCGCTATGAACAACACTGTTGAAAGTACAACGGTGTACCTCATTACACTCCGCATAAAAATAATTAATATAAAGGTTACTACATCGAGGCTTGATCAAGTAGGTTCTTTATTTTTTCATTAACGTTCTTAAACACGCGGACATTACTTAGGAAAATCATATGGGCTATGTACTTATTTAATTGATTAAGCATTCCAATGAGTTCACCAACCTTGTGACTGGGTAGGTAGTCATAATCCAGTAGCTTAACGGCAGTCCTCTCTGCCTCCCTGGCCTTGACCCTAAGCAGGTTAAGTAGTGCAGTGCTCTTGTCACCTGGTATGAACCACCCCAACTCCTTACTGTCTAAGTCGCATGTTTTACTGATTAATTCCCTAATGGGCTTAAGCCATGAATCATCACCGGTGGCTAAGTATGTGTTTAATGCCGCAGTCATTGCAGCAATAACCCTAAACTCATAACCATTGGTTTCCTGAATACCCCACTCAGCGCTTGCCTCAAGTTCATCAAGCCTACCCATGAGTTCAATGGCTGGGTGATCCTTCCTGAGCTTAATATGCCTACCAAACACGATGACTTCACTGAATCCACCATCTCCTGGGCACCTTATTGATCCATCAACCCTCAGGCAATCAATAAATACGTTAGTCATAATCAAAACATATGATCCATCACTGGGGAAATTAATATAGGTAGTACTTAATTTAATAATTCAATAGTTACTAGGAATATAGTAGGGGTGAGTGAAAGTGAGCTTCACATGCAGTATATGTGGAAGACACATAACGTTTTGGGAGGTAGCCTACATAGGGAATTCACTGGTGATTTGCAAGAAATGCTACCCTGAATACTACGTAAAGCATTGCCCATTGATTAGGAGGAGATTATCCGGCGAATTGCCCCAATCATGTAATTACTGCCTATACCGTAATAAGTGTGATGAGTACGTGAAGTCCGCAACACCAAAGGCTCAGTAGAGTACCTTAGACAAAACTTAATAATTATTTCATGCCTAAACGACTTGGATGAATAAACGGCCATGGATTATTGAGGAACTTAATCGTGGTAACTACGGTATTATACGTAGCTCAAGGTATGGGGAGTCGAGGAGTGTGATATGCTGTGAATGGTGGTGCGAGGGTTACTGGGCCTCATCTGGATATTACGATCTATGTAGCGATAAGCCAGTAACACCAAGCAAAACCAGTAGTGTTCCCTCCTTATTTAGGGGCCTCGCAAGCCCATCATCATTCCCAAGGAGCAGGTTAGTAATATCATTATGGTCCTTAGCCCGCAATATCGCCCGAAACTCCCTAAATAGATCCACAATTAATGAATTACCAAACATACCTGAGGGGATCACCAGTACTAAGGTCAATAGCGACGTACTAATCGTGGGTGGCGGCTTAGCCGGTCTATCAACAGCTAAGGAATTAAGTAGGCTTGGGTTGAGGGTTGTGATTGTTGAAGGTGAGAATTACATTGGCGGACACCTAGTGGTTGATGACACTGAAATTAAGGATTTAGGGCATGGCGGTGAATTTATCGGCAAGTTGAGTAAGGAGGTTAGTGATACAGCTACTGTACTAAATGGTGTTGTCTTTGACGGGTTCCTTGAGGATGCAGTGATTGGGCACTCCCGGGATTTCTCGAGATTATATATATTCAGTTATAAGTACCTAGTTCTCGCCCAGGGCTTCAGGGAAGTCCCACTGGTCTTTCCCGGTAATGGCACACCACGAATGCTCACCGGGTTAACGATGCTCAAACTCGTTAAGTGGTGGGGCTTTAGACCTAGGAAGGTCTTGGTGTGGGGTAGTGATGATTGGGGTGTTAGGGTCGCCATGAACCTCGTTCAATCAGGCATTGAGGTTTACCTAGGTGATAATTCCACTATAATTAGAAGCGACTTATATAGGGATAAGGTTGGTTCTCTCGGCATCAAGTCCTTCATAGGCATGAATATAACCGATGCGAGGGATTCAGGTGATGGTTTAAGGCTTGCCCTGGAAAACATAAGGGGTAGGAAGGCAAAGAGGCAGGTGAGGGAGGAGGTTGTGGTTGACATAGTTGTTAGTGCCGCAAGGGCTCCCGTAATTGACCTACCGGCGCAACTCAATGTCTCCATGGCCTATGCCCCGGAAATAGGTGGTTTAGTACCCAGGAGAGGCTTTACCGGTGATCTTGGACTTGGCAATGTATACGTTGTTGGTGATGCAGGTGGTTTATTACCTGAGTTCCTAGTGGTAAGGCAGGCACGGGTGACTGCATTGAGCATAGGCATGAAGGAGGGCTTGGTTACCCAGGACGTCCTTGATAAGGAACTAACTGAGTTCAAGAGGGAACTTGTTACTACTAATTCATCCTATTATAATGTAATACTTAGATTTGAACAGGGGCTTCAGGGTAGTGGTTATTACGCCGAGCCGAATGTGGTGCATGTGCCAATGTGGGCTGCAGCTGGGTCTATTGAGGACGTGGAGAACGCCCTGAGGAGTGCTGGGAGACAATACCTATGTCTCTGTGAAGATATTACCCTAGGCGATGTTCTAGAGGCCGTTAGAGTATTAACGCATGGAAAGAGGATTAGGGTTAGGATCCTCCATGGGGAGGAAGAGGAGTATAAGTCACTAAGATTGCCAAGTATGGAGAGGATAAAGAGAACCGTTGGTTTAGGCACTGGTCCCTGTCAGGGTAAGTTCTGCCTAATTAGCACGAACTTAATACTAGGCTTCATATATCAAAAGAAGCCCAGTGAACTTGGTTTACCAAGGATTAGGTTCCCAGAGGCATCAATACCAATGGTAACGCTTGCGGGTGGTGAGTAAATGAGTGAGGGTCATGGGTTAATCTCATTAACGGCGGATGCCGTGGTCATTGGGGCAGGCATAGTTGGTTTGGCGACAGCCTACTACCTGGCACGTAGGGGTTTCTCTGTTGTTGTTCTTGAGAAGAGTTACGTCGGTTCTGGAAGCTCAACAAGGAATGCGGGTAGGTATAGGGTTCACTTTGGGAATAGGGAAAATACGGAGTTTGCGATCAGGGCAATTAGGAAGTTGGAGGCCCTCAGTGGCGAGCTTGGTTGGAATGGGATCTTCGAGAGAGTTGGCTACTTATGGCTTGCCAGGCGTAAGGAGGTCCTTGAGCACTATGAGAAACTTAATGGGCAGTTATGGAAGCCCATGGGCGTGCCCGTCCAAATACTCACGGTAGATGAACTAGGGGATAGATTTCCATACATTAACACACAGGGTATAGTGGGTGCCGTCTTTGGCCCTCAGGATGGTGCCTTCCACCATGATTACCTGGTGATGGGTTACTACGAAAGGTCCCTCGACCTAGGCGTTAAGGTATTTGAATACTCCGAGGTGAAGAACATAGGCATAGAGAATGGTAGAGTTGTAAGTGCCTCAAGCGGTGATGTATTTGTGAGGACTAAGAATGTGGTCTTCACGGCTGGTGCATGGACTGGGGAAGTCATGAGGAAAACCCTTAACATAGACATGCCGATAAAACCCGTTAGGAGGGAGATCGGTATTACGGAGCCTGTGAAGCCAATAATCAACACATACATAATAGACACTGAGACTAACCTATACGTTGGGCAAACCATGAAGGGGGAAGTACTTGGTAGCGTTGAGCTTGATGGTGGTGAGGGCTTTTTGCCGTATGGAAATACATTTACCTGGTTAACCACGTGGGCTAGGGAAACAGTGAAGTTAATCCCAAGCCTTAGGAATATAAGAGTTATGAGAATATGGTCTGGTTACTACGAAATGACCCCTGATCACAGTCATGTAATGGGTAGATCAAGTGCATGGCCGGAGGGTGTTTACGTGCTTTCAGGTTTCTCAGGACATGGTTTCATGCTTGGGCCATATGCCGCTGAATTACTTGCTAGGTATATCACTGATGGCGTTGTTGATCCCATAATGAAGCCCTTCCTACCAAATAGGTTCGCCAGTGGTAACCTCATTAAGGAGTTACTCGTTATTTAAATGTGTTTTCATCAAATCATCCTCGTCACATGCTGTATTATTCATGTGTAATTCATGAAGTATCGTTTAATTAATGTGTTTGGGTAATTATTAATCGTGGTTATTACTTAACCATGACGATGGAGCAAAACACTACTGATATTGCGGTGGGCATAAATAAGGTGGAGGCTGGGATAAATGAGTTAATTAGTAAGTTGGCTAGCGTGGTTGATCCAAGGCTGGTGACTAGGGAGCCGCCTATGGATGTAATTGATAATGGTGACTCAATAATAATACTTGCTGACCTGCCTGGTGTTAAGAAGGACAGTATTAAGGTTAGGGTTGGTAATAATTACGTGGAGATTGTGGCCGAGCCACAGCCATTACCGGTTGTTGGTAAGGCCGCTAGGCTGGAGAGACTAAGCAATTTTAGGGTATATAGGAAGGTGGAGCTTGGTGTGAGGCTTAAGGTTGATGGTGCAAAGGCGGCCTATAGGGATGGCGTGCTTCAGGTAATTATTCCTAAATTAGGTAGTATAGCTGAGACGGAGGTTTTAATAGAATAGGTATGAATATGGCTTAAATATTTCATCTCTAAAAACCATGTGATTAATAATTACTGATTTATTAGGATAAGGTATTTATAGGGGTCTAATTATTAGTTCGTGATGTCTATAGTGAAATTTGAGCCGGAAACAAGGAGGGTCCAATTAACAGGCGGTGCAACACTAATCGTATCCCTACCAAAGGAGTGGACTAGGCAGGTTGACCTTAAGCCGGGCGATGAGGTGTTGGTAATACCACAGCCAGACCTATCATTACTTATAGTACCCAAGAAAATGGTTAAGGCGCCACTACTCGAGTCATCAATAAACGTGACCCAGGACATATCTAATGTGGATCACCTCGAGAGGATCCTACTGGCCCATTACCTATCTGGTTATGACTTGTTTAAGCTTAACTTCGATATATCAACACTAAACCTGAAGAAGCAGGTTAAGGACATTGTACGGAGGAAGCTGACCGGCGTTGAGATCATCGAGGAGGGCAGAAACACGCTTGTCATTCAAAACCTCGTTAATGTCCCTGATATTAATATTAGGGATATAATCATAAAACTTGTGAAGACCGTGGTCGGTATGATAGATGACCTTAAGATCCCTATGGAGAATGGAGACTATTCAATAGCCATGGATATAATTGAGAGGGATAATGAGGTTGATAAATTCTACTGGCTACTAAATAGGCAGTTGAAGCGGGTCTTGGTTAGTAAGCACGCCCTCAGTTTGTCTGGTATTCAGGACCCAAGGAGTATTATTGAGTACGCTATAATCAATAAGTCACTAGAGAGGGCGGCTGACCATGCCGTCAAGATAGCCAGGGAAATAGTCAACCTAGAAAATAAGTACGTGCTTTTAATACCGCAGGATCTTAGGCAAAGCTTCAGTGACCTACTCACCAAGGACTCAACAATAATGAATAGCGTTGGCAAGGTCATGATGGAGAAACTTGATACTAAGGAGGTTAATTACATAATCGATACTGTGAAGTATGAAATACGCACAGCCACGGATTCACTGGGTTCCGCACTGGCTAATTACAACCTAACCACGCAGGCAGCTGCATCAGCAAAGTTAATACTAGATAGTATCTATAGGATCGCTGAGTACGCATCAGACGTTGGCGAGGCACTACTTAACCTGGCAATCGAGCAGTTCAGCTAATACCTAACTAAAATCAATAGTTAACCTTCAAAAAGACCATGGTTATTATATCCTCAAAAAAGTAATGAGATGCCTTAATCATAACCAACCTATAATTACAATCCCTCAGCAGCTCAATGGTTTCCTCCCAATTTGACAGGGAGGACTGCGTTAACACAATTAAGTGGGCATTACCACCACATGCATTGGTTACTAATTGCCTGATCACATTATTACCATCGGGACCGCCGAATATCCTCCAGTCCTCATCCCAACTCCCAGGGAGATACGGAGGATTACTAACAATAACGTCAATACGGGCCCCGTCTCTGATCGCATCCATGACATTCATCGAGACAACATCGGCATATTGATAAAGCTCATTGTTAACAAGGTTAATCCTAGTGTTCACCGCGGCGTTACGATCGTGATCTATCGCAATAACCCACGCGACGCGCCCCCTATTCACTGCACTCAGTAGTGCTGTTAATGTCAATACGCCGGTGCCTGAACCTACGTCTATTACCCGCGGCTCCTTATTGCTCATGTAATTACCCACAATCCAACCAAGTAACTCAGCCGTTTGCCAGGAATCCTCTGCCGGGGAATAAACGTTGTCTAGTATTACGATCCTCATCCTCACCTAAACAGCGCAATGTAGATTATGACTGATGGTATTAGTAGGAAAATTGTCTCGAAAAGTAGGGAATACTCCATGGGTTTTCCCGAGGCTATCGAGAGCACGGTGGCCAACACTATTAGGCTGGCGAGGGGTAGTAATGACTTTAGTAGGGCGTCAATTATGGAGAGTGGTAATGGCGGTACCCAGGGTGTTATTAATGTCATTATTGTTGGGTAGAGTGACATTGGTATTAATGAGGTTAGGATCCCACTCAGTAACTTGAGGTCCACGATCTCACTACCGAGTAAGTACCTATAAATGAATAGTGCAATACCTAGGTAAGCCAGTATTGAAATCGTGGTTATGCCAATGGGCACCAGGTAATTACTCTCAACGAAGATAAGTAGTAATAATTCATATCCCTGCATGAATGCTACGACTAGTCCAAGGACTATCATTATGGTTGAGTAGATGAGAAGGGCATTCGGTCCAAGCCTATACATGTTTATCGTCAGTGGTCTCATAAGTAGAATATTGGTCAACTCCTCGGACTTTGTACTGGGTTCCCTGGAGCCTTGAGCCAATATTCCATCAGCTCTCTCGATTAATGTCCTTCCCTTACTTGTTATCTTCACGTACGGTCCATCCCTAATAATAAGCCCATTGGCCTTTAGGATCTCAACATCATAATAAAGAGACGATGCAGGCGCATTCAATAACTTCCTAATGTCTGAGATCTTCATGGTACCCTGACTAATCAACAACCTAAGTATTTGCACCCTCCTTGGTCTCAGTAGTATGTTGCTAAAATCATCAAAGTCCCTACTCATTATAGCAATACTTATAGAGTAAGTATAAAAGAGTTCTTTCGGGAGAGAATTACTGTGGTTGGTTTTGAGGATTTAAAGATCTCACTAAGTACATACATAATGAGGAACAAGAGGGTTAGTCATCAAGATCTATTGAAGTGGGCATCCGCGAATAAGGTTGGTAATGTACTTCTCTACCTACTTATCAGGGAATTAATCCGCGAAAAGAGGTTCAAGTCATCCGGGGAGTACGTAATTGGGACAATGAGGATTGGAGACAATGACATTAAATTATCAATACCAACATACATAGAGGCGCCTGGAGAGCCTACAAAAACCGTAGTGCCCGTTAAACGTCAAACCAGGCAAAGAGCCAACAGGAGTTCGAGTATTCTTGAGGCAATTAAGGAGGAGAGACAGACTAAGTCAAGGGAATCCGGTGAAGTGAGGGAAAGCACCCCTGAACAATCAAGTAAGACGGAGACTCCGCAAAGGCAGGAACCCACCAAGGTGGAGGAGCATGGTGAGACAACCACTGAAGGGAGCGGCACTAAGCCCAATGAGACTGGTACTGAGGTAAATAGCCCCGCCATAAGCATTGAGAGATATGAGGATTATGATTTTTCCTCCGCATCAACAGATAACCTTGTGACGGCACTTAGGAGAGTCATTGACGAGGAATTACCGCAAAACAGGGAGGATGCCTTCAAAATGGCCATGGCAATGCTGACCTACTTATATAGGTACTGGAGTGTTGGTGAGTTGAGGCTAAAGATCGATATAGCTAAGCAGTTTGGCGGTGTTAATGAGAATACGCTTAGGATTGAGGATGGTGTTTTAAGGGCGCTTAGGAAAATGGGGATTGTGGAGGTCGTGGAGCCCGGCGTGGTTAATAGAATTAAGGAATTGCCCAAGGATTTTGTTAAGGTAAGGCTTGATTCTCTATTCACCTAGTCCTATGCCGTGACTTGCTTAAGCCTCTCTGGCGTCGTGTATATCTCGGTCCTGTGCCCCTTTGAAACGAGTACCAGTGTTCCCTTGCTCGCTAGTGCCCTCAGTATTTGGTAAGCAACACTTATCTTTGTGTTGAATTTATTTGCCACTAAGTATGGCGTTACGTACTCCCACTTCGTGACCTCCCTCTCCACGTCACTGAGTAGTTTAGGCTCCACCAGGGAGGCCTTGGTGGTTTGTCTTTCCTCAACCGTTGTCTTCCTACCCTTGGCTGCCGGTTTTGCCGGCGCTGTTTGTTGCTTGTCCTGCTTCTTGGCTAATTGCGATAATGTTGGTTTCTTCTTTCCACCCATGCTTGGTCGATTAATTGACTTAATGCACTCATTTATAAACTATACTTCATAACCTCCATGGATTTAGTATTACACCCATGGTTGTGTCGGAAAGGTTTTTTAAGTGCTTTTTTAAATCATGAATAATGCCAAATCCCACCTATCGTATTGAGAATATTGTTGCCACGGTAAATCTTGGCATTGATTTAGACCTTGATAAGCTCGCAGAGAGACTCCCCGCGGCTGAGTATAATCCTGAGCAATTCCCCGGCTTGATTCTCAGGCTTCAGAGGCCGAAAATATCCGCATTGATCTTTAGGACGGGTAAGATGGTGTGCACAGGGGCTAAGAGTGAGAATGAACTTAAGAGGGCCGTTAAGGAATTGGTTAGGTTGCTTAATGAGCATGGGGCTGACGTGCCAATCACCCCGGAGATTCAGGTACAGAACATAGTGGCCTCCGGCAACCTGCATGCGGAGGTTGATATTGAGAAGTCTGCATTGATGCTTGAGAATTCAATGTATGAGCCCGAGCAATTCCCAGGCCTTATTTACAGGATGGATGACCCAAAGGTCGTCCTCCTAATATTCAGCTCCGGAAAGATAGTGTGTACAGGTGCTAAGAAGGAAATGCAGGTTAAGGACGCGGTTTTTAAGATTCATGATGTGCTTAAGGACATAGGGGCATTGTATGAGGAGGTCAGTAAGGAAGAGGAGGAGTTTTAATTATGTACCCGGAGGCAGTGCCTGTTATTGACCAGGACATAGGGCGGATACCAAGGTTGGTGTTTACGAGTAAATTAGCAATTGAAATAAACAACGAAGTCAACACAACACTGGTTAGAAAAATAAAGTCCCTGGGCAAGGAGGTAATTGGTATTGCCAGGATCAATAATGAACTACATGCAAAAATACCAAGGGCAATCAATGCCTTGGATAGGTCCATAATCATACTAGGTCCTAGTATTGGTTATTCCTGGCTTAGGTACGTGACTAGTCTCGTAAATACAATCGTTGGGCTTACACTGGATGCATTGGCAAAATTCATTGAACTAAGACCACACCTACTCAACCTACCTAATGAGCTATTTATAGACCCAATAATCAGTAACAGGGTTACCATACTACCTGAAGGAATACCAAAATCCATTGTTGATTGGTTAACTGACTATGTGGATTCAGGAGGGGACTTATACGTATTAATTAGGGGAAGTACAGTAAACAGTATTGACTTGGTTTCCCATTCACGTCTCGTGTTCACCTATGACATAAGGTCAGCGGAGATATATAACAGTCTCATTAGGGATGATAATAAACTAATCATAAACGCCAACTGTGACTTCTGCGGCAAATCAATGAACCCACTATGCATCCTATTATGCCCAGGCGTGGACCTAGTTAGGGAAATGAGGGTTGATTAAACCATGAGCCTACCAAAGAGAAAGGGTTCAGCGCATGAGAGGACCTTGGCAAATAGGTTATGGAATATGGGCCTAGCCGTTCTCAGGGGTTGCTCATCGGGCGGCGGCGTTAGGAAGAGGTTTGTACCCGATATAGTTGCCATGGGCCCTGGCTTTATATTAATATTCGAGGCTAAGTATAGATCGGAAAGAAATACCATAAGGATCGAAGAAGAGAAGATAGCCAAACTACTTGAATTTGCCCAGAGGGCTAAGGGTGATGCCTACGTTGCCATAAAGTTTAGAGGTGACGATTGGCGGTTCCTCCCCGTCATAAATAAGGAGAGCCTAGTCGTTAAACCTGAGGATTTAGGTAATGCCTATACACTTGAGCAGTTGATCAATAAGTACATGAGCAAGTCGTTAATGGAATACCTAAAGTAACCCAACCTGTAACGATTAATCTTTAATAATACTCATTTAATGGGTTAATGGTGGCATCATCAGTACAGCGCGAATTAAAGGAGCTCGTGGACCAGGTACTTAAGAACCTTGAGGCGAAATCATTGAGGTTCACACGAGTTAGTGTAAGGGATTCAAAACAAGGGCTTGAGGTCAGTATAAAGATATACCTTGAGCACCCAATGAGGTTTACCAGTATTGATAAATTAATGAAGGCATTGATCAACAAGTATGGTATTGCAGTTGATGACATAATGATATACGCACCGCACTCCAGGGCCATCAGACTCCTCTTTATAATTAAGAGAAGGTAATCGCGTAAAACTTATTTAACATATAGGGACTACCTAGATTAATGAGTGCACAATCATACATTAAATGGCTTGGCCATGCGGCCTTCGAGATTATGCTAAGCGGAAAGAAGATACTAATAGATCCATGGATCTCAAATCCACTATCTCCATTATCCCTTAATGAGGTTACGGATGTTGATTACATACTTGTGACGCATGACCACTTTGATCATTTGGGCGAGACCGTGGATATAGCCAAGAGGACCAACGCCACCGTAGTCGGCGTATTCGAATTAGTGAATTACCTGAGCGAGCAGGGTATTAAGAACACCATAGGTATGAATGTTGGTGGTTTCGCCAAGTTATCAAGTGAAATCGAGGTTTACGTAACACCAGCGCTACACAGTTCCAGCAGAGGCGTGCCCGTGGGTTTCATAATAAAGGCTCCTGAGGCAAC
The DNA here is from genome assembly GCA_002496475.1 of Vulcanisaeta sp. UBA163. Taxonomy (GTDB): domain Archaea; phylum Thermoproteota; class Thermoprotei; order Thermoproteales; family Thermocladiaceae; genus Vulcanisaeta. Next base: position 10,179 of record DAJV01000045.1, on the reverse strand, counting down.
AATATACCATGCTGGGGACACCGGGCTCTTCAGTGAGATGGACCTACTGGGCAGGTTATTTAGGATTGATGTTGCCATGCTACCAATAGGCAGTCTATTCACAATGGATCCTAGACAAGCAGCCTATGCATTAACGTTATTAAGGCCAAGGGCGGCAATACCAATGCATTACAATACATTCCCGGACATTAAGCAGGACCCGCAACAGTTTAAGGAGCTCGCTGAGGCAATGCTTCCTGACATTAAGGTATTCATTCTAAAGCCGGGCGAGATTTTACAATTACCAATCAAGTAATTAATCGTTGCCAAGCCCTTAATACTTAAATTTCCTTCAGCACATCGTTGCTAGTATGGAGAATTTTGATGTTATAGTGGTTGGTGCAGGCACAGGCGGTTCCTACGCCTCATACATACTTGCCAAGGCAGGGTTTAATGTAGCCCTCATGGAGATGAAGAGTAGGGACAGGGTGTTCAAGACTACGGGTGATGCCATTGGTGTTCACCACATTGATCGAATGGTAATTAAGCCACCGAGTGATGTCTTCATGATACGGTATGAAGGCGCGGAGCTCTATAGCCCTGACCTATCCATAAAATACGTGGTTCTCGGCAAGGGTTTTGGGCTAGACATGGCTAGGTGGGCCAGGTGGCTTATAGGCGAGGCGGAGAGGGCTGGTGCCCATGTGCTCGATAATCATAAGGTTCAGGGGCCAATAATAGAGAATGGTTCGGTTACCGGTGTTAGGGTTTTGAGGCCTAGTGGTTCTGTTGAGGATTTCAAGGCTAAGGTGGTCATTGATGCCAGTGGCGTTGGTGCAGTCATCAGAAGCAGACTTCCCCGCGAGTGGTGGGTTTCGGAACCATTATTACCTGAGGATGTTTCTAACGCGTATAGGGAGGTGGTGCAGGTTGATTATGAGATCGAGAGACCGGAGTACATAAGGATATACCTTGATTCTAAAATAGCGCCTGGTGGCTACTGGTGGTTGTTCCCGAAGAGTTCAAACACAATGAACATTGGGCTTGGGCTGTGGGGTAAACTAAGTGAGGAGAATGGTGTAAACCCAAGGCATAATTACGATAGGTACCTGGCCAACAGCCAATATACCAAGGGTAGGAAAATAATTCATGTGGGTGGTGGTATTGTACCAACGCGTAGGCCATTACCATCACTCGTGGCCAATGGATTCCTAGTGGTTGGTGATGCCGCGGTTACCGTGAACCCAGTACATGGTGGTGGTATAGGGCCCGCTCTTCTCTCGGCTGAGTTGGCTTCAAAGGCCGTGATTGATGCCTTTGAGAAGAGCGACTTCTCAGAGAGAGGTTTGTGGAAGTATAACCTTGAGTACCTGAAGGCCTATGGAATAAAGCAGGCAATGCTTGATGTATTTAGGTTAATGCTTCAGACGCTCACTGATGATCAACTCAACAGGGGACTAAGGGCAAGGCTCCTCACTGAGGACGAGGTATTGGAAATATCAGAGAGGGGCTCATTGAAGTTGTCATTTATTGACAAGTTGAAAATAGGCATACGCCTAATGAAGGTACCCGACGTTGCATCTAGGCTAAGGCTTGCGCTGAGGTATATGAATGAAATAAAGTCTTTATACGAGACATACCCAACGGATCCCAGCGCCTTATCCAGTTGGTATGGAAAGGTGATGAGTACCTATAGGGATTACTCAAGGGGGCTTGGTTTGTCCCTTAAATGGTTATCTAATGCCTAGTACCTTAGGTACATTCTTGTCAAAGGGCGGATATATAATTCCCCTCTCAGTTATTAATGCAGTAATGTACTTAGGAGGCGTAACATCAAACACTGGGTTAAACACAGGGACATTCTCGGGAGCTATCGGCACACCCCTTATCTTCCTAACCTCATCCGGGTCCCTTTCCTCGATCTTCACATCCTCAACCCCACTACTTAGGTCGAAGGTTGATGATGGCGCTATAGCGTAAAAGGGTATACCGAGTTCATGGGCGATCACTGCCTCCTTGAAGGTGCCGATCTTATTATAAACGTGACCATCCCTGAGTATCCTATCCGCACCAACCATTACACTATTCACCATGCCCCTATACATTACGTAACCAACTGCTGTATCGGCTATTAACGTGACCGGTATACCATCAGCCATAAGTTCATACACGGTTAACCTAGCACCCTGAAGCCAGGGTCTTGTTTCAGGCGCAATCACAGAGACTCTAATACCCAATGCATGCGCGACCCTCATTGGCGCTGTGGCAGTGCCAATACCGGTACCTGTGGCTAGACCACCTGCATTACACTGTGTCAGTATAGTGTCTCCATCATTTATCTTTTCAAGACCGTAAATCCCCATCCTCAATTCCGCATCGAACTCCTCATCAAATATAGCCCTAGCCTCCCTCTTCATTACGTCAAGTAATTCCTTCACGCTCCTAGCGCTACCGTCATGCACGGCGTTTCTAGCCGTACTAAGCATTCTTTCCGTGGCCCAGAATAAATTATGGGCTGTCGGCCTCGCGGCATTCAAATAATCCCTAGCCCTCGCTAATTCATTGAGAGCATTATCAAGTGTTGATGCATTACCATGCGCTACAGCCAGGACCATTCCGTAGGCCGCTGTTATTCCTATCGCTGGTGCTCCGCGGACTATCATTTGCTTGATCGCGTCTGCTGTGGATTGCGGGTCCCGTAACTCCACGTATGCCTCCTCAAAGGGTAGCTTTCTTTGGTCAAGTAGTACTAGGGTGTTGTCATTGTCTCGCCATATTATTGGTCTCAGCCTTGGTTTTATCTTACTTTTCAATTCCTCAACATCAATCCCCATACATCATTGATGAACAACCAATGCCTTTTAAAGTCTTTTTAGGAACCCAATAAGTTCTTCAACCAAGGTATTTCTCACGTAGGTAATTCAGCAGGTAAGTTGGGTTATAAGTATCATTAAATGACCTCATTAGCAACTCCTTGGGTGGGTACATGGCACCATACTTACAAATCCTCTCCCTAAGGAACTCCTTAATCTCATTAAACCTCCTACCCGCAACCTTATCCCTAAGACCAGGTAGTTTGGCATATATCATGCCAGCAATGACATTGCCCAATGTGTAGGTTGGGAAGTAACCGAAGGATCCCTGGGACCAATGAATATCCTGAAGAACGCCCTCAGCATCATTCCTAGGCCTAACGCCCAGGTACTTATCCATGAAGTCATTCCAAAGTGATGGTAAGTCAGACACATCGAGCTTACCAGCTATTAAACCCTTCTCAATCTCGTAACGAAGGGCTATGTGGAAGTTATACGTAACCTCATCAGCATCGACCCTAATTAGACTCGGCCTAACAATGTTAAAGTACCTATAAACGTTTTCCTCGCCATAATCCCTAAGGAACGGCAACCTCTCCCTGAGTAATGGGTATATTAAGTGCACGAACTCCCTACTCCTGCCAATCACGTTTTCCCAAAACCTAGACTGACTTTCATGAACTCCCATGGATACTCCACGACCCACTGGCGTCATTTCAAGGGATGGATCAATCATTAACTCATACATAGCATGCCCACTCTCATGAATAACGGAGAACATGGTGGACCTAAAGTCCCTTCCCTCATACCTAGTGGTTATCCTCACATCATTGATCGACATGCCTATCGTAAATGGATGAGCCGATACATCCATCCTAAACCTACTACCCACAGGCACCTCCAATACCTTAAGTAATTCCTCATTGACTGACTTCATTACATTTACATCATAGGGTATATCCTCAAGCGGATGCCTACTCGGGTACTTGCCCTCACTCATTACCTTATCAAGTAATGCCTTTAGGTTGGGAAGTAATGTGTTGAAGACATTATCAGCATCATTAACTGTGAATCCCTCCTCATATAAATCAAGGAGTGCGTTATATGGGTGCCCCTCATAACCAAGCTTATCCGCAATAGTTCTCTCCAACTCAAGGATCTTCGATAAATACGGCTTAAACTTACTGAAGTTAGATTCCCTCCTGGCCTCTCTCCAGACGACGGCTGCCTTTGTTGCCGTCCTATCAAGCTCCTCAAGGATCTCAGGAGGTATCAAGGTATAATACTTCAATTCCCTGCCTAGAACCCTAATAACGCCCTTTTCAAGGTCGCTGAGGTCCTTGGAATCCCCATACTTACCAACCAAGTCCCTAAGCCGAAGTAGGTACTCCCTCCGGATCAGGGTTAACTGCGCCAGTGCCTCACCACGTGCAGCGGTTCCATCAACCGGCATGTTAACCTCTAAGTCCCACTCCAGTAATGACCTTGCATGATCAATCGCCCACACAGACCTATACTCCCTCAATAACTCGTCTATCTTCATTAACCGAATACTACGTAGAATCCTAATTAAGTATTTCCCCTGTTGCATGAATTCATCAACAGGGAAACCAGGTTATACAGTCGGATAGCAGTCCTTAACTTACTCAGTGATAAGTTACCAAGTCCTAACGTCCTCTTGATATCGCTTATTAGGGAACCACAATCGCCCTGATTAACACCCAGCTTATCGCATACGCAGTTCCAATCGTTGCAATTAATCACTGCATCCATGATGTCCCTAACCTTGGCATCACATGATTTCGCGGCTAACGTAAACACCGTATTTACCAAGTCTCCAACGGATTCATAAATGACGTTCTCAATGACGGTCCTTAACTCATCAATTGTTAAAACAACGGCATCCTCAAGGTTTATCACAGAAATACCTAACTCATCAGCCAATGCCTTACTCGAATCGTTACTGAAACCCCTGGCAACTATCAATGGCTTAGCGTTCAATACCTTGGCATTAACGTATGCCTGCCTAATGGCGCTCACGTCAACCTTACCTGACTTAACCTCAATGGCATACTTATTACCCGCGTTGTCCTCGGCCACTATATCGACCTCGCCAACCTCAATCCCATTAACCATAACCCTAGCCCTCCTATCAAGAACCTTAAGCCCTAGCCTACTTAGTAATTCAGCAACGTAATCCTCGAACTTAATGCCTACATTAGCCATCATTAATTAATGCGCAAGCCCTTTAATTAATTTTGATACGTATTTCTTAGGTGATGATGGTTTGCAGCCCTGACCTAGTGACGAAACCGCTGAATACTGAGTTAGAGTTGAAGGTCCGTTGGCGGATTCCTCATGGAGTTTATTATGGATTCCCTGAGCTTTATGTATTGATTAATGGAATTACTCACCATGTAATTCACCTCATCCTTAGTAAAGGCGCCAGTCACCTTTTGTATCGCCACAATACTACCACCAGCCACACCGGTTATGTAGGCGCCATCTGACAAATCCTCCTCCTCACGCATGGGGTCCACGAGGAGGAAATTGCCAATCTTAACATGGGTTATTGTTAGTGGTAGTTTATCCATGTTTAGTGACAGTGGTGATCTACTACTCCTATCTATTCGTAGTATATTACCTGCTGGGTCGAGTTCAACCTTAGGTAGTGTCGTGTTCATTAATGCGGCTACTGCGGTTATTGTTGATGCGTCCACGAGATTACCATCGTGGTTAAGCACGTAAACATCCACCCAGAGAAACCAGGCATGCTTGCCCGTGACTATTGATAATGACTTGAAGTCCAGGAAGCCGCTGTGCCTTATCGCCCTATCCACTACCCTGGCAACCTCAATTGCATTCTCATCAGGTGGTCCAGGTTCTACGTCTGGGGATGCCGTAGGCGCGATCTCCAGGTTTACAATTAATGCGCCCTCATCAGGCGTGTCCTCAAAGGGTTTTCCAACCTCAACCTTAACACCCGCCATTACCTTGGTATTACCAAGGGATACCAGTGAACTTCCGTCGGCAGTCCTCACAACTCCAACCCTGATACTTAATGCCCTATAATCATTCAATCCCCTATTATCAATCCTAACGCCCTGCTCAATCATCTTCTTCATAACCTCCTGCTTAAGCTTTGGAATAACACCCTTCTCCTGGGTTACACTTAGCATTTAAGAGGTGACACTACCTAAGCCTTTTAATTTTATTTGTTTCAATATTAATGGTTTAGGTCATTAATGAAACCGATGGCTCAGCATACTTACTCTTAAGGACGTCCTTTTGCATATTATAAATCCTCTCAGCGGCCTTAAAGGCGAGCTCAACCGACTGACTAATCTCATTGGGTAACCACTCACCGTCGGCTTGCATGAGGGTTATTAAACCATGCCCATACATGATTGCGAAGGGCATATCGCCCTCGCCATACTGATCCTCAAGTTGGTTTAAGTCAACCACTATGGTACTTAGTACCTTTCCTATGGAAACACCAACTAGTAAATCCCTCATGGGGATTCCGGCGTCGGCGAGGGCTAGGGATGCAGCTGTTATTCCAGTGACCCTGGTACTACCGTCGGCCTGCAACACCTCTATATAAACGTCTATGGTAGTCCTCGGAAACCTCTCAAGGATCACCGCGGGCTCCAGGGCAGTCCTGATTACCTTAGATATCTCAATCTCCCTCCTAGATGGTGTAGGGCTCTTTCGACCCTCCGAGGTACTAAACGGCGTCATGTGATACCTAACCCTCAGTATTGCCTTGTCCGGCAATTCAAGGTGCTTCTGAGGTACCTCCCTAGGTCCATAGACGGCGGCAAGTATTACTGTATTGCCATAGGCAACCAATGCGCTACCCTCGGCATTGTTTATCACACCAACCTCCATCCTCACTGGTCTATGCTCATCGGGTAATCTACCATCGCTCCTCCTTCCATTAACCAATAACGGCACTGGGGATTGCTTACCCATTATCCTCCTGATTATTCTTTGATATAAAAGCATTTTTAAGGGGTGATTTCTCCTATTCCTCGGTATGGTTACAATCAGGGAAGCTCGGGAGAACGATGTGGAGGTATTGGTAGACCTTGTGGTCAGGTTAAAAAGACTAAATAGTGAATTTGACCCGTTATTCAGTGCAAGGAATGATTGCGCAGAGCGCGCCAGGGGGTACCTGGTAAATGCCATTCATAATGGCAAGGATCACCTGTTACTCGTTGCTGAGGACATGGGCAAGATAGTTGGATTCATTAAGGCGGACATTAGGGAAAGGCTCTTTTACTCACCGAGTGTTGAGGGCGCCATTGTTGATTTTTACATAATGCCTGAATATAGGCGTAAGGGGTTGGGAAGGATGATGCTTGAGAAGACCATAGGAATACTCCGTGAGAGGGGTGCCCAATTAATAACGGCTGAGTTCCCAACACAGAACCAAATAGCCATAAACTTCTACAATAAGATGGGGTTCAGGTCACTCGTCAGTATTTACGCCAAGGAAACCTAGGCTCAGGGAAGGTCAAAGACCCTCGCAATCCAATCACCCATTTTATTACCAACCATAACGTAGGCCTTCACCCTGGGGCACTCATCCCTTATTACTATGGGTACTATTATCATACTGAATGGTAGGTTATTGAGTCTCGTTATTTTCGTGGCTATTGGTTCAAGCCTATCCACGGCCTCCCTAGCCCTAGGCGCGTAATTACTATTGGTAATTATGACCTCGCCAATCAAGGCACCAACAGGCTTACTACCCTGGATAATCAATGCATAGTCATCATACAACTGCGCGGTTACAGAGCCAAGGTTCACAGTTACATCAACATCATTCAATAGACTCATCATGTGAAAACCCTTATTACTCATTAAATAATTGAAGATCGCGACAACCTGGTTCAGCATGCAACCTCTCGGTAGATCCAACGCAGTGAAGCAACCACCACCCCTTAGGTAATTCCCAAGGGCCTTGGTGTAATAGAGGCACTTGAACTCGTCACTGTTCATTATGATCTCCAAGAGGTTTATTGTGTAATTGATCTCATCCCTCCTGGTTAGGCCCAGAGGCTTTATTGCATCATTCACTGGGTAACCCTCGGCCAACTTATCGATGACGTCCTTCAACATACAATTCCTAGTGACTATCCTATACAGTAGGTTAGGTAATTCCTGGCTACTGTCAATCACGGCCTTACCCAACTCCTCAGCCTCCCTGGTTAATCTACCCTGCTTCCAAAGCCCCAACGCTGACAGTGTTGGTACGATCACCCTGTAATTCGACCTGCTAAGCCCATGTGCATCCAGGTATTTCAGTAGGTTCTCCGTTGCATCACCCTGGTTATTCTTCGTAAGGAAGGCCACTATGTCCAGGAGTTTCATTATCGGTAACCTAATGTACCAACCCCTCAGGGAGCATGTACTTGACTTTAGGGTTTCCGTATTTTCCTTAATTGACAGTAAATCCCTGATCTCGTTGATTAGGGAACTCGTTAATTCATCAATTGAGTGAGCCTTTAGGATCCTCGTTACTCCATCACCCTCAATAATCACTTGATACTCATCACCCTCCTGGATAATCTTAACGCTTAAATCCACGATCACCACCTTCACCCGAGAATATTTAAAATACTCATTTTAATCACAGCGGATAATACCTCTAATTGATAATGCTAATGCCCACGCCGCATCTACGTGAATAAAATACTTTAAATGCCCTTAATAATAGGCATCCATGATATGCAAGATAGTGCAATCACTGCATTGGAGGTACTAATAATGATAGGTACGGCGTTATGGGCAGTGCAATACCTCATTTCCAGAAGGGCTCATGCTTATGAAAAACCAACATCCGTAAATGCACATGTTGAGAGCCTTCCCAAGGTATCCATTGTACTACCCGTTTATAGGGAGAGGAAGCAAAGTATTGAGAAGACGCTTGACAGTGTCTCGTCACAGAACTACCCCAAGAACCTACTGGAGGTCCTCATAGTAATTGATAAGGACGACGTGAATACACTCAATGAGGTATTAAGGGCCACTGGGAGGTTCCTGAGTTCATTAAACATAAAGGTCATAACCAATGATAATGCCGGGCGCAGGCTTAAGGCCATAGCCATGAACACCGCCATGAAGTACACCAGTGGCTTGATCATTGGTTTCTACGACGCTGATGACGTATTCCCAAACGACCAGGTCCTTAATGCCGTCCTACTAATGATAGAGAGAGGTTACGCAGCAGTGGGCACCAGGGTGTATAGGTATAGGGATAGTGTGCTTGGTGGGTTGATGTACCTGGAGTCTATAATTTGGTATAATGCCATAGTCCCATTTCTGAGGGCTACGATTAAGATAACACCGCTGTCAGGTGAGGGACTCTTCATAAGGAGAGATGCCGTTGATTTCATACCCCATAGCATGGCCGAGGATGCCCTGCTCTCAATCAAGTTGGCTGAACGAGGTTATTCCATTGGGCTTCTTGACTCATACGTATATGAATTAGCGCCGTTGAATATAGCAGGCTTCATAAGGCAGAGGATTAGGTGGAATAAGGGTTATGCCCAGAACCTGGTTTTGTTGTTTAGGCAAGGTGTTCAATTTAATTATGCATTGAGGGTAATAATGCTTTACGTGTTCATTGCACTACCGCCGTCTCTACTAGTGGGTTCATTCATAGGTTTCATCCTTGTGGCCTATATGGCAATAATAACCAAGGCATATGCAATAATAACCCTGTACCAATTGGCTACCGCGGTTTTAATATCGGAGATACTCGTCCTGTACCTAATGCGTGACTTTATTCATGAGAGCATGAACATGGGCGAGGCCATAATATTACTACCCATTTACTGGTTGTTACTTGGCGCAGTAACAGTAACATCACCGCTAGTGCCAATTAATAATTGGCTTAAGACAACCCGTTAAATATTGACGGGACTCACATGGCCGTTAACAGTCGCAACCTTACTACTCATTATTACCTGGTAACCCACCCTCTTAGCGACCATACCTACGATGCTCACCACGGCGCTCAACTCATCATGCGTAAGCCCCAGTTGGATTCGAGGCATGAGTAGTAATGCTTACCATCCCTAAGCCTCACGA
>DAJV01000045.1:0-280 GCA_002496475.1 Vulcanisaeta sp. UBA163 | reverse complement strand
CGGGTCACCATTTACCACCCAGGCATTCCCGCTGACTTGCCTAACACTGCTAATCTCGAAGCGCCTCAGTGCGCGCCTAACCCATGAACTGGGCTTACCGGGGACATGGACCTAAGCCTCGTTAATACTCTATTCCGATTATGGGGTGCCTATATTAAGTTTGTTGATGACTTGTGCTTGGGTAATGATGAGTAAGTCGTTAAGTGCTGATAACACGGAATTAATTAGAGCCAATAAATTCTGCCGTGGAATTAGGCGTGGCAATAGGTATGAATGTGGC
>DAJV01000133.1 GCA_002496475.1 Vulcanisaeta sp. UBA163 | reverse complement strand
GTCTTTCCAGTACCAGGAGGGCCGTAGAAGAGCATGTGAGGCATGTTGCCGGTCTTGAGGAATTGCCTTACCCTGTCCTTAACCTCCTCCTGGTTAATAATGTCATCAATCCTCGATGGCCTATACTTCTCAACCCATATTAATTCTGTGATTGACATTGTGGTTAATTGTTGAGTCTCTGGCTAAATAAGTATTCCTAGGGTTAGTTTAGTGGGAATATTGTTATAGGGTTGGGTTACCTTGCGCTTGCGGCGACTCTCTCTGTTTCGTCCCTTCTTCTGATTGCGAATGATTTCTGGTCGTTCTGTGCGGCGGCGATTAGTTCCTCGGCAAGGCATTCCTCAATGGGTTTTGGGTTATTGTAGGAGCATTGCCTGGCGCCCTCGGTTATCCATGTAATGGCTATGTCAAGTCTCCTCGTTGGTGAAACATCTACGGATACTGGGTAGGCTATACCGCCATAAACCACCCTGGTGATCTCCTCCCTTGGTGCTGCATTAACTAGGGCATCTACATAAACCTGTATTGGGTTTTGCCCTGTCTTTAGGTGTATTATGTCGAAGGCCCTCTTGACTATGTTATAGACCTTGTGCTTCTTACCGGCGTTTTTACCTGGGTGCATTAATTGATTTATTAATCTCTCAATGGCCGGTATCTTAGCCTTACCAAACTTCCTCTTCTGATACCTACCACCAGTGTGCGGTAGGTACGTGGGTTTAATGCATAGGTACCTCCTGAGTCCTGGGTCTTTAATAACCACGTTATCGAAGGCCCACTTACCGAATAGCCTAATGGGTTCACCATCCAGTGTCCTCAGGTCCCTTGGGCACTCCTCAATTATTGTTACTCCACCAACTTGGTAAGTAACCGTCTCCTTGGACAGTGTAATTCCTCGATCACTCATTACATCGATAAGGAAACGAGAACCTTTTTAAAGATTTGCCACATGGCACTGCGGTATAGTCGTCATAACGAACCCAATCCTGCCCGTGAACGGGACTAATTCACGCCAATGAAGGTGTTATCCTTCAGTAATTAGGGTGTTTATTTACCACTGAGTAGTGCGGGGGATTGTGAGGATTAATTAGGGTGGGGATTGATTTTCCATACCCACTTTTAACCCTTAACGACGCCGATGGGTACATGCCTTGAAATCCTCTTAGCCATGCCCGTTGCCTCAGCTACCTCGGCAACCTTATCAACGTTCTTGTACGCCTCGGGTGCCTCCTCAGATATTATTTCGCTCTCGGCGGATCTAACAATTATTCCCCTACCCTCTAGGGAGCTCCTGACCTTATTTGGCGGCAGCATCCTAACCGCGGCAGACCTACTCAGTGTCCTACCTGCTCCGTGTGGTGCTGTGCCAAAGGTCACTTGAAATGAGGTGGGTAGCCCAACTAGTACGTATGAGGCTGTGCCCATACTCCCAGGTATCAGGACTGGTTGCCCAACGTCCCTATACTTGGGCGGAATCTCCAGCCTACCAGGTGGGAATGACCTGGTGGCCCCCTTCCTGTGCACAAGCACCTTCCTAACGTGACCCGCATCATCAACTACGTGATCCTCAATCTTAGCAATATTGTGAGCCACATCATAGACAATCTCGAGGCCCAGCTTATCAGGATCCTTACCAAAGACCCTCCTGAATGCCTCCCTAACCCAGTGCGTGATTATCTGCCTATTCGTCCATGCATAATTAGCCGCAGCCTTCATGGCCGCTAGGTAATCCTGGGCCTCCCTAGTGTTTAGAGGCATCGCCGCCAACTCCCTGTCCGGCAGGAATAAGTTCCACTGCCTCATTTTATTTTCGGCAACCCTTATGTAGTCAGTGGCGACTTGGTGTCCGAGGCCCCTACTGCCAGTGTGTATTAGAACCATTACCTGCCCCTCCTGCTCAATACCAAGTCTCTTGGCTATGTCTGGGTTGAATATCTTATTAATGATTTGAATCTCAATGAAGTGATTGCCACTGCCCGTAGTGCCAAGTTCGTCCTTACCCCTCTCCTTAGCCCTCTGACTGACCTTACTCGAGTCAGCACCCTCGTAATGCCCGAACTCCTCAATGAAGTTCTTATCATCACCCCAACCATAGCCCTTGGATAACGCCCAATCAACGCCCTCATCAAGCACCTTATCCAAGTCACTAAGGGATAACCTAAGCAAACCAGTCTCGCCAACGCCGGCTGGGATTAACTTGAATATTGTGTCCACGAGCTCCCTGAGCCTTGGCCTAACATCCTTCTCCGTCAAATTCGTCCTAAGGAGCCTCACGCCGCAGTTAATGTCGTAACCAATACCTCCCGGGCTAACTACGCCATTCTCCATGTCCATAGCAGCCACGCCACCCACTGGGAATCCATAACCCTGGTGTGCATCTGGTAGGGCTATGCTGTACTTGTATATGCCCGGTAGGCAGGCTACGTTGGCCGCCTGCTCCAGGGTCATGTCCGTCTTCATCTTCTCAATCAGTGTCTCATCCGCGAATATCCTAGCCGGTACCTTCATGCATGGCTTGTACCCCTTCGGTATTTCCCATACATAATCGCTTACCTTCTTTAATGGTGGTACCATAACCCAGCCTAAATCATTATATTGGGTTAATAAAACTTCACCTTATATGTGGTGGATTTAACTCACGTACACCTTATCGCTTTCATTTAATCATTCGTGCTGACGCGGCTAATTATAATAGCAATAAGCTTCGTGCCCTCCTCGTCTTGTTAATACCCGTATTCATCATGTTGATTTACGTACTCATCGGCCTAGGCGGTAAGCATGGTGGCAGAGGCTCACCGTGCCTCATAATCCGCCCCTTTAAACCATACTTCTCATGCTCTTTCCTTGACTCGCCTATTTCCCCAACTCAGCAATGGCATTACTTATTTCGTAATGGTAGGTTACGCATTCTAAAGCATGTTGAGGACTGGGGCCATTGGTAAAGCCTTACAATGCCTATTTCATTACCGAAACCCCAGGTGGTGTTTTACGAGTTAAGGAAATAAAACTTACTTCTACTGGTAATAAATTAATTTAGGTAATGGCAGTGTTGTGATTGTATATGCCGGTTGATTATAGGGCTGTTGGGCTTAAGGTTGGTTTGGAGATACACATTCAATTGAACACTGGTAGGAAGTTATTCTGTAATTGCCCGCCGGTCATTAGGAGTGATGAGCCTCACTTCAGGGTTGTTAGGAGGTTGAGGCCTAGCATGAGTGAGTTGGGTGAGGTTGACCCTGCGGCTATTTGGGAGTTTAGGAAGCGTAGGACCTTCATTTATGATGGTTACTACGACACCACGTGCCTCGTGGAGCTCGATGAGGAGCCTCCACATGATCCGGATCCTGAGTCCCTTGAGGCTGCCCTAGCCGTTGCCATGATGTTCAACGCTAAGGTGTTTGATGAGGTTTACGTCATGAGGAAGACCGTCATTGATGGTTCAAACACATCGGGTTTCCAGAGGACCATGCTCGTTGCCCATGATGGCTTGGCTAAGTTCTTTGATTATAAGGTGCCAATACAGACAATAGCCCTTGAGGAGGATGCNNTAGGCTTGATAGGCTCGGTATACCGCTCATCGAGGTATCTACTGGGATCCTTACCTACAGTCCTCAGGAGGTTATGGAGGTTGCTTATTACATTGGGCATAGTATTAAGATGACTGGTAAGGCGAAGAGGGGNNCTTGGGACCGTTAGGCAGGATGTGAATGTCTCGATAGAGGGCGGCGCGAAGACGGAGATTAAGGGTGTACCTGACCTAAGCCTTATACCTAAGGTTATTGAGTATGAGGTTCAGCGTCAATTAAATTTGCTGGTCATTCGTGATGAAATGATCAAGAGGGGCGTGAGGGGGGATTGGTTTGTTAAGGATTTTGTGGATGTCACCGATGTTTTCTCATCAACGAAGTCAAACTTGATTAGGAGGGTTCTTGACAATGGTGGTAGGGTGATGGCTGTGAAGACGCCTGGGCTAAAGGGTATACTGGGTAGGGAGGTTCAGCCGAATAGGAGGTTTGGCACTGAGTTGGCGGATAGGGTTAGGGTTTGGACGAGTTTGTCCGGCCTAATCCACAGTGATGAATTGCCTGGCTATGGGATAACCGCTGAGGAGGTCTCCAGGGTATCCTCAAGGCTTGGCGTTGACTCATTCATCCTCCTAGCCGGCACCTCGGATAGGGACTTGGTGGATGCTGTGGACGTAATCGTCGATAGGATTAGGGAGGCACTTCATGGTGTTCCTGAGGAGACTAGGGCTGCTAATCCGGACGGCACTACGAGGTTCATGAGGCCTAGACCCGGCGCCGCGAGGATGTACCCAGAGACTGACCTTAGGCCCATAAGGATTACCGAGGAGGTGTTGACCAGGGCTAGGGCATTAATACCAGAACCCATTGAGTCCAGGGTGGGTAGGTACGTCAGTTACGGCATGAGTAGGGAATTGGCAATGCAGGTAATCAAGTCCCCATTTTATGACTTAATTGATTACTTAATAAGCGAGTTTCAGGGTAGGGTTCCAGCCACGTTAATAGCCAACACAGTCGTGAACACCATGAAGTCCCTCCAGAGGGATGGTGTTGATGTTTCGGTAATAACCGAGGATCACCTTAAGGCAATATTTGATGGACTTGCCCAGGGTGTGATAACAAAGGAGGCCATACCGGAAATAATAACGGCGTGGAGTAAGGAGCCTGGTAAACCCATTAATGACGTAATCAATAAGTTGGGGCTTAGGAGAATGGGATTTGATGAGGTTAGGAAGTACGTCATGGAGAGGGCGCCTAGGCTCGGCATAAACGATAGGAATAAGCTCATGAATGCATTGATGAAGGAGTTAAGGGGTAGGGCTGACCCTGGCGATATAATGAAAGCCATTGATGAGTATTTGAGAGGCGCCCAAGGCTGAACTGGCGTGCCTATTGCCATGAAACGTCCTTAACTGAGCGTCTCAGGGTTTCCAGGATCTCAGGTGATGTCTTAATTACCTTATTAACCATTGGGTGTGTTATCGAGAGCGCCACTGAGGATGCTTGGTTAAGCAGTGAATCTAGCCCCGGCTCACTGACCTTGAGGTAGTGAATACTCCTTGGCAGTGTGCCTGACCCATAGTCCTCTGGGTATATGGGCTTTGCCGGTATTGTGCGGTCGTTAATTACTAGGCTTATGGACTTCTCAATACCATTGCACTTGGGTAATAGGTTCCTAAGTTCATCATTGTTGAATATGTGTACAAAGACCGTTAGTGAGACCTCATCCTTCCTGGGTACCATTGGGCTGTAGGTCTTCACGGCCTCCCTGATTACGGCCTCATCATCAACACCCTCCAAGTACGCAGTCTCTTCGATTTGAAACCACACAGTCACCACACCCTCGAAGAGCGCCGTGACCCTATCATCAACCTTAACATACCTATTTGCCTTGTAATTACTCACTAGCTCGTAGACCCTTTCCCTAATTCCCGAGTACTGTGATGGAAATAAAGGTTACTTATGATTTTAAGTATGTCGCTTGCCATGTTAAACGCCTTATAACTTACCCAGTGTTTCGTCCTCAACCTCAGTTTTAACTCCCCTACCCTTATAGTACTTCTCCAGGGCCTCGTTGAGCCTATTGGCGTGGAACCCCTCCACCTTAGCCACCGCCTCAAGTCACTCAGCAACTTCTAGGAAGCCCTCCTCCCTAGCCACCTTCGTGAAGCCTGGGTACGTCCATGCCTACTCGTAGGTCTCGTTGATTAATACATGCGCTATATAACCTATATTTCAACAAATATTATTAGTGCCCTAAGCATTAATGGGCTCGATAGGGATATGGGTGAGGATAGGGAAGCATACGTAGTTTACTTCAAGAGGACTGCCTTCTCCAGGGTTAAGAGGGAGGATCCGAAATTCGACGTCTTCTATGAAATAAGTGGCCCAACACTCTTCTCAAAATTACTTGTAAAGGCGGTTCAGGACATTGGCATAAAACCTGAACAAATAGACCATGTAATAGTTGGTAATGCCCTGCAGGGTGGCGATAACTGGAGCATGGGTGGTAGGATACCCGTGTTCTTGGCGAAGTTCCCAATCACCATACCAGCCATGGCTGTTGACATGCAGTGTGCATCATCCTTTGATGCAATAGGTATTGGTACAATGGAGATATGGACTGGGCAATCCGACATAGTGTTTGCTGGGGGTTATGAGCACATGTCGAGGGTTCCCATGTATAATAACCCATACATAGTCCCACACCTTGACTTGGCCACGAATCCCGAGTATGCAATGTATGATATGGCCACTGGGTACGTAATGGGGTTAACGGCAGAGAAGTTGGCAGCTCTCAGGAAGATAAGTAGGGAGGAGATGGATGAATGGTCCTACAGAAGTCATATACTGGCCAGTAAGGCATATGAGGAGGGTTACTTCAAGGATGAGATACTTCCGATAGAGGTAGTTAAGGATGGGCAGAAGACCGTGGTTGATAAGGACCTAAGTGTTAGGCCCAATACTTCAATGGATGCACTGGCTAAGTTGCCACCGGCCTTTAAACCAGGTGGAGTAATAACAGCTGGTAATTCAGCCCCTCTTAACTCCGGTGCATCATTGGTCGTCCTAATGTCTGGCAAGATGGTTAAGGAACTCGGTCTAAAACCACTGGCTAAGGTTGTGTCCCTTGGTTGGGCTGCCGTTGATCCATCAATAATGGGCGAGGGACCAGTACCTGCATCGAAGAGGGCACTGGCTAAGGCAGGGCTTAAGGTTGATGATATAGATATTTGGGAAATAAATGAGGCATTTGCCGTAGTTACACTAAATGCGATTAAAGAATTAGGGATAGAGAAGAACAAGGTAAACCCAAGAGGAGGAGCAGTAGCCATTGGACACCCACTGGGCGCAACCGGTGCGAGACTCACTGGAACATTATCGAGACAGTTACAATTAACCGGTAAGGAGTATGGGCTTGCAACCGCATGTGTTGGTGGTGGGCAAGGCTATGCAATAATTCTTCAGAGAGCATGAATTAAATCTAAAAATAATTCCAGAATTTTAATCTTAAAAATAACCCTAATTCTAAGTATTTCAACGCCCCATGTTAGATACACCACCCAAGATAATGAATAGGATCCCACAACAAGTGAATAAAAACTCCTGGAATGAGGTTAATCTTCCTCTCCCTCAGTCTCATGAGCTTCAGTCTTAACT
>DAJV01000089.1 GCA_002496475.1 Vulcanisaeta sp. UBA163 | reverse complement strand
CGTGAGGGTTAAGACCGAGGATGACATACAGCCAATGATTGGCGAGCACGTTGTCGTGGTTCACAACGGCACAATAGCGAATGATAGGGACCTTGAGGTTAGGTTCAACCTGACCCGTAGGTCCAGGATAGATACCGCAATACTCCCACCATTACTCGAGGGGCTTTGGGATGGGTCACTGAATGGGCTTAGGGATGTACTCATTAATCACGTTATTGGTAGTTACGCATTGGCGGTAATGGATACCCATAGGCCAGGCAGGGTTTGGCTTGCCACGAACTTCAAGCCACTCTACATGGCCTGGTACAGTGACCTAAGGGCCCTATTCTTCGCAAGCCTAGATGATTACTTAGTCGAGGATCAAAACAAGCCCATTTGGGGCATGCCAATCCTTAGGCGTGTCGAGCCCTATACCGCCATGGAGATTGGGATTGATGGTACCTGGTCCACGGTATCACTGAGGATGGAGAGGCAGGATGGGAGGAAGAGGGTCCTCGTAATAGCCAGTGGGGGCCTTGACTCAACCACGGCAGCCACTTACCTGCTCAGGCAGGGTTATGATGTGACGCTGCTGCACTTCAACTATGGCCATAGGGCTGAGACCCAGGAGTATAGGGCGATTAGGAGGACTGCTGAGTTCCTCGGCGTTCCACTACTCGAGGTTAACATGGACTTCTTCAAGGTGGTTAGGCACTCACCACTCCTGGGTGATGGGGAGATTAACCGAGTCGATAAGGGTAGGGAGGGCGCTGAATTCGCCCATGAGTGGGTGCCGGCTAGGAACTTCGTGTTCATAGCCCTGGCCACGGCTATCGCCGAGGCCTACGGCTTCGACTACATAGCCACTGGTATTAACCTGGAGGAGGCCGGTGCGTACCCGGATAATGAGATGGAGTTCATTAGATTACTCGATAAAGTGATGCCGTATGCTGTTGGGCCCAATAAGCATGTGGGGTTGATAATGCCCGTCGGGCACTTGGTCAAGCATGAAATCGTGAGGCTGGGCCTAGAGGTTGGCGCACCACTCCACTTGACCTGGAGTTGCTATGACAATGGGGAGAGGCACTGCGGTAGGTGTGGGCCCTGCTATATGAGGAGGTGGGCGTTTAAGATTAATGGCGTTAGAGATCCCGTGGAGTATGACTTGCCAAGTAAGGCCGAGGAGGAGTTCTGGAAAGATACAAAGCCATACGAAGTGCCTAAAGGACATGATTAGGTGAATTTAAAGCGAGAAATACAGTGTATTAATGAATTACATAATAAATGGTTTATTTTAATTCCTTAAGGGAATTAATATTGATTATTATTGCCTACCCATCGCCACTTCAAGCAGGTATTTGTGTATCTTCGTTGTTGTCAGTTCCGGGTGGAATGCCGTGGTTAACATGTTATTTTCCTGGGCTGCAGTAATAACATTACCCAACCTGGGGTGCATGACGCTAGCCAGAGGCCTTGTGTTACCCCAGGCCCTAATTATGGCCGGCGACCTAATGAAGACCGACCTAACTATGCCAATACCATCAATCTCCAGGTCACTCTCGAAGGATTCCCCCTGCCTACCAAAGGCGTTCCTCACCACGGCTATGTCCATTACGCCAAGTATTGATTGACCTGTTTCACCAACCACGGAATCCCTGACCTCCTTGGCCATGAATATGGCGCCGGCGCACGTACCCAGCGTTGGTAATCCATTGATTATTAAGTCCCTGAGCCTATCAATTAAGCCGTTGCGCCTTGCCAATGAGCCTATTGTGGTCGACTCACCGCCTGGTATAATTAAGACACCCAACCCATTTAAGTGCTCAACCCTCTTAACCCTAGTAATATCTACGTTGACTCCCAACTCCTCGGCCGCCCTCTTAACGGCATATTCATGTTCCTCAACATCACCCTGCAATGCAAGCACCCCAACCCTCACACTAGACACCCCTGGTCTGGAGTAGTTCCTCCGGCTTTAGTGACCTAATGTCTGTACCCATCATTGATGCCCTCTCGCTAACCATCCTCTGCGACTCAACAACCACCTCAGGGTCATCCCAGTGAGCCGTGGCCAATACAATGGCCTCAGCCCTCTCCCTTGAATCCTGACTCTTAAAGATCCCGGAACCAACAAAGACGCCGTCAGCCCCAAGCCACATCATTAGGGCCGCGTCAGCCGGTGTAGCTATCCCGCCGGCAGCGAAGGTTATCACCGGCAACCTGCCCAACCTAGCCGTCAACGCCACTAACTCCAGCGGCACCTGGCACTGCCTGGCGAAGTCCCTAAGCCTCTCTTCATCACCATCCCTATAGGCCGCGTACAATTCATTAATTGCCCCGTAGAGCACCTTGAAGTGCTTAACAGCCTCACTGACATTTCCTGTACCCGCTTCACCCTTACTCCTAATCATCGACGCGCCCTCACTGATCCTCCTTAAGGCCTCGCATAACTCTCGGCATCCATTCACGAAGGGCACCACGAACAACCACTTGTTAATGTGGTGCTGCTCATCGACCGGTGTGAGCACCTCAGACTCGTCTATCAGGTCAACACCTATCTGCTCGAGTATGAAGGCCTCGTAGTAATGACCAATCCTGACCTTCGCAGAGACCGGTATCGTTATATGCCTCATTACATCCTCAATAACCTTAACATCAGCCATCCTGGCCACACCACCGGCCTTACGCACGTCGTAGGGTAACTTATCTAGAACCATCACACCAACGGCGCCTGCCTCCTCGGCGATTTGGGCCTGCTCCACATTAGTCACATCCATTATGACGCCATTCCTAAGCATTGAGGGGAAGCCGACCTTGACCTTCACGGTGCCCGTGGCCACACCACCAAGTTCATACGGCCTAGGCCAACTGAAGCCACTCGCCCTGAGCCTATCCCTCAACTCCAGCATTCCATAGAAGAAATCCCTTAGTTTCTCCAGGTACTCGAAGCCAGTTGCCACAGACATTGAACACTGCACTGCATGAAACCCTTTATCCTTTATTAAACGTTTAACAGGTCTCCGCATGTTTGTATAGCCGTGCCTCAATGTGAACAATGCCTATGATTAATTAATCATTGATGCTACACTGATGGGGCTTGCCATGCATTTTAGCTTTTCACAGCGCTTCCTATCATTCCACGGTCTTTTCACCACGTCTTCCTTAAATACATCCACCCAATACCCAGCGTGATGCGTCTACCCACATTACTACTGATTAGTGCGGTAATAATTACCTTAGCCCTTGGAGCAGGTCTGCATGCGCAGGACACGACAGCGACTACTGGGGTCATTAGTAATGCATCCTCAGGCATTTCCATCGGCTCCAGTGGTTTGCTTATTTCGTATAACGTGCACCTAATCATTGCCGAGCATTGGGCTACTGCTCTAAACGCCACTGGCATTAACTCAACAACTGTTATTAAGTTAATTAATAAAGCCGAGGCCTACGCCTCGGAGGGTGATTACATTGATGCCATTACCACGCTTAATTCAGCCATAAACCTGGCGACCAGTTTAATGGCCAGTGTCAACTACAATGCAACTCAATCAGTGTTGAATAATCTCCATGAGATGACCACCAGTGTGAACTCCACGGTTATCAATAACCTGACTAATAACGAAACAGTGGTTAATTTCGTGATCAAGGCCCTCTCATCCCCTGCAGTAAATAGTACACCGGGCATAATGGGCGTGGTTTTGACGGCCCTAGGCAATGCAAGGACGCTACTGGGCACAAGTACAACACCGAGGGCACTAACCGGTTTAAACACAGCAATATACGTACTAACCAGTATAAATAATAACCTAAGCAATGCTAATATTTACTCCAACACCACGGCTAAGGAATTGGCATTTTTAAGGACTGAGTTGACCATGGCATCATTACTACTACCAGCAAACGAGAGAAATACCGTAATTATACGCATTATGACCCCAAGACTTGAACAACTCAACGCCAGCGCATTCACCTCATTAAGGCAATTATCCATGGAACTAAACACTACATTACCTAAACCACAACAACTGACGCAGTGCTATCTCCAAGTAAGGGAGTTACTGAGTTCATTAGCCAACTCATCAACCAGCGAGGCCTACATAAATACCAATGAATTACTTAATGAATACTCCTCATGCCTAGCCCAGGCTAATGCCCTAATTAATGCATCAAACACCACCCAGGCGCTGATCATGGGCTTCATTAATGCAAGTAATGAACTAAACAGTGAAGGATTGACGAACCTAACACCATATGTACTAAATGCATATAATCAATGCAGGTATGAATTATCAAACGCATTTAATAACGGTAATATAACACTCATTAAGCAGGCACTGGAGCAATGCAGGTTAAGGCTAAATGAATACATGAATAACCTGCAGTATGCAGGTCAGGTAATGAACATAACCAGGGGTTACCTATACTACATGAACTCCACGATCAGTAACCTAGCCAGGCAATATGGCATTAGTGGCGTGACCCCAGCCCTATGTTATGTTAAATTCAATAATAGTGTAATGAGTAACATAACAGCGATACTGAGGGGAGTACTCAATGGCACAATTACACCAATTGAGGCACAGCAATTAATAAATGAGTACCTGAATAACCTACTTAATTCATCGCAATCCATGGTGGCTGGGTGCCTTGGCATAAACGTCGGGCCACCACGTATCCATGTACCAACCACAACCTGGAATGCAACATTAATCGGAGCAACAGGTAAAATACTGATCTATGGCAATGGAACCTCCAGGCTAATAATCAATGTAATCAACCCAACCCAAACAACAATATACATAACTGGATTCAGTATTGGAGGATTATCCTGTAAATTCTCAAGCGCAATTACCATAGGTGGTAATGCACACGGTAGCATTGAGGCAAGCCTCACCATGGCAAACCATGAGTTTATTGGGATGGAAAACATAGGCATCTTCGGCAGTACCTCCGCGACCCAGGGCATTACGGCCAGTTGCACTGGGCAACTCCAATCACTAAATTTACCAACCGTACTTAATGGCGAATTATACCTAGGGAATGGTGGTAATGTTACATTTTACGTAATTACCATGAACCTGAGCAATATGATTAATTACGGCTGGTGAAACTCAACAAACACCCCTCAATCACTCCCTTAAATTCATCATCACCACTGGCTTATTCCTCTCAACATTAAACACCCTGGCTATTAATGGGCACTTGGCCCTAAATAGGAAGAGTACATTATTGAGCCCCGGCCGCCTCTCCATGAACGTCTCCAGGTTATCAAGGCCCTTGGAAACAACTAGGTCATAACCCATCAACTCCCTAACCACGTCACCATACCAAAAGGCCGAGTAATTACCTGGCAAAGCCCTAACCCTAAAACTCCCCGCAAAACCAATGACATAATCATACGTGACATCAACCTCATACGGACTACTCCTCGCATACACCACGACATTAACACCCATGGAGGACAACCTCCTAATGAGCAATAGGTCAAACTGGAACTCACCAGCATTATCAACCAAGTATGCAATACTCCTAGTTCGACTAAGCCTATTCCTTAAGTCCACGGGGTCCGTACCCAACCAAGTGGGTTCCTCAAGTATACTCCTTACGAAACCATCCACGCTGAAGTCATACCCCCTCATCGATATGTCAACAGAGTTAGCCGAAGCCGCGAGCCTCACGTAATCAATAATATCATCACCAAGACCCAGTCTATTTATTAACTCCCCTGCGGTTCTCTCAAGCATTAACTTCTCATCACCATGCAGATCCGCAATACCCAAGGACCTAGTTAGGTGATTGAATGATTCAATGAATACTACCGCCCTACCCAAGGGCGCCAACTCCATCACAACCCTACCAAGGTCAGCGAAAACCCTAACATCATTAACACCCAACCCCCTCAATTCACCAAACCTGGACTCAAGGGCGCAGAGTAGGCAGTCGCCAGCGCTAACGTACCACGGGTCACGCATTACCATCACCTCACCACCCTGACCCTCCACCTCATGGTCACTGGGCCCGTGCGAAACCTCTCCCCGAGCCAGGGATTGCCATTATCGTGATAACCAAGCAACTCCCAATAACCAGGCTCATCACTATCCATGACTATCAACTCCCCAAGGTACTTCACAGACTTCCAACCATAGCGGGACGGGACCACGAGCCTTAGTGGGAAGCCGTGCTCCCTGGGCAGTACTTTACTATTCATGGCATAGGCAATTAATGTGGTCTCCTCAAGTAGGGCGCTCAGTGGTAGGTTTGTTGTATAGCCATCAATACCTACTGCCATTATGTAATTGCCCCTGGGCTTCGCCAGGTCCATCACATACCTAGTGGGTACACCCCTCCACGCCACGTTTAATACCGACCACCCTGTAACGCAGTGAAAATCAGTGACTAGGTCCACACAAGATGCCTTCGTAAGTAAATCCATGTATGGTATTTCAACCCTATTCTCAACAAGCCCAGTTACCTTTAACCTGTAATTAGGTAAATCAATAACTTCGGGAGGGTCGTAAACATCATACACTATGAACCGGGGAATAACCCTCTGGTTAGGCGGTAACTCACGCCTATGAACTAGCTTACCACACGGCCTATTTAATGCATACTTAAGGGCTTCATCAACCGCGTTGGTCACGCCTCATTAAGCCAACTTGTTTTAATTAAGGTTTGTGTACGACTTATTAAAATTAACAGTGAGTGTTTACCCGCACTGCCATTGGGAAATGGATAGTTAGGATTAAATACTTAATACGTGCCCCACCTCCCGTGGGTTTCGTAAACCTATTAATAAACATATTTAATTATATTGGGATAGTGGCATTTGCTGCCTCAGGCGCCTTCAAGGCCTACGAGAAGAACCTGGACGCCCTAGGCGGCATAGTACTAGGCTCCTCAGTGGCCCTGGCCGGCGGCATAATACGGGACATATTCGTCGGCATATTCCCACCAATGAACATAGCCTACCTACCATACCCAACCACCGCAATAATAGCCTCACTAATAGCCTACGTATTCTACCCATGCATCTACAGGTATAGGAATGCCCTAATGTACGCCGATGCCATCGGCCTCGGGACATTCGCAGCAATAGGCGCCGAGATCGCCGTAGAACACCACCTAAACGTACTAGGCGTGATGCTGCTGGCCGCGGTTACTGCGGCGGGAGGCGGCGTGGTTAGAGATGTACTAGCCAATGAAGTACCCATAGTATTTAGGCAGGACATCTACGCAACACTGGCCGCACTGGGTGGTTTGATATACATAATGTTTTACTCATTACTCGGCAGTGAGGTCGCCATCCTAGCCACGGCAATCATCATAATACTCACTAGGTTCATAATAATAACGAGGGGCTTCGACAAGGCATACCTAACAATACGCCTAACCCACGGCATACACAGTAAGGCGAGGGATAGGGAGCAGGAGGGGGCTAATCCTCATTCACACTAATGCATAGTTCACGGGCTACATTAATTAACTTATTAATGCGACTCCACGATCTATCCCTAATTATTACGACACTACCCATGACCTCAGCATTCAAGCCCAGCTTACCTAGTGACGGCTTTAATAATTCATAAGTCTCAATGTCCATTGCAACGACGTAATTACCCACCGGATCTCTTCGACGACTTACGTTGAGTCCCCTCACCATCACCACCAGTACTCACCTCCGCAATACCAAGCGTTTTCTCAATACTTTCCAGGGAGTAACCCATTATCCTCATTAGGCGTTCAAGCAATTTCCTCTTAAAGGCATCGCTTGTGGCCATTAACCTGAGCAGGGGCATGTAGTATAGGGATACCTCAGAACTACTAACGTGGAGTTCAACCCTAAGCCTATTAATCAACGCATCCCTCAGTTGCCTAATTTCCTTCGTCCTGGCCATTAACCTAATCCTCTCGGGGAATGACAACCTAACGAACCTAGCAAGCGGAGGCTTACTACGCACCAGCGCAACCCCTACCGTCATTAACTCAAGCATGTACGGCATTAACTCCCACTCCTGGGTCCTGGCAATCCTGCCCCTGACCACGTCGGAGAGTGATAAATTATCGAGGGCATCATTAACAGCCTCCATGGACTTAGCATATACGGAGGGTATGTTATCCAACGCCCATGGGTAGTAATTCTCCCAATCAAAACTGGGTAGGAACGTGACGGACCTAGCCTCATCAAACCTCCTAGCATGGAATACCCTATCAAGCACCTTAAACATGTCAAATTGATGCGCCCTCTCTGTTACCGTAACATCATCCCTCGTTAAGACCTTCTTACCCCCAGCAGCCGCTTGTAAATCATTTATTGCAGCCCTGACATCACCACCAGAGGCATCAGCAATTAACTTCAAGGCATCCTCCTCGCACTTAATACCCTCATTACTACATATTCTTCTCAAAATTGTTAATAAATCATCCCCACCTAAGGGCTTTAATTGAACAACCTCAGCCTCATCCCTCAACTCCCTAAACTTCGGGTCCCAGGGATTATTCGCAGTCATTATAATGGGCCAGGTGGACTCCCTAATCAACTCCACAATAGCCGCCAAACCACCCCTATCCTCCCTAACATTAAGCCCATCAACCTCATCAAACAGAATAATCCTACCCCTAAAACCAAATAATGAACCCATCTTCATGGAACCACCAATGACCTGCCTAATCCTCTCACCAGTCCTAACATCACTAGCATTCAACTCAAGAACCTCATAACCCCTCTCACTGGCCAGGGCATAGGCAAGCGTAGTCTTACCAGTACCAGGAGGACCAGCAAGCAAAACAGCCTTCCTACCCGGCCTACCCTTCTCCCAGGCACTAATCCAATCAAGCAAAGCCCTCTTAGCCTCCTCCTGATCAACAACCTCAGAAAGCCTCCTAGGCCTATACTTCTCAACCCAAGGAACCCTCCCACTAGGCATTACAAGACAACAAGGCAAGCAATTAAATAAACGTTTCCAAACCAAAACAAAACAATACAAAAACCAACACCCACAAACCACAACCAACGCCGACCACGTCATTTAATTTAATTCAACTTCTCAATAAATTAATACACAACTCACAATTAAGAATAAAAACACGTAAACAGGCAATGAAGCATGTATGGTGCTACCCAGGTGGGTTTGGGATTACATTAGAAGCACAATGGAGGGCGGGTCATACGCAGAAGTCAGGGGCTGGTTCAGGGACGCAGTCACGCCAAGGCATGCGGCTAGGCCCACGGCATCCGAGGTATCATCACCATGCCCAACAAAACGCGACATATACCTAAGGCGCGTGGCCGGCATCACAA
>DAJV01000115.1:207-2869 GCA_002496475.1 Vulcanisaeta sp. UBA163 | reverse complement strand
CGGATTAGAGGAAGCGTACTCAACAATAAAGAGGTTAAGGGAAAAGTTCCAGAACGTTAGAATTGAGGACAAGGGCAGATACTATAACACTAACCTTAGAGACGTACTCGAGCTTGACTTCCTACTCGAGCAAGCCGAACTAATAACCATTGGAGCAATAACAAGGACTGAGTCAAGGGGCGCCCACTACAGGCTCGACTATCCAAAGAGAGACGACGCCAACTGGCTAAAGCACACAATATACTTCTACACGCCTGATGGACCGAGACTTAGCTATGCGCCTGTCCGCATAACAAGATGGAAGCCTGAAGAACGTAAGTACTAACATGGAAATGCATGTTGGTTTAAAAGAATTGGCGCAATCTATAGCTGGAGGTAGTTACATGATTAAGAATCCTAAGTCAATGACAATTGCTACGGGAGACTGGAAATGTTTTTAGTGACAGTAAATACAATCCAGATACCGCCACCCATAGTATAACTTGTCACCTCTACGTCGTCATACTCATCCACTCACTATTTTGCATATACCCATCAATTACCTCCAGCCCCATCCTTAGTGGTACCGGTATTCCCTCCCAATTGATCTTGATAATAATACAGCCAATTCTTAGTGTGACTTTGGTAAGAATAGACTTCCTCCTCGTAATAAATTACAATGCAATATCACCGTGGTGGTGCATGAGTCACCGGGATAAGTAGGATGAGGAGAACCAAGATTATGGGAGAAACCCAATACTCCATAGAATGAACATATTACCCGTGGGTATGTAACCGTGGTATGTTGTAGTTACATGGTTGGTTACACGGAGGATTTTTATTCAGGAAACCAGTTTATGCTTCGTGACTAATATGGCGAAAGCATGGATTTGGGCTGTGCTCGGTATTATGATTGGCTTAGTTGTTAGTTTGGGAATTGCCTATGCGGTTATGCCTTATTATTACTATCACTATTATTATGGTAACTACATTGTTAACTCACAAATTAACGGTTACTATGGCAATTATTACTATGGCACATACCCAATAAGTCAAGTAATTAAGGAAGTCACGGAGATACCCAGTTATGTCCATGTCTACCCAGGCAATAACACAATAGTATTTACTAGCAGGAGTATTAATTTGCTTGTCATAGCCATGATGGGCAATGATGCAGAGAGGCTATTCAACGCAACGTCTCCACCGTATGTTCATGGTGATGTCTTCGTAATTTATGGACTCATAAACCCAACACTGGTCATACCGACTGGGGCCACTGTCCACGTGACCTTTGTGAATCTCGATGATGATATGTACCACAACTTCGTGATTACGATTGCACCACCTCCATACCCATACAACGTGATGCCTTACATGGGTATGTACGGTGGTATGGGGCCACAGATGATGCTTTACATGAGGTGGTTGCCACCCGCTAATTATGAGGCTGGTTATGCCTATGGCTATGAATACACATTCACAATGACGGAGCCAGGCACATACTGGTACCTATGCACCTATCCAGGTCATGCAGAGAATGGCATGTATGGCGAAATAATCGTGGTGGGTAACGGCGTTAGTACGGTACAAGCACCCGCGTATCCGATCAATCAATACCCAGGTCAGTATTACGGGCCCGACTGGATGGGTGGTATGATGGGGTGGTGGTGATGCCTTGTCCATGCATGTGGGGTTGGTGGGACTGGTGGTTTGGTCCATGGTTTGGCTTTGGGTGGTTTGGCTGGATACTTGGTGCATTAATTGCGGTCCTATTCCTAGTATTCATAATACTCGTGATAATTTGGGTCATTAGGAACCTAATGCGTGGTTCAAGTGATAATCATTCCCAGGTTCATGAACATGGTTCATGCCATGGTTAAGGTAAGGACAAGCCCTCCTAATTTACTTTATTTAAATCTTTCAACTTCACTATATTCCTACCCTTAACCTTAATAACCTTAACTAAGCCCTTCTCCCCAAGCCTATGCACAATCCTCCAGGTCTGAACTTTTGATAGACCTAAGTCCCTCATTATTTGGTACTGAAAAACCTCACCGCCAGATTTAATTACGTACTCAAGGACCTCACGCTCAGCCTTAGGTAATAACTTCAGTACACTACCATAGTAATCGCTGGAACTGTCAGTCACGGTGCCCTCCATGATTGTCCCCCGCGGCATTGCGTAGCCTAGTCCCCGGGAATTATTGGGATTACCAATGTTAATTAGTGTTATTGCTGCGATCACGGCGATTATGCCAATAATAAGTAACGCCACGGATAAGAACAATGGATAATAAATCATTGCGCCGCACATCATTCCCATGCAGTGATAATAAGCCATGTAATTAACCATAACCAACGCACCATAAAGTAAGTACGCACCTATTCCCAGTACTATGGCACCAGTAATAATCAATGCTTTACGTAATGCACTACGTTCATTAATCATTAATGATCACCTAAAACACCAATCCCTATAATCTAAATAAACCTTTTCACGCAGTCTCATGCTTCAACGATGGTATTCCTCAAAACATCCATCCCTCTATCTCAATCTCAACGACATCACCATTTCTCAGGAATTTACCCCTTGGAAAGCCAACGCCATTTCTATTCTATTGAAATCTTCCTGCTCTATATTGGTCTTTCATGTGTTGTTATGAAGTGCATGTCGTTATCCTGG
>DAJV01000115.1:0-143 GCA_002496475.1 Vulcanisaeta sp. UBA163 | reverse complement strand
AAGGTAAAAGTAATTAAAGGGTTAAGTAAGACTTTTCCCGTGAAGTATAGACTAATGGATGTATTGGCATGCCCTTACGATAAGACATTCCCACTAACGTTAATAGTACTTAGGGAGAAGGAATATCCTGAACGAAAATATGA
>DAJV01000014.1 GCA_002496475.1 Vulcanisaeta sp. UBA163 | reverse complement strand
GATGGGCGATAGTGATGAGGCTATACCGCTGAGCATGAACGTGAGCCAGAAATTCGTCCTGCCAAACACTGTCTCGAAGTATGGGCCTATCATCCATAGGGTCAGCATGTCAAAGAGGTAATCCATGGCTGTTGGATGGGCGAATATGGCCGTTACGAAACCCCAGGGCGTTATTGGCGGCCATGTGCCACCCAATAGTGCGACCATGATCTCATAGGCTGTCCTGCCCATGTTCATGGCTATGAAAATCGGTACCGTGAATGCTGTCGATACTAGGAAGGCAATTAATGTGTTTTTGAACCTATACATCACTTGTCTCCTGAGTTAATTCATTAAAATGCTTAACGCATGCGCATTTATAAGGGGCTACACCATGATTTCCTGAGGAATGAGTAGCCTTAACATAGTGTTTGGAGAGTTCGCTAGGGGTTGTAGGCAGTGCCAATTGGGTATTAAGAGTGTACTATTCATAACTGGGCTATGTCCACTGAACTGTTTCTACTGCCCGGTTAATAGGGATAGGTTTGGCAGGGATGTTATGTTCATCAATGATAGACCGGTCAATAAGTTCCCTGAGGATATAATTGACGAGTTGGATAGGGCTGGGTCTAATGGCTTAGCGATTACAGGTGGTGATCCAATAATGGTTGTTGATAGGGTTGTTGAATTAGTGAGGATCCTTAAGGATAATTATGGACAAGACTTTCACATACACATGTATACACACGTCTTAAACGCCAGCGAGGGCGCCATTAAGAAACTGGCGGGTAGTGGCATTGATGAGATTAGGATACATGCAACGAACCCAACTCAATTAAACGGTAAACTAGACCTTATTAAGGCCCTTAAGGATGCAGGTATTGAACTCGGTCTAGAGGTGCCTGCCCTGCCTAGGTTTGAGAATGATATCATTAAGGTGGTCGAAATTATAAATAAATTAATAGATTTCGTGAATCTCAATGAACTCGACGTAAGCCCTGCAAACATAGAGGCCCTAATCAACATGGGCTATAGGCCGGGACTTGACGGTAGTGTAATTGGCAGTATTGATGCAGGAATTAAAATAGCCAGTGAGATTAGGAGGAGGTGGCCTTGGATCAATGTGAATGTATGTACGTCTCGTTACAAGGACCTCGCCCAAATGGGCAGTAGGTTGTTTAGGATTAACATGAGGATTAGTGCAGGTGATGAGGTTGTTCTTGATGATGGCACTTTGGAGAATCAGAGCAATAGGGGCTTAACTATTAGATTGAGGATTGGCGGCAAGGAATACACCGTAGAGAGCGGTTAACGGCATTCATTAAGCATCTGAAGCTCCTTAACAAACTCCCTCCAATCAACTACCTGTCTAACTAATTCACCCCTGCAGTAAATCTCAATGGAGGTTATTCCATAGGCATCAATGATCTGGTGAGGTGGTGCTGGGAACGCCGATACCCAGGCCACGTAGTTACCCTCTGGACTTAAAGCCCTAATCTCCCTCTCAAGGACCATCATGTTTCGCGACTTCTTAAACCTAATAATAACCCTAAGCCCCTTGTTCCTAACCATCGTTAGCACCCGCTCAATTTCCTTAATTGTGACCATGGATCAATCACCCTTAACCGGCCTAAATGTGAATGCCTTATAATAAGTGATAACCCCCTCGGAGCTCACGAGGGCTAGGACTAACTGCATGCCCATGCTTTCGCTATATCTTAGTACGTTTAATAGCTCCATTACCTGTATACCAAGACCCTCAGTGACTATTTTAATCATGTACCTGGGGCTTGAGGTTAATGGACTCTTACCCTTGTCCCAGACTAGGAAATCCACGGGTCCATTCACCACGGGTTTTATGAAGTAGCCCCTCTTTCTCATGTCCAGGTATACGGTTAGGGCATGTGGGTTGTTGACCTCCTTTATTAGATCTTCGACACTAATTTCCTCGCCATTAATTAGTATCCTGTAGCCAGCTATGGATAAGTAGATCAATTCTATGGGTTTTAGGATCAGCGTCTCATCCCTTAGTTCGCCGATTCCCCTTTCCTCTAGTTCATGAAGATCGCCATTGCTAAGCCTAGTTAGGCTATACTCGTCGTTTTTTGTTTTCCTTATTTCAATCAGCTTTTCCTGGACCTTAGCCTCCTTCATGGCGCTTTAACCATTATGTAAATATTTAAAAACCCACCACACATCATCCCAAGAGGATTAAACGTGGGCAAGAAAATACTAGTTCAAAGACGAGGGAGGGGTGGTTCGCAGTTCAGAAGCCCTGGTTGGATTAGGGAGGGCCCTGTTAGGTATTTATCCATTAGCGAGGCCGAGTTTAATGGCATTATTATGGGTGTTGTTAAGGAGTTGATGCATGTACCTGGTCTCAATGCCCCTGTGGCTAGGATATCGCTTGAGGATGGTAGGGAGTTCCTGAACTACGCAGCTGAGGGTATGTACGTGGGGCAATTAATTGAGGTGGGGGCGTCGGCAAGGCCAATACCTGGTAATATACTTCCTCTTAGTAAAATACCCGAGGGCTCCATGATCTATAATATTGAGAAGAGGCCAAATGATGGTGGTAAATTCGTTAGGACAAGTGGTACTTATGCCGTTGTCCTAATTCATAAGGATAGTACTACCGTTGTTCAGTTACCAAGTGGTAAGGTTATGGAGCTTGATTCGAGAGCCAGGGCCACTGTTGGTATTGTGGCTGGTGGTGGTAGGATTGAGAAGCCCATGCTCAAGGCCGGGGCTAAGTACTATAGGGCGCTTGCCAAGTCTTGGAAGTACCCATTGGTCAGGGGTAAGGCGATGAATCCATATGCGCATCCGCATGGTGGCGGTAGTCACCAGAAGGGTGGTACTCCAGTACCTAGGACTGCATCGCCTGGTCAGAAGGTTGGTTTCATAGCATCCAGGTGTACTGGTAGGAAGTGTCCACAGATTATACCAAGGAGCAAGAGGGTTTGGGCATCTGGTTATTCGAAGAAGACCAGGCTTAAGAATAAGAGGACTGGCGCAATGCCATCAGAGTAAAAATCACTCCTTCCTTGCCACTAATTCCTTGCACTTGCTTAATTCACTACTTAGGCTTGAGAACCTGCTCGCGTCCTTGTACCTTATTTCCTCTAGGTAGCTTTTGATGCCGTTTATTACAACCCTGAGTATCTCACGTGGCGTCAGGTACTTTCCATAATTCTCCTGCACCTTGCTTATTAATTCATCACAATTACTCACGCCGTCATTGAGTATCTTTATCACGTAGTTCATGGCATCCTCCATGATCTTCTTGATCTCAGTCCAATGTTTTTCACCGGCCTTTGTGCTAACTAGTCCTTGGGCAGGTAAGTTCGGTGACCATGTATATCCACAGTCGAGACACTTGAATGTCAATGTCTCAGCAACCACTATGCCTATTCTTCTTGAACCGCACTTTGGACATGAAATTCCCTGAAGGGACATACCCCATTAATTACGCACTAAGTCCATTTATAAAACAACTTATGCTGATACCCCATTGCTCGCTAACAGTATTACTTAACATTAACGCGCCTGCATGTAATGCCCCTTTGATTTAGCCAGGAGATTATGCTCGGCCCAAGGACAATGGATGCCCTACTGAGCTCACTGATATTTTTTGAACCAGTTAGGAACATGGCTATCCTAAACTCTCTGAGCAGCCTGTCTATGAACCTCTGCGTCTCATCATAGCCCTTAAGTGCCGATAGAAGAAGGGGTCTCGACATTGAGAAGGCATTGGCGCCTACGGCTATTGCCTTGGCACCGTCAAGTCCACTCCTAACTCCACCGGATGCTATTATGAATCCATCATATACACTCCTAACCTCGCATATGGATAGGACTGTTGGTATACCCCAACCACTGAATACATCAGCTTCGTTAATAGCCCTGGCTCTTATGCTCTCAATCCTTATGAAGGAGGTGCCTCCCGTACCAGCTACGTCAATTGCCTCTGGATCAACCTTAGACACGAGTGCACTGGCGACCTCCATGGATATGCCATTTCCAACCTCCTTAACAATTAATGGCCTATTGGCCACCCTCTTAATGAACCTAAGCTTATCAGTAACACCCTTAAACCAGGGCTCACCTTCAGGCTGGAAAACCTCCTGGGCTGGGTTTAGGTGGATTGCAATTGCATCAGCATTTATCATGTCTATGGCCTGGGAAACCCAGTCACTGAGTACCCTCTCATTAAGCCTAGAGACCTGCGGTGCCCCTAGATTAGCTATCTTGAGGGCTGTTGGTGCATTTTCCGCCACAACCCTAAAGCTCTTCGCGGTCTCAGGCTTAACAATGGCAACCCTCTGGGAACCAACGTACATACCAATACTAAACTCCTCCGCGCATTTGGCAAGTATTGTATTTATTTTCTCGGCAGTTTCCGTACCACCAGTCATGGCGCCTATGATAAATGGAAATGATAATTTCTTGCCAAACATATTTATTGTGGTATTAACATCGTTAAAATCGATCTCCGGTAGCGCAATGTGCACCAGGTAAATCTCATTAAAAAGGTTGTTACCCTCCTCAACATTCTGCTCCGAGGCAATCTTAATGTGGTCATCCTTCCTACTCTCAATCATTTAGACGTAGGTCGATTACGAGAATAAAAACTTAACTAGGTTCATAACAATACATAGCATATATAAATATTAGGAATCAATATATTGATTAAACCCATTCCACAATATAAATTTATTAACAGAAAAGCTCTTTTCTCAATTCGGTGATAAGAAAATGTTCATGACTAAAAACAAATCGCAGAATAACCAAGTAAATACGGAAAGAAGAATATACAAGGGATACACAGTAGTCGAGTACTTAAGAGATGGCAGAGTAGTCATATGGAGTGGTAATAGGGCATATATGTTGTATCTATAATATTTAGAAGTTGAAAATAATGTTTTTATAAAACTAACATAACCCTAAAAATATTCTAGGTAATCACTTATTAGATGATTTTACCTTTAACCAACCATTAATTACTTCGCTTAACCAACCAGGTACATTCACATACTTAATCAATGATTCTATTGTCGAATTACCGAATTGGCAATCATCGATATTATTCACAAATTCTATAAACCAATCAGGTAATCCCGACATAGCTGCTATGGCATATACGAGTTCCTTACTTGATATATTACTCAACACGGTCTCACTCAGCTCAGTATTCATTAATAGGTAAGCCGCATAAACCTTCCTTAGCACCGAGTCAGACTTAATGTCAATGTCCCTGCCATCTCCATTAACGAGCTTATTGCTGCTCACTGGATCTATTGTTTTGACTTGTTCAACAACCTTAACTGCCTTATTGGTGCTTACCTGCACAGTCTCAACAACCTGCTGATGGTGGAATGCCTCCCTGCCCCTTAGGTATGAGAATACTGCAGCCAGCACAGCTAGTATGGCGGCCGTGTGGTAGGCGTAGTAGAATCCAACAGCCATAGCCGGCGCTATTGCGCTTGGGAAGAAGGTTAGCTTATCGATATTGCTAAATACGCTACTTGGTAGCGAAATTCCTGCCTGCTCAACAAGGGTTTTTATCGGGTCGTAACCCAGGAATGCGGCAAATAATGCATAGACTGGCGGTATTGAAACCAACTTCTCGGCATCAGCCATGGGGACACCTGCGCCCAGCAATGCCCTGTATATCGACTGCGTTAGTACCGTTGATGCCCCCGTGAGTATTAGCGTTAGGAATATCGCGAAGCTCATTAATAGGCCTATGTTTTGCATGGCCGATCTAAGCCCAGAGGCAGCGGATCTCTCGGTCGGCGGTACTGCGCTCAGGATTGATACTAAGTTTGGCGATTGGAACAGTCCTGAACCAATGCCCATTATGAACAGTATTACTGCGAACCAGACATAGCTGAAGTTTGTTATTGGCAGTAGTGTTAGTAATTCAAAGCTAATTCCGAGTAGTACAGCGCCTATTGTTGATACTACCCTTGCGCCAAACTTATTCAGTAGTTTACCACCAATTGGAGCGAATATTGCATTGGCAATACTACTTGGTATTAGGTATATCCCTGCCCATAGTGGTGTGTCGGTATAGGGTATGCCGTGAAGCGGCAGGTAAATTGCCTGAAGGAGTAGTGATAAGACGAAGACATTGGCTCCCTGAGCTAGGAATAGGAAGAGACTGCTTACTACACCGTATGTAAATTGTCTAATCTTAAATAATCTAACCCTGAGTATTGGCTCAGTGATCCTAGCCTCAATGACGAATAATGAAGCGAACAAGACACCGCCAACACCAAGTAATACCCAAACCATTGGATTACCCCAGCCGAGTGATGATCCTCCGTAGGGCATCATAGATAGCATTAACCCCATGAGTAACAATACTAGGGATATCGTTAGTAATGATGCACCGACCCAGTCAATCTTAGCCCTAGTAAGGCCTGATGGTAATTTGTAAACGCTCTTGTAGGCCCATATAATACTGATGATTCCTATTGGTGCATTGAATAGAAATACCCATCTCCAGTTTATAGTGGCTAGTAAACCGCCAACCACCAATCCAAACACGCTGCCTGCACTAAATGATATCCCGACTACTCCCTGAGCCACGCCCCTACGTTCTGGTGGATATACATCGGTTATTAATGCAGCACTATTACCAAACATCATTGCGCCTCCCAAGCCCTGGATAAACCTATAGGCAACTAACTGAAATCCTGCAATTGCTCCGTAACCTGGCGTCAAGCCTAGGAGCAGTGATGAAACTGTAAATACTATATCGCCTATGGTGAATACCCTACCCCTACCATACATGTCTGAGAGCCTGCCAATGAGAGCCACTGTTATTGCCATCACTAGTGGATACGCGAACATTATCCATGACATTATCATGAAGCCTATGGATGAATTAATACTGAGACCAATGCCCCTTAGTATTGCGGGTAGTGCAATCACAACTGATGAAACATTCATTGATCCCAGCAGCGCCCCAAGGAAGGCGTTTATTAATACTGACCTTCTCTGATCCTCACTTATTGAAGCCCACAATTCCTTCTGCATACGACTATGCCCTACGGCTACCAAATATTTATAAAACCTTCTTTGTTAGCAGCATTAGATATTTTCTTTATTTAGAGAAAAATTTAATTATCATATTGTCATAAATAGGACATTATGGAAAGAACCCTTATTATTGGACTTGGGTTTATATCGACTAACCTAGCTAAGTACCTGGTCGATAAGGGATTTGATGTTTATATAACATATAGATCGGTGCATGGAAGCAAAGCAATAATGATGAAGGACCTACTTGAACTAAATGTAAAGCCGTATAGGCTTGATCCAAGTAATTACGAAGACCTACTGAAGCTTATTAATAATGTGAAACCCAACTATGTATTTAATACCGTTGGTTTACTAGGTGGTTCATGGGGTGAATTGTGGAATGCACATGTAGAGGTTCCTCGTAATATTGCAAGGGCAATATTGAGCATTGATAAGTCGATAAAATTAATACACATAAGTGCATCAGCTGTCTCAGGGAAGACCGGTAAATTCATAAAAGAGGAGCCTAGGCATTGTGATTATTCATATGTGAATCCAAGGAGTGATTATGAAAGGTCTAAGTGTGATGGAGAAAGGACGATCAAGGAATTCGATAATGAGGGGCTCAATTATATCATTATTAGACCGACATTAGTTTATGGTTATTATAATGATCACAATGAGTTCCTAAGTCTCTATAGGCTGGTGAGGATGGGGGTAATACCGAGTATTAAAGGCTTTGTGAGCGCGATTTATGTTGGTTACTTAGTGCAACTGCTCGAGAAGGTCGCAGTTAGTGAGGGGTACAGGAATGCATTTCTTTATGCAACTGAATGCGCAATGTATAGTCTTGAGGACTTCGCGGAGTTAATGGCTAGGTATATAGGCACTAATGGAATTAGGGTACCATTACCGCCAGGTCTTGTTGGTCTATTTCTACCCAGTGGTGCTAGGTCATTGCTTAAGTATGTTAATGTACAGTATGATTGTGAAAGTACGAGGAAGGTTTTAGGAAATATTGAGCCAGCAATTGATATTGGCGTTAAAGAGATTGTTAATTGGATTAGGAGAGCTTACGGGTATTAAGTATATAAATCGCTGGTATTGTTTATCTTGATGAACGAACCCAGGATTGCAGGTATATTGATGCTGGTTACCGGGGTATTCCTACTGGTGCCTGCGCTGTTCCTTGGTGTTGCATCAATAATATTGGTGCCAATACCCAGCATACTAACTACGTTTGCTTGGGCATTAACATTCATTGCAATAGCATTTGCAACACTGAATCTAGGTGCTGGTGTCCTACTCTTATCAAGACCAGGTGATTCGGAGACTAGGACTTTGGGTATTGTCGTTGCAGCCCTTAATCTAGTGTTTACTTGGTGGACTATCATTGGCGCTATATTCGCAATCCTCGAACTAGTTTTCCTAGCGTGAATTAACTAAGTTACTCCTTTAATAAAGGCTTGTTGTTAATACTTACCTGTGAGGATAATACCGCTTGGTGTTGGCGGCTGGATCTCAAATCCATTACTCGGCAACACATCTCTTATTATAGAGGTTGGTAATTCAAGGATATTAATTGATGCCGGTGAATGTACGTATAGGGCATTGAGGATATGTGGCTTTGATATTGATAAAATGGACCTTATATTAATAACGCATAGACATGGGGACCACATAATGGGACTTTCAACACTCGCCCTATACGCAAGGTCAGTGGGCAAATCCCTCAAGGTCTATGGACCCAGGGATATAGATCTACCTAAACTCTTTGATGCCCTTGGAATACCCCAGTACTTATCTGTCATTGACTTTCACCCGATTGATTTAAGCCCTGAACCAATGACCGTGTTCCTAAATCATAGTTATAAAATATCCGCAGTCTCCACAGAACACACGGTGCCATCGCTTGCCTTCAGGATCGAAGAACTTAACGGATCATGTGTTACATATAGTAGTGACACAAGACCGTCCATGAATGTTATGAATCTAGCCAAGGGATGCACATTACTTATACATGAAACATCAGGAAATCCAGGTACTGAGGATGCTTCGCACTTACACGGTCATTCAACAACAAGTGAAGCTATTCAAATAGCTAGAGAGGCTGGTGTTAAGTACTTAATGCCAGTGCATTATTACGTGGAATCTCCCATATTAAGTAATGCCCAGGGTATTAACATAATAATACCGGTACCATGCACACCAGTTGATATACAGAAACTGAAGTAATGCATTAATATTATATTAATATATAACTACTTTATTAATTTAAGGAAACGCTTAATAATTAAGGTAGTAACTAATTATTGTGAGAAGGGGTATTTCACGTACTGCTTGAGCAATAATTGGCATCATAATTATGATAATAATCGCAATTGGCGCATTACTATGTTAAGACAGTAACCGCGCCTAGGCCTGTAACAATAGTCGTTGTTGCCTATTCAGGAACTACCGCCCAATTCATACAGTTCGCAGGTCAATTATTCCATGATGAACACCCAAACGTCAACGTCGAGGTCATTACATATCCATTTAGTCAGTATGTTACGAATGAATTAACGGCCCTGGAGACTCACTCTACAGAGTATGATATCATTGAATTTACATCAAAATCCTCATTAAGGTTCGTACCATACGTAATGCCACTTAATTCATACATAGGCACACTATTCAACATGAGCGATTTAATGACGCTTCAGGATTGATAGTTTACCCATGAGGCGGCAAGTACCAATGTCATTAATAATACTTATACCATATACGATATCATTCATTTCATCATCAATGATATGGCATACACTCTTTGACCCAATGTATGGACCGTTTTACTACCTATTCAAGTTATTGCATATACCAATGTTAAACATGACTACGATACCTGGTCTATCAATATGGACTATCATCATTCTCGGCATATGGAGCAGTACATCCTTTGCATACCTAGTGATCATTGGTGGTCTTAAATCAATAAGTAAGGAACTTAAGGAGGTTTCCCAAGTCGATGGCGCCTCTATATCTCAGTATCATAGTGGCGTTGCATTATCCTATATATTCAAATAGTACTTACAGCATTTCTGGTTATTTTTATGCTTCAATTGGGTAATTTCGATATACCCTACGTATTGACTGAAGGAGGTCCTGGTTATTCATCAACCACACTATCCCTACTTATATTTGACTTGCTATATTTCATTGGGAANNTGCATTACTCTCTGCAATAGCTACCCTACCAGCTGCCGCATTATTATATGTTATGCGTAGTGGTGGATTTTATGCCAGGCTTCCTGCTGTTAAAATTCCAGACAAGGCTTATGATTCACTACTATGGTTGTTGACAATAATAATACTTCTTTTCTTACTATTCCCGGTTTATTGAATGGTTATACTTGCCTTTAGACCCAATATATACGACTTCATAACACCACCAATACTTTACCCAACAGCCCTCACTGTTAAGTATTTTATGAGCGCCCTCACGAGTTCTATGTCATGCATATTCACAAATCTTATTGTTGGCGTATTCGTGGCATTAATCTCGGTGGTGTTAGCGGGTACTGCGTCCTATATAATGTCTAAACGAAACATTTATTGGTTATTGCTCATTACGATATACCTATACTCATTACCAGTAACGAGTTTCATATTCCCAATATACATATTATTCATGAATTCAGGGCTCTTAAATACGTGGTGGGCATTAATAATTGCTGAGCCAATATTCACAGTAACACTATCCGCCTGGCTCCTCTTTAATATCTACAGGGACCTACCTAATGAGTATCAGGAGTTGGTCGAGATCGAAGGAGCCTCTTCAACCTATATTCTATTTAGGATTATAGCTCCAATAACCAGGAGTAGTTGGTTCATGGTCATGATACTCTCCTTCATAATAAGTTGGCAATTATTATTCTACCCATTAATACTCACTGAGACTCCTTGGCAATTCAACTTCCCACCAACGGGCGCGCAGACCGTCACCATATTCACAATAGAGGCAATAAGGAGCAGGGCAGTTGATTGGGGCTTATTAGCTTCATCAGCACTTGTTGTTGCATTGCCCGTCATGATACTCAGTTATATAATAATGGGTAGGTTGCTTGAGGGATTCAATATTGGTGGGTTGAAGGGATAATCAATTTAATTTAAATGTATACATATGCATTGTGTATCGATAGAAATGAGTGTTGAGTAAGGTTTTTAAATGCGATATCAAAACCGATATTGGTGATAAGAATGTTTGGCATAACAAGGTGGGGTACGTGGTTAATACTAGGCCAAATAACGGATAGGATTAAAATAAGCGACTTAAGAAGCAAGGTACCCCTCTATGGCGCAGCCTTTGACTATGCAATAAGTGCCCTACAGATGGCTGGTCTGATAAAGGTTGTTAAGGAGGGTAATGAGGAGTACGTGGAATTAACGGACCTAGGCAAAAGCTTCAAGAGTTGGTACGCAAGCTATCCATATCAACTACCTCCTGGGCCATGGGGTCCAGGCTGGGGTTTGTTCTACGGAGGGTGGCATGGCGGTAGGAGACGCTGGTGGGATTGGTAATAACTAGCAGCATCCTCCTTAGCTTTAAAATTACCTTATTATTTTTGTTGGTATTCTCCTCATAACCTTAGCCATTGGAGATATTATATTAGCGGCGAGCCTAATGAGTGTCGTCATACTTCCCCTAACTTCCAGCTTCTTGAATACACTGAGCATTGTAGATATTGGATCGTTTAATCCATCTAGCACCTTGAGCCATATACTGTAGTCCGCTATTACTACGTTATGATAATTATTAATTTCAGGGTTTATTAATAGGGACGCCTCCTTGCATGAATTATTGAATTTAAGGAGAATACCTATTATTTTGATATCGCCAATTCCATACGTACTACTTAGATACTTAATGACCTCATTACTTAGGTTCTTACCCACGAGTAGAACCTCTATATTCCAACCATTGACTGCACTAAGGAATTCCTTATCATTATTAAGGCTTGAACATAATGCCTTGGCCCACTCTTTGCTTGGAAATATATAAGACACGGGTTGACTTTTATGTTTAATAGCTTTAAGTATTGCCCTAGTTCAGTAGTGAGAGGTAGTTCGAGAGGCATGTTATGAATTCGGACTTACAGCTGCGGCAATCATCAGTGTACCAGGGCTTTATGCATGACATCATTGCCTCTCGGTAAATCCTTTCCGCAACCTCAGTCCTTAGACTAATCATTAATATATTTCGTAAAGCACTTTCCTAAAAACTTACGAATACTCTTTAAGTAATAACCATTAATACTTAGTTTCCCTTTCTGGTAATAGTGTATTATACATATAATATTTGTATTACTCTAGATTATAATATTCATTATGAATTCAGGTGTAGAAAGAGCTATTGATTTCAGTGATTTAATATTCATATTCAATTACTTAATAATCAAGAATAGAAATATAAACGTTCAATAAAAAATTAAACCAAAACGCAATAAATGCATCAGGAAGCAGGATGTTTCATTATATCTTTGGACCTGTACCTTCACGTAGGTTAGGAAGGTCACTAGGGGTCAATGTAGTCCCACTTAAGTACTGTAATTTCAACTGCATATACTGCCAACTGGGTAGGACAAGGTATATGATAAATGACTTGAGAATGTTCTATCCACCCAGGGATATAATTAGGGAATTGGGGGTAGCAACGAGAATTAGGAATTATGATTACTTGACGTTTATTGGTGATGGAGAACCAACGTTATATGCCGGCCTTGGCGAATTGATACAATGGGCTAGGAATAACCAGGATAAGCCATTGGCAATACTGACCAATGGTGCTAAGTTAATTGATGAGAACGTAAGAACCTGGTTAAGTGAATTAGATGTGGTTAAGGTTAGCACTGATGCTGGAAATGAAAGAACATTTAGGCTCATTAATAGGCCACATAGAGAAATAACCTTTGACAAGTTCATAGAGGGCATTGAGAAATTCCGTGATATATTTAACGGGCAGATATGGACTGAGATCATGCTTGTACGTGGGGTAAATGATAATGAAGATTCCGCAGAGCAT
This sequence comes from Vulcanisaeta sp. UBA163, assembly GCA_002496475.1. Lineage (GTDB taxonomy): Archaea > Thermoproteota > Thermoprotei > Thermoproteales > Thermocladiaceae > Vulcanisaeta. The sequence goes on along the minus strand of DAJV01000014.1, from coordinate 410 downwards.
ATAGGGAATGCACTGGGAAGGTATAGGCCGGACAGGGTATACCTGATGGTGCCAACAAGGCCGCCGGCTGAACCATGGGTTATGCCACCAACGTCCGAGGCCCTAATAACCTTCGCTAAGGTTCTCTCGAAGTACGTGAATAGCGATAGAATCTTCATAATAGACTATATTGAAAGAGGCGAGTTTCATATAGACAAAAACGACCCAGTAAATAGTTTGCTGGGGATACTTAGGATACAGCCAATGACCGTTGAACAAGTAATGGATGTTATCAGGAGGAATAACCTGGATATGGCTATTCTTGATTATGTGAGAAAGTTCACGAAGGAAGTTATGTTTAATGGTATCAAGTACTTAGTTTATTCCAGTGAATAGAGTTCCATTGAAGTATATAATTTCTTTATCCGCAT
>DAJV01000052.1 GCA_002496475.1 Vulcanisaeta sp. UBA163 | reverse complement strand
CTAACAGCCGATGCCCAGTACCTAGTGGGTATGATCAATAATAGGGGGTATGAACTATCGATGGTTATGAACTTCGTAAGGGCGATGCATGAACTCCTCAAGTACCTGGCTGGGTTTGGTCTCCTCAATACTGATTATGTGGAGTTCCTCAATGAGGTGTTGATTAGGGACACTGATGACATGTCCACCAGTGTGAGTAAGGCCTGGGCCCTAATCAACAACGTGGGTAGGGTACTCACGCACGCGGCCTGCATGGCGAGGTATAGGGGCTTGGGCAGGGTTGATGGTTACGTAATCGACAAGGCACTGCTCTTGCTCGGTATGGCAATGGATGATGCCGTACACGGTAGGGGCAAGCGATTCCCCTACATATTCGCATCGGCATTCCTCACGTTCTACGGGAAGGATGCTGAGGCAGGCAATGCCCTTGCCAGGGCCGGCATTGAGTACGGCAGGTTGGACAATTTCCTCAACTTCTGTGCCGCATTGGCCAAGCTGTATGAACTCGGCATTAGGTTTACGGAAAGTGATTACCCATAGGGAGGTGTATGACATGCCTTATTGATACTAACATACTTATTGATTATTACGTTTGTTCTCAAGGGATTAATATTCAAAAAATTAATGGGGAGCAATCCAAATATTGCGCATCATTAAGGGACTTTCTAATAGCTAATAAGGATTTATTAATAAGTGACTTAAGCGAGAGGGAGTTCATGCTTAAGCTCATTGATAAGTTCCTGGAAACATTAACACCGCCACCTAACTTGGGTAATAAGGGTTTTGTAGAGTTTGCGGATGAGCTTGTTAGGAATATAATAAATAGCCTGGGCATTAATTTAGTNNTAATATAGTCCATTCCTTTAGAAGTAATGCACCACTATTAACGAGAGACTCTGGTCTAATTAATTTGCTAAAGGAAATTAATCTTGCAAGATGCATAAAGACGGAGCTTAATGAGTTAAGAATTGAGCAGTGTAATGTTGGTATTGATTTAGGTAATAAGACCGTACAGGCTACATTAATACTCATAGTCTAACTCACCTACTGTCCTTCGTGGACCCCCTATGATTAACTCCATGAGCGCTACTACGCATTGCCTTGTACGCTCTGCCTTAGGAACTCCAAAGCCCTGGCTGGATGTTCCTCAGGCTTAACCCTCCTAATAACCTTGGCGACTTTACCCTCCGGGTTAACTATGAACGTAACCCTCTCCGCGGTGCCCGTGGGCCTGAGCACGCCGTAGGCTTGCGATACCCTCTTCTCACCGTCACTGAGTAGTTTGAACCTTACACCGTACTTCTCGGCGAATTTTCTCTGCGTGCTTACCGAGTCCGTGCTTATACCGAAAACCACCACACCAAGCTTCTCAAACTCGTTCCATAGCCTTGTGAATTCCTGAGTCTCCCTAGTACAACCGCTTGTGAAGGCCTTTGGGAAGAAGTACAGTATTACCCACCTGCCCCTGTAGTTTGACAACCTTACTGTTTCTCCATCGTGGTTTTGAAGCTCGAAGTCCGGCGCCTCCTCGCCCTCTGCAACCATTGGGTTATCCCTTTACGACTTAACTTTTCTTTATTTAGTCTAAATTAAATTAAAATAACCGGACCTAGGTTATTGATTTCATGAGTTCTCTGAGGAGCTACCTCATGGAGGTAATCAATGAGTATGATAAGGTGCTGTACATGTATAGAGCATTAATCAACCTAAGCGAAGCATGCGGTTCAAGTGAGTACGCGGACATAATTAAGGTAGCGCTCATTGAATCCATACTCACGCGTTCAAGAAATCTAATTCAATTCTTTAAGATTGTTAGAGGTAGGAGGTACAAAGACGTAATTTATTACCTGCCATACCTAAGGCGTGGCATTGCCAGGGAGTTTAGGAGGAGGGTTAGGTCATGCCCTGGTTATGAGAATGCCCAGAGGATTATTAGGGAGGTTAATAAGTACGTTGTTCACTTGACGAGAGAGACCATTGAGTCAGGTAGTAAGGAGGCACTGGATGTGAATGGTGTCACGGTTATTATTAGGTTACTTTGTTGCGTGTTTTCAGTCTTTATTGACTGTGTTGATACTAGGGTTGTTGAAGATGACGTGATCAGTGACCTTAGATCCCTCGTTAATGATTGCGTTAAGTATTAAAGTCCTTGTTGATTACTCACGTGATGAGTGTCGTAGAGATTGATGGTTCGGTGCTTGAGGGTGGTGGGCAGATACTGAGGACGGCGTTGGCTCTCTCGGCAATAACGGGTAAGCCCATTAGAATATACAATATTAGGGTTAAGAGGAGTAACCCGGGGCTTCAGCAGCAGCACTTGACCAGTGTGATTGCCGCTGCCAGGATAGCCAATGCTCAGGTAACTGGGGCTGTCAAGGGCTCCACGGAGCTCGTGTTTAGGCCTGGAAAGATTGGTTGTAGTGATTTTAGGTTTGACATTGGCACGGCCGGTGCTATTACGCTCGTCATACAGGCAATACTTCCAATGCTGGTCTTTGCCCCGTGTAGGAGCGTAGTGACAATAACAGGGGGGACTGACGTTCCTTGGTCACCACCAATTGATTACGTTAGATTCGTAATGCTACCAATGCTAGGTCTATTCGGCGTTAGAGCTGAGGCTAGGCTTGTTAAGCGTGGTCACTATCCAAGGGATGGTGGTGAGGTAATACTTACTGTAGAGCCAAGCAGGCTCAAGCCGGTTGAGGTTGTTGAGTTTGGGGATTTGAGGGAGGTCAGGGGTGTTTCACATGCTGTTAGGTTGCCGGCTCACGTGGCTCATAGACAGGCAAACTCAGCGAGGGAGTACCTGGTCAAGGCCGGCGTCAAGGTACCCATCGACATTACCGTGGAGACCTATGAGCAGGGCAGGGACCCACACCTGGGGCCGGGCAGTGGTGTTGTGCTCTGGGCCGTGTCTAGCAAGGGCTTGATCAAGGGCGCGGATGCGCTTGGCGAGAGGGGTAAGCCTGCGGAGGTTGTTGGTGAGGAGGCAGCCAAGGTGTTACTCGAGAACTTGAGGAGTGGCATGGCGCTTGATGAGTATATGGGTGACATGGTGGTACCGTACATGGCCCTGGCCGGAGGTGGCATGGTTGGTGTTTCCAGGATAACCCTGCACGCCCTGACTAATATATACATTGTTGAGAGGATGCTTGGCGTTAAGTTCGAGGTTAGTGGTAAGGAGGGTGCGCCTGGGCTCATTAGGGTTTTTCGTACTTGATCATGTGGGTTATTTTTTACTAGGCGTATCACTACGGTTTAATTGATGGGGTTAGGCACTGGTTATAGGGGTAGTCATGTCCTGCTATCAGTGCTCATTGGCTTAGGTACTTTCCTCGATGGTTATGACCTACTAAACATCAGCATTGTATTGCCCTTCCTAGTCCACTTCATGCATTTGACTCCTGAGATGCAGGGCTTGCTTGGTACATTCACGTACATAGGCGGCGTATTCGGCGCCTTGGTCTTCGGAGTATTCAGCGACCTTAGGGGCAGGAGGATAGCGCTACTGAGCGACATAGCCTTCTTCCTCATTAGCTCCCTCCTCTCGGCCTTCGTAACGTCCCCCGAACAACTCCTGGTACTCAGGTTCCTAATTGGTTTCGGAATTGGCGCTGACATAGTGTCCGGACCAGCCTTACTCTCTGAGGAGTCGCCGACGCCAAGGAGAGGTCTCCTACTTGGTATTTCATTAATAATGATGCCGCTTGGTGGCTTAGTCAGTGCCTTATTGGCCCATGTATTTCTCACAATGGGCTTATCCCCAAGTATCCTATGGAGAATTATCCTGGGCGTTGGTGTGGTGCCTGCGGCAATAGTTATACTGCTGAGGAGTAGGTTGCCTGAATCCACAATGTGGTTACTCAGGGGTGTCTCGGGGCGTAGGAGGGTGTCATTCAACGAGGTGTGGAGGGGTTACTGGAGGATGCTCGTTTACTCATCAGCTGCCTGGGTTGGCGCGGGTACGACCTCGATATTCACAATATTCACGCCAATGCTTGTTTCCCTCAGGGGTGGTGGTTATGGCAGTATGTTGGGTACGGTATTACTACTTTGGGTCTTCGCAACGTTGGGCGCCGTGCTTGGCTCACTAATGCTCGATAGGGCTGGTAGGAGGATCCTACTAATGGCTTCCTTGGTCGGTCTAGGGCTTGTTTTCTGGTACGTGGCGACTACATACAGGACTCCAGGGCTTGAGTACTCGCTGCCGCTGGCTATGTTTTTGACGTTTCTGGTAATTAGCGGTGCGTATACCGTGCAGACCGAGGTCTTCCCAGTGGAGGTTAAGTCCTTCGCCGATGGGATAGCCTTCTCCCTAAATAGGATTGCGAATTTCATATTCGGCGCACTAACACCGATATTCCTTTACACGGGCTCAGTAACGCAGTACCTTAACGGGGTTGGAATCTTCGTGCTACTAATGGCCGTGACCGTGCTACTCACTGGAATAGAAACTGCCAGGAGAGACCTTGAGGAAATAGAGAAAGTAGCCAAGGGATAACTCAACAAATGGGCTGGAACCTTTTTAATGTTTGGTGGAAGGGTTTATGTGGGTTTGTCTAAGGAGCCCGGTGGGGTGATGAGAGCAATGCTCCAAGCCCCTAGCCAGCTAGATGTGACCCGTGCGCCGTTCAAGTCGAACGCCATTCATGAACCCATGGAGATCCTGCCGGCAAGGGTGAGGTGGAACTCCCTAGGCATGACCACGAAACAACATGAAGCGACTGAAATGAACACCCAGGGAGAAACGGTATTAGTTAATCCTTAATTTCTAGACACTGCATGAGTCGAGTGATGATATTCATAGAGACCCTGGTCTACGTGGTCAGGGACGGCAAAGTCCTACTAATAAGGAAGAAGCGTGGACTCGGTGCCGGTTACTATAATGGAGTTGGTGGTAAGGTTGAGGAGGGCGAGGACGTGGTCCCGGCTGCAATTAGGGAATGCAGGGAGGAGGTAGGTATAGAGCCCAGGGACCTAGAGTGGATGGGTATCTTGGAATTTTGGAATTATGAGGGCAATAGTAGGGTTGAGTCCGTGCACTTCGTCCACGTCTTCCTAGCCCACGACTTCAGTGGTGTGCCTAGGGAGTCCGAGGAGGCTAAACCCATTTGGTTTAGTATTAATGAGGTTCCATATGACAACATGTGGAGTGATGACATGATGTGGCTGCCCAAGGTATTGGGTGGCAAGAGGGTTTATGCAAGGTTTAACTTTGGTAATTGGAAATTAATTAGTGGGCAGGTCTTCGAATTGATCAAGGGCGCCTAATCAGTCACACCCTCGCTCCTCACAATACTACTCACTAAATCATACTTATAGGGCTTATGAAAATAATCACCAACGGGTATGAAAAATAGTCACGGTTACGAAGCATGTAGGGATTGAACAGGAAACTGGCGGCCCCGGTGGGATTTGAACCCACGACCTACGGCTCCGAAGGCCGCCGCTCTTCCTTGCTGAGCTACGGGGCCGATCCCTTATTTCCTTAATCACCCTTTTATTTTTTAGGTGTGCTTGGTAACTCACGGTATTACTTCTGTCGAGTCCAGTACTGGGTCGTACATTATTTCATGATCCCTAATGATGCCTTTATTCATTAGTTCCTTGATCCGAGGTGCTATCGTTAGTATTGATTTTATGGTTTCCTTCGTTATATAATCCACAACCTCAACGCCGTCCTTACCCCAGTACTTCTCGCCCTCCATTAAAGCGTATAGGCACCTACCACCGCAGTAGGGCCTGAGCTCGCACTTCATGCATCTTTCAGGTAGTCTTATGTTCATTAGTTTAAACCCATTGTCCACATTACCGAGAACCGCCCACTCCTCCCTAACGGCTATTGGGCATGCCAGTACCCTACCGTCTGTCGACACGGAGACTGCCCTATATCCGGCGCCGCAGGGTGGCCCCTCATATGGCTTGAATAGGTATGCGCTTAATACGCCTAGTATTGGTACTATACCCAGTACTATGCCTTTCTCAGCCCTTTTTAGGAATAAATCCACTAATTTCCTAATCCCTGGTAGGTAATTGTTGTCTGCCCAGGTTTTTACGTCCCACTTGTCCGTCCATATGACATTTAGTTGCCAGTGAACGTAATCGAAGCCTATGCTTAGTAGGTGGGTCACGTCTTCATAGATATCCGTTAATTCTGTAACGGTCATCCTAGCAATGATCCTCCTAACCCCGATGCTCCTTAGGTAATTGAGGGTCTTGACCACGGTCCTATAGACGCCCCTACCCCTGTTTGCGTCGGTTACATTCTCTCTACCATCAATGGATAATAATACAACATCCATTCTTCTCCAGTAGTCCCTTGGTAATAGGTTGGCTAGGGTGCCGTTGGTTTGTATTCCAAAGCGTTTCGCCTTTATGTTGTCCATGATCCTCATTATAAAGCCTGGGTTAAGGAGTGGTTCACCGCCGTAGAATATCACTGCAGCGTCCCTATCGCCCTCTAATAATTGCCTCAGTTTATTAATATTATAGGTCGTTCTCCAGGGAACTACGTGGGGTTCAAACGATCCTCCGCAGTATGTACACCTTAGGTTACAGGCACCCGTTGTGAATACTAACCATAGCATTAATGCACACCGGTATTGATGCCTAACCATGCTCAGAATGTTTTTAAAGCTAGTCCCTGCCTTTGTTAATTGATGGAGGTACTCGTAGTTTTACAACAAATACTACTGCAGACTGGATTGGGAGGTAGCCAAGGTAGTTTTTGGAATTTGATTTCCACGATACTCTGGATCGTAATACTAATACTATTCCTCACGCCCTACTTCCAGAATTACATGTCAATAATGTGGTTCTCATACAGTGTGGGTAATTTCCTCACCAGCCTAAGCAGGTTAATAACCAACAATGTTAACCTGGTTATTAACCACATTGATCAACTACTGAAGTCAAACGGTTCACCCCAGTCAATAAATAGGGGTAATATTGAGAAGATTGTTCAGGAGTTGATGGAGTTTGTGGTAATAGAGCCCGTTAATGCGGAGCCCACTGGGCTTATGAGGACGCTTAAGTTGTTGGTGACGACTTATAATGAGAAACTGGAGAGTTCGATAAAGACGTTATTGCCGAGTGTTGATAGGCCCTTGGTTCAGAATGTGGTTGATGCTGTCGATGGCCTAAGGGAATTAAACTACATATATAAGGTAATTATGCACTACTATAAGTTAAGCAATAAGTACAAGAATCCATACCTAATGCTCCAGGTCTACATGTTGTTACCGATTATTAAGGAGTACGTAAACGCGCTCAATGGGGCAATAACCACTTTCCTAAAGGGGCAACCGGTCGGCGACGCAGCCGGTCCCCTAACCGTATATAGGTTCATGAGGAGTTGCCCCGGTGCTTCCGAGATAACGCACAACGTTAGAGATACCTACATAGGCCTTTGCAACCTTGAGGGTAGGAGGGTATACGTCATTAAGGCTAGGGGTCCTGGGGGAACTGTCGGTAGCCTTGATGATGGAATAACATACCTAGTGGAGAGGGTTGGGGTTAGGCCTAGGTTAATAATTACCGTGGATGCGGCGCTGAAGCTTGAGGGTGAGAAGACAGGCTCCATTGCAGAGGGTATAGGCGTTGCCATGGGTGGTATTGGTGTTGAGAGGTTTAATATCGAGAGAACAGCCAGCAAGTATGACATACCCCTCTACGCCATATTAATAAAGATGGGGTTACCCGAGGCGTTATCGGCGATGACTAAGGACGTGGAGAATGCCGTAAATGATGCCGTGGAGAGGATCAAGAGGGTCATTAGGGAGAGCGTCAGGGAGGGCGAGGAGATAATACTGATTGGTGTTGGCAACACGGGTGGGGTCGCCCAATAGTTAGTAATTTATTTAAATACTTAATACCTATTGTTGCGGTGAGTTTCGAGTACTACTACATAACGGTGGTGGGGTTAGTAATCCTCGTAGTTGCACTACTGATAGGTATAATAATGAACACCAGGTACTACAGGGTGATTAAGGAAATGCTTTCGCAAACTAGGGAAGAGACTGAATTGAAGGGTTCACCGGCGTCTACCGCCAGTGAGCTTGAGGTATTGATGTGTCCCCGCTGTGGCTATTCAAAGGTTATATCATTTAGGGTTGGGGATTATGTTGGTAAGGTTGTTGAGGATACGTGCCCCAAGGACGGCGAGAAACTGGTGGTTCACGCTATTTACTCCTCGAGGTCGGTCGAGCAGCAACCATAAAGGTAAGTTTTATAACTGATACCTTCCTACAAAGGTACCCGTGACCTATTTTAATAGGTAATAAGGTAATGAGTATAAGGGATGTTTTCAGCCTTAGCGAGGGAACAGAGGTTACCGTGAGAGGCTGGGTCTATAGGAAGAGGGAATTGAGGGATAAAATATTTCTTGTTGTTAGGGATGGAAGCGGCATAGTTCAGGCGGTAATTAGTAAGTCCGACCAAGACCTGGTGAGCATTGCCTCAAAGTTGAATATAGAGTCGTCATTGGTACTGACTGGTATGGTCAAGAGGGAACCAAGGGCTCCTGGCGGTGCCGAGATCCACGTCAAGAGTATTAACTGGTACTACACTGGTTATGCGTTTCCGATAAACGAGGACGCCGCCAGGGCAGACAGCGAGTACCTATTCGACGTTAGGCACCTTTGGGTTAGGAGTAGGAAAATGTGGGCGGTGCTAAGGGTTAGGCATACCGTATTTGGCGCAATACATGAGTTCTTTAGGTCCAGGGGTTATTATGAGGTTCAGGGACCCATGTTCGTGTCAGCAGCCGTGGAGGGCGGCTCCACTTTATTCCCGGTTAAGTACTTTGACAGGGAAGACGTTTACCTAACCCAGTCATCCCAATTCTACCTAGAGGTCCTAATCTACGCCCTGGAGAAGGTATACACCATAGCGCCCAGTTTTAGGGCTGAGCCTTCAAGGACGAGGAGGCACTTAACCGAGTTTTGGCATGCTGAGGCTGAGGAGGCTTGGTTACAATTCGATGGTCTGCTCAACTTACTTGAGGACTTAATAACGTATATTATTAACAAGGTCCTTGAGGAGAGGCAGGATGAATTGAAACTATTGAATAGGGATATTAAGGTTCTTGAGAATGTTAAACCACCATTCCAGAGGGTTAGTTATGACGAGGCCATCAATATACTTCAGTCCAAGGGTGTAAGCATTAAGTGGGGTGATGACATAGGTGCTGATGAGGAGAGGATGCTAACGCTGCAATTCGATAAGCCAATACTGCTTCACCACTTCCCTGAGCAGGTTAAGGCCTTCTACCATAGGAATGATCCAGGCAGGCCAGAGACAACCCTGAGCGTTGATGTACTTGCCCCTGAGGGTTACGGGGAGATCGTTGGTGGCGGTGAGCGTATCTATGATTACGAGGAATTGACTAGCAAGATTAAGAGGTTTGGTTTGAGGCCTGAGGACTATGATTGGTACCTAGACCTAAGGAGGTACGGTTCAGTACCGCACGCAGGTTTTGGGCTTGGTATTGATAGGTTGGTCATGTGGGTCTGTGGGCTTGAGCACATTAGGGACGCAGTACCATTCCCACGAGACATAAGGCGCATTAAGCCATAGGGTAATTAAAAATGGTTCGTTTGGTGATAACGGGCACTCCAGGCGTTGGGAAGACCACGGTAGCCATGGAACTATCAAAGACATATAATGCGCCGGTGGTGGATATTAACGAGATCATAAGGCCAGTGCTCAAGTGGGATCCGGAGCTGCAGACTAATTTTGTGATTAATGAGGTTAAGGCGCGTGAGTTAATAAGTGAGAACCTAGGTGGTGTTGGATCGTACATAATTGATACAATCGCCATTAACCTAATCGATAAATCACTAATTGATTGGTGCATAGTACTTAGGCTTGATCCGAGGCAGGTCATGAATAGGCTGCTAAGGAGGAATTGGCCTCGTTGTAAGATTATTGAGAACGTACTTGCCGAAGTCGTAGGTTCCTCACTAAGCCTGGCAATTGATGTGTTTGGCAGGGACAGGGTGATAGAGGTTGATACCACGAATAAGGGCATTCATGAAGTAGTAAACCACATAGTTAATCGGTTAACCGTTGGCTTGCCCATCATAGGCATTGTTGATTGGCTTGATAAACTGGATACCGACCTCGTACTTAGCCTAAGTAAGGAATTGGACGAGTGCCTGACTCAGTGATCAGTGTACTTAACACTCCTCATTAATTTCTTTATTTCAAACATGAATAACCTACTCCATCCAACACCCTCTAGTCTCCTTACTATGCCCCTTAATGTGCCTGCCCTGAGACTTACGAGGAGTACCTTATTAACGCGTTTTCCATGCATGAAGAATCTAATGAGTACAAGTCTCTCATTTTCATACTCAAAGACGTAATCCTTAATAGTCCTGTATTTACCAAGTGTGTTACTGAATTCCTCCTCAGCCATGTCCAGATAGGCAGTTAGGTCCGGGTCAATCTCCATGTACTCAAGTTTGTGCAACCCAGAGTTCTCAAGGTCGAGAGTAACGACATCGAGGTCCTTATTAACCTCGAATATTGCAATGCCATAAACACGCATTTCAATCTCCATGGCAACAGCATTATTATGGTTTAAAAACATTTTGTCCAATAACCAGTGAAAAAACAGGGATGCCTTAGAAACCCAGGTGCATGTAGTTTAACCATGCGTA
>DAJV01000008.1 GCA_002496475.1 Vulcanisaeta sp. UBA163 | reverse complement strand
GATTTTCATCACGGTCCTCCAGTGTGGCCTATCGAGACTACCCGTGGTGTCTATGTATACCTGCTTAATCTCGAGGAACTCCTCAAGGCCATATAGACCTAGTTCACGGCCAATGCCTGACTGTTTGTACCCTCCCCATATGCCTTCTGTTGGTTGTGTGTAGGCGTCGTTTATCCATACTGTGCCCGCCTGGAGTTTCCTGGTTACTCTCAATGCCCTTGCTGGGTCTTTGGTGAATATTGATGCGGTGAGACCATAGATTACGTTATTGGCAATCTCGATGGCCTCCTGCTCTGTCTTGAAGGGTATGACCGCTATGACCGGGCCGAATATCTCCTCCTGAGCCAGCCTGCTCTTTGGATCTACGTCATCGAAGATCGCGGGACTCACGAAGTAGCCCTTGTCGTAAATGCCACCGCTTAGTTTACCGCCGTCTAGTGCGACCTTGAAGCCGGCCTTCTTGCCGAAGTCTATGTAACCAAGTACCTTCTCCTCCTGGGCCTTGGAAACCAACGGACCCATGTCAGTATTATCATCAAGCGGATAACCAATTATTAAACCCCTGGCAACCTCAGCCAGTCTATTAACTAGTTTTTCATGAACACTCTCGTGAACCAACACCCTACTTATTGCACCGCAGGCCTGCCCAGTATTCCTAAGGCCACCAAAGACTATTGCCCTAACGGTCTCCTCAATATTAGCATCATCAAACACAAGGCCTGGGTTCTTACCACCAAGCTCAAGCCCAATCCTCTTAACGCCAGCTGCGGCCTGCTGCATGATCAATTTACCCGTAGTGGTCTCCCCAGTAAAACTGACATAATCAACCCTGGGGTGCTTAACTAAGTCATTACCAACGGTTGCTCCAGGTCCGTAAATAACACTGACCACACCCCTGGGAAGCCCCGCCCTAGCCAACGCCCTATAGATCTCCATGGCGCTCATGGGTGTGTAACTGGCTGGCTTCCAAACCACTGTACAACCAGTGGCCAGTGCAGGCGCTATTTTCCTAGCAGCTTGCGTCATTGGGAAGTTCCACGGTGAGACCGCCGCAACTACACCGACTGGCTCCTTGAATATTAATGATACATTACCATTACTGAGGACTATTGAGTCACCGTAAACCTTATCCGCAAGACCTGCATAGAACTCGAAGACCTCCGCTGCGGCGAGAACATGAGCCCTTGCTTGCCTAATGGGCATTCCATTCTCAAGGGCTACCGTGATCGCGATTCTATCCGCCTCCTCCCTAAGTATCTCAGCAGTCTTATACAGGATCCTAAGTCTTTGCCTATAGTTCGTAACCCAGCCATACTTATCCTTATCAAAGACCTCCCTAGCCAGATCAACAGCCCTATTAAGGTCATCCGTGGATGCCTCCTCGACAATGGCGATCGTCTGATCAAACTGAGCGGGATTCTCCCTAGTGAATGTCCTGCCCTTGCTTGAGGATACCTCCTCACCATCAATGAAGAGCCTAACCCTTATGGGTACTTCTATGGTGAACTTCCCATAGGATATTGCAGGCATCAGAAACACTTAACAAAGCGCTCATTAATAAGTATTGTCTCCCCGCATTAATTATCTAACTATTTAATGATTTTATATATAATATTTATCAATAACATGATTTGTATTTCACGAATTAATTCATTATTTACCATAGTTACACTCAATAATATTCTCTGAAGACGTCGACGTGTAATAATTAAACAATGTATCAGCTGGATTCCTGGAAACCAATATGATAACCTCCTCAGAACCGCCGGCCAGGTCTATGAGGAAGTGAACTAGATACTCGTTACTGCCCCTATAAATCCTCGCGGTTACGCCTCGGTAATTACCTACCGCCAATACTTTACTCGTCGCATAATTAATTAATTGACTAACCCCGTCACAGCCATTACTTATCATGAGAATTACCTGGTTGGGATCTAGGTCGGCTACCCTCCTATACTCCTTACCATGGTAAACCCAAACCAGTGATGCTGCGCTCATAAGTATCACATTAGGTTCTGCGCGTTTAGATTAAAAATATAATGTGATTATAGAAGTATTAATAATGATGAGTTATGTACGATGAGTTTTAAATAATCTATTATTATTCCTTCAATTCCATAATTAATTTTAAATAAAATCATAACATATTACTGTAGAATTTTATGAGGAAAGGCGAAAGGGAAGCCAGAATAGGCTTAGCGAGTGAAAGGGAAATTATTGATCAAATAAATTGTAATGATAGATTATTAAGTATTTCATACAATTCTTCAATTTCTTCCTTAGGATTATCAAGTCCGATAAACTTAGCTATCGCTAAGTCTAAATCATATCGATAATCCTTGCCTATTTGTTCCCATAATAATGGAAGGGGTTTGTCCAATATTTTTTCTATAACACTAATGATATCTAATGCTGCCTCCTTATTCGCATTAGTATTCATCATCGGTAATTTAAGGTAATCATTTTCGAGAAATCTTGTCCATGTATTAGATATTTTTCTGCCCATTAATATTAAAATTGAAATAAAAATCGTACTATTAAACCAACCAACAAGAAGCTTTGAAGTATTTTCATCCATATTCTTTATAATGTAGAAATTTTTAGAGGCTGCTACCTCTTTATCAGTATAATTTGCAAATACACCCCTATTCCTGAAGAGTAAATCTACCTTGTCTGGAATAAAGACATGCCCAAAGGGTTTTTTACTTATTACTTGTTTATGAACATGGCTATACCAATACTTTCCATAAGAATTTATAGCGGGTTTTGCAGTACCTGATTCAATACCCCATTTAATATATTCCTGCAAGTCGCTTGGCAGTTTATTAAAATCAATGGGGGGTATTGAAAGCATAAAGGTGTTTACGTTTGTTTTTATCTTATTACTATAAAAGCTTGGCTTACGAAGTGCTCTAATCAAGAATTCCTTGGAAATATTTAGGTTTTTTCCTTGTCCTTGCAATATAACTGAATTATCCTTTTCCTTAGCTATCCAGTACTTATTTGGTATAAAGAAGAATTGGGGACCGTACATTTCAATTCCTCTTATAATCTGAATTCTCGATGTATCACTCCAATACCTCAATGTTCCGTTGTTCAATCCCTGTTTGAAGATATTAACGATTATATTTCTTAATTCATCTTTTTCAAAAAGAGCTAACCAATTCGAATCAAGGAAGTGTGGTATCTCATATAGGTTGAATGATAAATATTGACCAAGATTATGTATAACTGCCTTCGCTATGTCATCAATATTATCATTAAATCTAATGAACATAGTAGGCGTCTTATTACGTTTTTTAATAGTAACCAGGATAACTTCTTTAAAACCACTATTTTCTGAGAATGACGCATCAGAATCATTCTCAATTAATGCACGTATTTCATAATTTTCCTTTAAAAAATACTTATAACCTGTGCCATAAGTGGCGTAAAACGTAGATGCAGGTAATACTGAGATAAGTAAGCCATTTTCGTTTAAGATACTATCGCAGAGGAACATAGATAATATTTGTAGATTGGCATCTTTTCTTGAGATATATTTTTTATATCCTAATTTTTCAATTATTGAAATTAAATATTCTCGATATTTTTCATCTAAATTTTTCCATCGAGTGAAGGGTGGATTTGTTAATATTACGTCAGCTCTAGGAAGATCATTTAATAATAAGGAAAGCCTCTTAGGTATCTCCTTAAAGGCATCACCGACTATTACGGTAATATTATCCTTTTTACCCTGCATAGAATCAAGTAATGCTGCATAAGCAACTAAAGCGGGTAATGATAATGGCTCTATACCCCATACCTTGCTAATTCTTTCGGGACCTACTTCATTTATTGCCGTTGTTAATGTAAGGCCTGAACCTAGAAATGGATCCGCAAGAACTATTCCATCTATATTCTTCCTTAATTGAGGGAACTCTTTAGTAATAAGGGCCATAAGTTTACTTGCCTTATCAATCGTATAATATGCCGCATATCTCTTACGAAACCCTGGCGGAATTAATTTCTGAACCTTTATTTGGCTTTCCCTAATGGTCAAGTTAGTCCTTTCAATATCCGATTTTATTAGACTAAGTTCATCTTCCTCTAACTCACTTAGATTAGGGAGTATTGGTGCTCTCCAGTTAATCAATGATGTTATATCGTCGGCATACGTCAATAGAACCTTTAAACTAGCAATAAGTACCTGGTAACTCTCCTCAACAATAGGTTCTACTCTTAATTTCCTCAATATCCTTATTCTAACTCCCTCTTTCATAATTAAAATCACTATGTATATCCACAAGTATTTATTAACGGCTAAAATTTAGCCGTTTCGTTTCTATAAGGTAACGTACCTTTTAACGCATTCATTAGATTTATTGCATATTAATTATGAAGTTTATTGTATTGCTAATTAATGCATGCTTATTCATTATGCTCTGAGACTTATTCATTAGTGAGTTTGCCCTGGGCCACTTGAGGAATACTATGTAGTCAAGCTCGTTGGGTATTATCGCGAAGCCCGAGTCCCTTATGCGTGGCCTATTTATTATCTTATTGAAGGTCTCCACGTGGGTCTCGTAGTACATGTACCTATGCATGAGTATTGCGTAGTCAACACCATCCATTAGGTAACCCTCTAATGTCGAAAGGCCCCTATGCACCGTCCTACTTGGGTCAAGTATCCTGTGCGCAATCAGTTTCCTGTTTTCGGTTATTACGAGGATGTCTATTGGGTTTTTGAACATGATCGTGTTCATGATCCCGAGGGATCTCACGTTAGTACTCACCTGGGTAACCCTGCCACTCAGGTAATGATCAAACCGCCCTATAGCCGATGCCGTCAACCGTATTAAGTCATCACAGGGCTCCTCAATCACCTCCTTCGTACTGGGCACCTTCATCACCATTGGGCTTGGGTAAACCACATCACCATCATCGAGCATGTAATCATCGCCGTAATCACAGATTGAGTCTAGATCCACATAGTCCGCGAGGACCATCATCATTGGTATCTCCACATGACCATTACCGTTCAAATGCGCCACCCCATTATCCAGCAATTCATGGATTATCGAGTCAACCTCCGAGGACCAATCAGTGAGTATCACGGTGCCCGTGGGCAGGACCTCCGCTTGCACACCCTCCATGAAACCATACTTCAACCATCGGCATAGGATGACTTTGGTTGATGGGCTTAATTTCGATAATTTGCTGATGACCCTTATTGAATAGTCGTCACTTCCATAATGCGGGGTAATTAATTGATTGGCTTCCTTTATCGATTTACCTAATTTGTCAAATGACATTCAAGCCACGAGAAGCCAAAGTACTAATAAACCTTTCCCTTAGCGCCATAGTGGTAATGATGAGGGCTAGATTAATGATTGGATGATTAATTATGAGCCAACTGATCAGTGGTGAGAAGACCCAATCACAACTCATCTAAGTCCTGGCTCATCACTGGGGGTTGTTCGTGAAGGGTACATCAAGCGTTATGAGACTGAGCCTAAACGATCCTTGGTACAGGCCATACCTATGATTTATTGTCACGGGTTCTCTTAAGGTTTGGCCTAACGTAGTTCTTCCAAACCTCACTAGCCACCTTATTGCCGATCTTCGTTAAATCATAATAAATGCCTTTACCACGTCTCTCTGGGTTTCGTTGTTTCACCTTTAGCCAGGGCTTGACTGAGGAGGTTACCCTACCCTTTAGGGAGCCGTGAAACTCCTGTAATAGGCCTAACTGGACCAGGTGCTGCACGGCCTTCTCAACCTCATCCTCAGGCACTATCGGTCTCCAGCCGGCTGCACCTAGTAGTCTCCTCGCTAATAGCCATGGGGTGTCCGGCCCGTAATGGTATATGTGGGCTAATACTTTCAATTCCAAATCCGTGAGTTGTTTTATTATTGCATATACATCACTTGATGAGGACATTTAATGCACCTTAGTTAGTGGCTGGTTTAAATTAATGACTCATGAATGCTTGTATCTCCTCCACGTACCCTTAATAACCCATACAGGCTCCTCCTCATGGAATGGCTCCATACCCTCAAACCTCATTTCAGCGAGCACCTTCTCATTAACCTCAACGCCGAGCCCTGGCCTATTGGGCACCCTGTAGTAACCATCCTCAAGCCTAACAGCGTTATTAATTATGTCCCTCTTCCACTGCGGCCAGAACTCATAGAAGCTCTCCTGAATGAGTAGGTTATACGTACTTGCGTCAAATTGGAGCGTTGCCGCATGCTGTACTGGGCCGAAGGCGTTGTGTGGGGCTAATTCGACACCATAGGCCTCGGTCAAGGCCCTAATCCTACCCATGCCCGTGAAGCCCAGGGCATTGGTTATGTCAGGTTGAAGAATATCGACTAAGCCTCTCTCGAGGAGTTGAAGAGCTTCCTCAACACTGATTATCCTCTCGCCAACCGCAATCCTAACCCCGGGTGAGGCAGTCTTTATCTTAGCAAGTCCCTCGAAGTTTAGGTCCGGGTGTACAGGCTCCTCGATAAATAGCGGATTAAATTCTTCCATTGCCTTGACTATCCTTATAGCCGTATTGACGTCGAATCGTCCATGAGTCTCTATTAGTATGTCCACGTACTTACCCACAGCCTCCCTAACAGCCCTAACCCTCTCCATGGCTTCCTCAAGGCCCTCCTCATCCATTTGGTCGAAGTATGGGCCGAATGGGTCGAACTTCATTGCCCTAAAACCCATTGATACGGTTTCCTTAGCCCTCCTCGCGAAGTCATCAGGCGTTACACAATCACTGTACCAACCATTAGCGTAGGCCTTAATTCTCTCATTGACTAGGCCACCCATGAATTGATAAATTGGCGCACCAAGGTACTTACCCAATAAGTCGTGTAGTGCTATGTCCACTGCGCTGTATGCCGTGGCCGCCTCAAATGAACGACCAATGTAAAACTCATGCTTATACCACTCCCTAAACAAATACTCGATCCTGAACGGGTCCTTGCCAATCATGAACCTCCTAACCTCCTCAATAGCCTTAACCACTTGGTTAACCCTAAGTGTCGGCACCGCCTCACCATAACCAACCTGACCATCGTTTGTGATTAATCTCACTATTATTGAGACTGAGGCCCATGGCGAGGCCCTTGCAGTCGCCAAGTCACTGACTGGGTATATCTCTACGTCCTTAATAGTAACCATATAATTATGATAATGTTCTCATTTTTAAGTTTAGAGCCCCAGAAACTCCACTAAGGGTTGAAGAGAATATTTAATAAATCAAGTAAAAATATGGTATAGGATTCACATGAGTAGTGAGGATATTAGGAGAAGTATTAGGGAAAACCCTCAAATCCTCATTGACGCCCTTAACGACGCTCTAACAACAAACCCAGACGCCCTACTTAGGGCCTTAATGAACAGACCAGAGGTCCTGATTAGGATTCTATTATTAACGGCTTCATTATCCTTTGTGATACCCACCATGTTATTAAGGCTACTTACAGCCCTTGTATTGCCAGTGGGTCAGTATGGTGATGTTGATGCACTAAGGGCTAGGATCAATGACGTTGAAAGGAGACTTGATGATCTTGAGAGCGAGATGATAAAGAAGGAGGAATTAGAGTCATTAATTAGGGAGCTAATTAGCAAGTACGGTGTTAAGAGCTAGAGTCCTCTATACGGTACCCTATGCGTTGATAGGGTACTGACAAAATCAACAAACCTGCTTAATTCATTAATCCTTGATGCTATTAAACTGGGATCACATGTGCACTGCGATGAACACTTTATGAAGAAGTCCCTTAGGTCATCATTAATAATGCCACTTGGTATGAAGTCCCGTGCAACCTGCACCGCATGCTCCCAATTTCTGACCCTAATCTCCCTAACCGTTAGGAATGCCCTTACTGTATCATCGAAGGTTGATAAGCCAAGCTTCATAATGTTATTTAGAGTATTTATGTCCCTTGTCCTCTCGTATGAACTCATTAAATTCATGATTATTTGGAGGTTTTTCCGTGCGTTAATTATGAGAGTTATTGGTTCTAATCCCACGCATTATTGTACTTTATCTAATTTTTAAGGCTTCAGCTATAGAACATCTTTTTCTATAGTTGCTTGAGAATGATGTCACTTTGTTAAGGAATAATTATATAAACAATAAAGACTTCAATGGCAGTATAAATACTCTATCCCGGTAGAACTGACGCGTACCATAAACAACATCACCAGGAACTCTAACTCAATATTTCACATACAAAATACCTATAACCCAACAATTAGCTCGAGGTATTCATGACCTAGCTTCAAGTCAATCCCCTAAGCCTTGGTAGATTAAAGGCCAAGAACCATTAATTCTCTCTATCCTTAGTATCCAAACATCAATATTCCATTGAGATCCTCGGTGTTGTTAATTTTGTTGGTAAAGAAAAACACGGTTTTAATCAAGGGGATGAAATAGGGAATTAAATCATGCCATAATCTCATGTAGAACCTATTATGCTCCTTATCTTCTCAATCTTTGTCTCCAGTTCACTGCATTTCTCATTGATTATTTTATTAACCTCGTCCTCAGTGTATAGCCTCTCAATCCTTAGGTTAGAGAAATTGAACTTGTTTGTCCTTTGGTCATATGAGACAACGACGCTGATCCTCACGAGGGCCAACTTATCAATATTCCTCTTTATCATCTCTTCATACACCATCTTATTCAACTCAGTAATATCCCTGAGTATCGCATCCTCAGGCACTAGTTTTGAAAAGGCGGCGAATGCAGCACGTCGCAGCTTATCGGCGAACCTCGCTGCAACGATGATTCCTGTCCTTAACTCAACTGTTAATGGTCCTTGGAATGTGAACCCGCTGTATAGTTTTTCGTATTCTGTTGCACGTTCCTTATCTCGTTCTGCATCCTCACTTGGCTTCCAAGACATAATATATTACTATACTGAGCTTCATTTAAAAATTATTTCCCATGCAGGCTAAATACTTAAGTAGGGGGGTGGCTTATTAATCTTGATCTGAGTTGGTTGGGCTACGTAGGGTCGTACTTGATGTTGATGTGCCAAGCAGTATCTCTACCGTGGAGCTTGCGGATAAGTTAGGTCGAGTTAGTGGCGTTAAGGCTGTTAACGTTACCGTGACCGACACGGACGTTGAGGTTCTAGGCCTGGTGATTATCATTGAGGGTGATAACATTAACTATGAAGGGGTGAGGGGTGTAATTGAGGACTTAGGTGGTGCGATCAGGAGTGTTGATCAAGTGATTGTTGGTGAGTACATACTTGAAATTAATCCCCAGTTGCTTAAGGAGAAGTGAATATGGCAAGTATAGATGGTAGGTATCTAGTGCTTGGTTTTCTGGATAGTGTCTTAACAACCCTTGCATTAGGTGAGTCTATGAGGAGTACTATTAAGCTCGTGATTATCGTCACCGTGATAAACCTAGTAACGGCCTTCATGGCTGAGTATGCTGAGGAGAGGAGTTCGTTAAGTCATATCGAGAAGACCCTACTCATGAGAAGGGGTTCATTATTAAGAACAAGCCTGCATAGGAGGGCTATATATGATGCTTTAATTAAGGGCCTTATCTTCGGTGCTGTATCCTTACTTGGCGCCTTAATTACGGATCTTAGTATGTACGTAGTTAAGGTACTTTGGATCCCCCTGATACCCGTGATAATGCTTGGCGTGTTTGGTACACTAATGAGTAGGTACTTCAGAGGCAATGCAATTCTATGGTTGATCCTTTATATAGCCCTGGGGTTCACCATGTCATTTATTGGCACAATAATTTAATACCTGCGTGCATTATTTATTGCGTTGTTAGATTAACCGGCTTTCCCTCTCTTAGTATTTTATTTCCGAGCTCAGGATCCACCTTAAGTAATTGATCCTTGATCTTATCAAGGAATGCCCTGTCCTCCTCCCTATTCCTAAGCTCATCAGGTAACAGTATTGGTATTTCCTCCTTAATCGGGTACCAACGACCGCACTTAGGACAATAAAGGATGCCATCAACGATCTCTTTTTTAATGCACTCATCGCAGGGTAGTTCCTGTGGGTTTGGGTGGTTCTTTATGCTTACGTTCTTGAGGGCACAATATTCCTCACAGAAGGGTTTCTTGCTCCATTCATATTTTCGTTCAGGATATTCC
>DAJV01000073.1 GCA_002496475.1 Vulcanisaeta sp. UBA163 | reverse complement strand
TCATTAAACTATGAACATGGATTAAGAGGTTTGGCGCTTATGAAATTACGCATTAGTGATTTTTCGGGGTATATGATTAATCATTTAGGAGGGGCAGGTAGAAGCACTTTTAAGGTAATGCACACAACCTAGTTGGGTTGATGATTGAGCTTAAGCTTAACCTAGACGAGATAGGGCGTGCTAGGCTTAAGGAGGCCATGGCAGAGCTTGAGTTGGCGGAGAAGTTCCTCAATGATGGACTGGTTAGGAACGCTGCTGGTAAGGCCTTTCAAGCGTGGAAGTCCTACCTGTCGTACTTAGCCATTAGGAATAGGGACCTATTCAACTTCGTAGGCTACAAGAGGGTTAATCATAACATTAGGGTCCTAAGGAATGACTGGGTACTCGCCGTCATGCCCACGNNACATGCTCATGGAAATAGTAAGTAAATTGGTTGGGAGGGTTGCCAACGTCGTGGAGTTAATCTCAACGGCGCTCGTGATACAGGAGTATCAATACAACGGGCTGGACAAAACAGGCATTGTCAGTAAGATACCCAGTGATGAATCGGCGAGGCAGGTTATTTCAAGCTTCATAACCAGGGTTAGGGAAGTCCTCCTACGCAGTGAGGGGCTTCAATGACTTTAATAATTATGGGACTACTCCCTGCCCATGTACTTATTGGCTATTACACCCATCACCCTCATTAGATCCCTATTCAATAAATTATCAACGTTCTCCCTTGACTTAAGCATTATCTCATTACCTGGCTCACTTATTTCGTAATTACTTACATAAAGTGCATTGGCGATCCACGTGGCGTATTCAATGGCCCTATTTTCACCGAAGGCCTTCACGGCATCCTCATGCATAGTTACTTCAAGTGGGGTTGCCCTTATTGTAATTAATGGCTTACAACTACCCATCCTCTCAAGGCATAATTCAACGTGGGTATTCTCATCCAGGGATCTCAGTAGTAGGTTTTGGTCATTAATACTACCGTATGACTTTACTACATGAGCAACCGGTGCTTCCATGGGGACTTGCTGAGTGGTACTTAAAGGCGATTGGGTCTCTTGAGGTGTCTCTTGCTGTGATTGTGTAATTGTAGGCTGTGTGATTATGCCGAGTGCCGTCAATACCTCATTAAACGCATTAATCACAGCATCCATGTTTTGACTCACCCACTCTGGGTAATCTGGCCTTCTTCCTATTCTTAATTCTACATCACCGTGTTCAATTGCCTCGTAATCCCCAACACCTAACACCTTGGCTAACTTAGCTGCCGTAATCCTAGCGATGTCTACACCGAAGAGCTTCATAAATTTCCTGGTTACCCTTATCATGGCATTGTGGTGGGAACAACCTGTACTTAGTTCAATTAGTGTTTCGGGTACCTTGCCCTGGTTCAGTATTGATAGGTTTATGAGGCATGGCAGGTTATTAATCCTAACTTCCTCAAGTACTAACTCATGGTTATTATATTTTCCGTAATTTTTTAAGATGTTATGGCTCATACCTCATTAACCCCGGCTAATCTCAAAACCACTAGATTGACTGGAGCCACCTTGGCTTTGCTGTTGTGTCGGTTGTGATGTTAATTGCTGTAAGCCGCCTGGCATGCCTGCGGTTGGTAGTATGTATATTGGGTAATATGGCACGCCAAGCATCATGTTCGTGGCCGCTGGGTCACTCCTCTGGGCCATGATCTCAGCAAGCCTAGCCCTGATTGCGGTATTAACATCAAGCCCAAGGGCCATGAACTGCACAACCCTCCTCATTGTCTCGTCCTCGGGTTCTAACCTGACGATCCTGCACGTGATTAGGTGCACACCAACCTCGTCCAGAAATGCCCTGAGGCTCACCGTCACTGCATCGGTTATCTTATGCAGGTTGGCATAAACCTCGTTGAGCGATACTAGGTTAAGGACTTGACTTACTGCTTGATCGACGATTGGTGATACGTAGTTCTTGAAGTCCTCCACTGTGTACTTGAAACCACCGAACTGCACTGAGTTAATGAATTTAACAGGGTCGGTAATCATGAAGTAATAGGCCACTTGATACCTCATTGGGACAAGCTCCTTTGTCTGTGTGATCCCCTCGCTCCTTGCCTCATGCCTTGCCGTACTTGCAAATAGTACCTCGACCTCCCACGGTATGTTACCAGCGTACTGAAACTTAGCGAAGAATTGGGATATTGGGTTGGCGGGTGTTTGTAGGTCGTGAGCCCCTGTGTCGAAGACACCCTGTATTTGCCCCTGTATCCTAACCACGGCCTTCTGGTTTGAGTAAACAATGAGCCTTGACCTGGTCCTAACATCAACTGAGTGATACTTCACTATTAGGTCATCTGGGCCCATTTGATCAATTCCCTTCTCATCAATTGTGGAGATTATCTGAGCCCTTATCGACATACTAATACTGAATTGTTAGTTTGGTTTATAAGTTTATTTATTAATTGAAAATTAATGTCCACACGTGAGGTTAGGTATAATGCAATTGTCGGCGTTGGCTACGCATTCTTTGTATCAATGGTTACCCTAATACTCGAGGCTCTTGCCAACATATTCTACCCAACACCACTTGTCATAAGCCCAATATGGGCATTAATCAAGGGCTACTGGATATCCCTCATATTAATACTAGTCCTCTATGGATTACTAATACTATTTGCAAAACCATACAGAACTGAGGAAATAACCAATTACAACATTTACCTTAGACCTGCCCAAAGGATTGTCATCTATGTGATAATTGCCGTGGCCATCCTAGGCATATTATTCGATGCATACCCAGGGCCGCTCTGGAGTAGGACCAGGGTTGGTTTATTCATTGTTGCCAACACACTCGCCGGCGCCATGGGTGGATACTTGGCTGTTAGGTTTAGGGATTAAACATTAACTTTGAATTTTGCCTTGGTGATTAATTTTATTTTCAATGAAGAGTAGGGTTTATTAGTAATTGATTGTTAATTAATAATTGAATGATAATAAACATTAAACTCTACGTAATAAATGGCAGGGATGATAAATACCTGGAGATGATTAGGGGAATCATTAAGGATATTATGAGTGAGCTGGGGCCTAGCAATCACATTATTAGGTTTGTATCGGTAAAGATTAGTAGGGATTACCTGGACATAATCCGTGGGATGCTACTTGGTGGTGAGGGACCAGCCGAGTTTATTCCAATAATCAATGAGTTGAGGGAGTACGAAGTATTTGACTTACCCGCATTAATAATTAATGGCAGGAAAATAACAGAGGGATGTAAATCAAATCCCACCGAGGTTAAGCATTTAATACTTAGTTTCATTAAGGAATTGCTACATAATTAATACAAAGTTTTACTTTAAGAATTACCTAGATTTGAAGATAATGATAAAATTTAAAAGGACATAGAGCTGTTTAGTAAACATGCCGAGTTCCGAA
>DAJV01000021.1 GCA_002496475.1 Vulcanisaeta sp. UBA163 | reverse complement strand
ATTTTGGCGGCCAATCTCGATAACATCCCTAAAGCCCTTGGTCGTGAATAAAGCCACCCTCGGGACCTCGAGACCGACCTGCCCAAGCAATGTGTTTGTGCCAATTGTCGTTGCGTGAAGGACCTCGGAGATGGGCTCCCTAATCCTCCTCAAACCATCCAACACCGCGACCTCGGGATTTTTCGGAGTACTCAGGACCTTGATCGAGTATGTGGTGCCATCACCTCTAAGCACAATGAAGTCCGTGAATGTACCACCAACATCAACAGCCACAATCGCCATAAACCGCCGCGGCACTAACCAAACTAATTATTTTTTATTTTTACCGTAATAGCACCACCATTATTGCGCATAGGTAGGAACCGTATTACTGCAGGGTACGTCTCTAACTACTAATTGGGTTCCTAGGCTTCTGTGATCATGTACGTAATGAGACACCCCCAAGGCTATGCCAGGTTTGTTGAGCAATTAATGGGTGAGGGCTACCAGAGGAAATTATTGTATGAGTAGGCAATCATTTAATTCAAAATGCGCTTGTTTTACATAGTCGGTAATTACTGCGGAATGCCTCGTTTAGGGCATGCATGAATGCTGAGTCCGCGGTAGATGCCTCGTGGGTGTTCTCGTAGGTATTGAAGTGATGGGTGGGAGGTTAATGGTTTTTCCTCTCACACTCTCATTATGACTACGGTGCTTGCCTGCATTAGGTCTCCCCATGCATGGGCTAGGCCCGTGTACACTGGCTTCTTTACCTGTCTCCTGCCTGCCTTACCGGCTAACTGCCAGTATATCTCGGCGACCTTCATAGTGCCGGCAGCGGCTATTGGATTACCAACGCCGAGCAGGCCGCCGCTTGGGTTTACTGGCAGGTCACCATCTCTTTGGGTAACGCCCTCCTTTGTGAGTTTCGGAGCCTCGCACTTCTTGGCTAGCTCAAGTCCCTCCATGTGGTGTAATTCCTTGTAGTCGAATGGGTCGTACACTTCAGCCACATCAATCTCCTTCCTCGGGTTTGTTATGTCGGCCATCCTATATGCCATTTGCGCGGCCACGTTCGCATACTCGGGGAATGCCAGGTCCCTATTTGTCCAGGACGTGGTGTCCAGGGCCCAGCCAACCCCATCAATCCAGACCGGCGTGTCCGTCTGCCTCCTTGCAATGTCCTCGCTGGCCACTACGAATGCAGCAGCCCCATCACTGACTGGCGATATGTCAAGTAGTTGCACCGGCCATACCAAGACCTCGCTCTTGAGTACGTCATCAACTGTTATGTTCGCTGCAATTTGGGCGGCAGGGTGATCTAGGGCGTTACGCTTATTCTTGACACTGACGAGGGCTATGTCCTCCTTCCTAGCGCCGCACTTATACATGTACCTATGCATTTCCATTGCGAATATCCAGATTAGGTTCGGCTGAAGCGGCACCTCGGTGACTGGGTCCCATATATACCTAAAGACTGCTTGTGGGTGTGGTGTATCGGCATTACTCATTTTCTCCTCAGCAACTGCCAGCACGGTATTACAGTGACCACTCGCCACATGCCACCAGGCGGCTATTGGGACCATAACGCCGGTAGCGCCGCCAACGTATACCCTCATTGTTGGCTTACCAACACCACCAGCACCATCAGCCAGGTACTCACCCTTCATGTGAACTCCGTCGAATGTGTCAGGTGCAGAGCCAATCACGATGCAATCAATATCCTTAAGCGATAAACCAGCCTCATCAAGTGCCTGCTTAGCGGCTATCCAGGCAAGTTCCTTCGGCGTCTCTAGCATCCTTCTCCTGAATAACGTAAGACCTGCGCCTATTACCGCAGGCCTTTGCTTAATGTGTATATTCCTACTCATAGATCACCACCCGTAACTAAGTTCTTAAGCATTACCAATCACCTACTTAGTACTGCTACCACGCTTGTCGTGGTTGGTAAGCCACGCCATGAGTGAACAATAGCCCTCTCAGCCCTACTCAACTGCATCCTACCGGCTTCACTCCTTAATTGAAGCACTGCATCAACCAGCCTGGCAAGTCCGTGAACCTCGAGTGGGACACCCTCACCAAGTGCACCGCCGCTTGGGTTTACTGGGAATAAGCCATCCCTATCAAAGGCACCCTCAAGGAGTAACTTATGGGCCTCACCAATTGGGGCCAGTTTCAGCGCCTCTATGAACTGCAATTCCTTAAAACTATACCTTGAATCAACCTCCGCGAAGTGAAGCTCCTTAATCGGGTCCTGAATACCGGCCATTTTATACGCCGCCTCAGCAGCCCTCATGGCATGCACTGGGAATTCCCAATTATGAAATTCAAGGGATGGGTCCTCAGTAATCCAGTGAATTCCATCGATCCATACAGGCGTATCTGTGTGTCTCCTCGCCACATCCTCACTTGCAAGGACAACTACGACAGATGCATCAACAAACGGCGCAATGTCCAACTTCGTCAGTGGCGATACAGAGTATGGCAGACTCAAGACCTCATCAATCGTTAGGTTTGCACCAAAACTAGCCCTATCATTATATAACGCGTTTCTCTTATCCTTAACCACAACATGAGCCAGGGTCTCCCGAGATACATTATAACGCGACATGTAGGCCTGGGCCTCTAATGCTGCCAATGCGTGATAATTAGGCGTGTTTATTGTTCTCACTGTTAGTGGGTCCATGGCGAAAAGCATGACATCATGCATATTAATAATGTCGCTGGGCTTTGCGTGAGACTCCGCAACAACAACATCGAACTGCCCAGTCTTAATCATCATATATGCATTAGCCACGCATTGAAGCCCATCACCAGATGTTGTGAACACGGGTTTTAATGCACCGCCAATTGGTTCTGGGGCGAATTCATCGGCTATGGCAATTCCCTCCCAGAGGTCCTCCTGGCAGCTGACGAAGGCGTCAACGTCAGTCCTCGGGTTTAAACCGCCTGCGTCCTCGTATGCGCGGGCCGCAGCCTCAAACATCAATTCCCTAAATGACGCATCCTCAACAACAGGTCTAAACCCGTACCAACCAATCCCAATAACCGCAACCCTTGACATATTAGTTATAGCCCAAGGATCCTTTTTATTTATTACCTAATTGGTGCCCGCGTAATGGTTTCCCTAGGCATTAACCTTAAAGAGTGGGGTAAATACCCTATCATGAGTATCATGTTCAATGTGTATCAAATGCTTGCGGTGGATTACGTGGCTGCCGTGATAACTCAACTGGTGGCTTCCGTTCAGGACCTGAGGAATAGGGAGATCAGTGATTGGGTATGGATCATTGGCTCAGTAATATGTGTACCATTAGGCGCCTATGCTGCGTTTGAGTTAAGTCAATTATTTTTGTACATAATCAGCGTGATTATTGGCTCTGTATTTTCATTATTGGCCTATTGGTTGAGGGCAATGGGTGGTGCGGACTCTAAGTCCATAGCCTTCATCTCAGCATCAATACCAACAATCACAGCACCAAACATGGCATTAACCATAATAAACATGACACCATTATCTATATTAGTGAATTCATTAATAATCGCCTTAATAATCTACATACCCTACAATGTAATACAGAACATTAGGTACGGCAGCAGGTGCGAAGCATTAACTAGGGTTAAGGGCATTAGTAAAATAATATACCTACTAACACTCATGTGTGTACCTGCGCATAGTGTATTCAGGAATCCCAACAATTATGCATTATCCCAGGAACTCTCTGAAGGTGGGTTCCAGCCCATGATCAGGCTCGGCCTTGACGTGGATGACCCAAGGGAACCACTGCTTGACTGGCTCTCCAGGGGTAAGATTGGCATTAACACGCCAATCCTCGTGTCATACCATATACCATACATATTGCCAATAACCCTTGGGTTACTAATGTACCTAGTGGTTCACGTCAACTTCCTCACGATTATACTGGCGTCACTATGAATATGAAAGTTTTTATTTAGCTTATATATCGATGTTCTGTGGTATTTGACGATAAGGACCTAAGGCCTGTCAGGGGAATGAAAGACCTAACGCCTGAGGAGTACTACCCAATGCTGCTGATCTTTGATAAATTGGTCGGGGTCGCCGAGTCCTTCGGCTACCTAAGGGTTGAGACGCCGGCACTCGAGTATTACGAGATACTTAAGGCCAAGGCCGGTGAGGATGTGATTAACGAGATTTATTACTTCAAGGATAAGGCTGGTAGGGAGGTTGGGCTTAGGTTTGACATGACTGTTCCAGTGGCCAGGGTCGTCTCGTACAGGGTTGATATACCCAAACCAATTAGGTGGTACTACATAACTAAGGTTTGGCGTTATGACGAACCTCAACACGGTAGATATAGGGAGTTTCATCAATTCGGTATTGAATTCCTCGGTACATCCAGTGTTAGGGCCGATGCTGAGGTACTCGCTGTTGGTGTTGAGGCACTTAGGACGATTAATATTGGCGACTTTAGGATAAGGATCAATGATAGGAGAGTTATTGATCAATTACTGGGTAAAATCGGTGTAACCAATGAATTAAAGCCCAGTGTTCTGAGGATCATGGATAAGAGAGGCAAGGTTACCGAGGATGAACTACTGAGGATGCTAATGGACCTGGGCTTGAATAATGATGCTTCCCAGGAAATACTTAGGTTGGCGAATACCAGTGGGACCCTTGATAAGGCCATTGATTCATTTAGGGAGTTTGGAGTCAGTGAAGAATTCATTAAGTACTATAGTGCTTTAATTGAGTATCTTGACATGTACGGTGTGAGTAACTGCATGGACCTAGACATGGGGATAGTTAGGGGCTTGGATTACTACACGGGCATTGTCTTCGAGATGTATGTACCAGACTATAAACTATCGGTGGGCGGTGGTGGCAGGTATGACAACCTAATAGAGATCTACAGTGGTAAACCAATGCCTGCCTCAGGCTTCGCCATGGGCATAGAAAGATTACTGGAGGTCCTTGAACAAAGAGGAACGCTTAAACGCAGTACTCCACAAATTGATTATTACATATACGTGGTAAACAATGACGGGGGCCACGTATCCCTTGGTTATAAATTAATGAGGAGCCTAAGGGCAAGTGGAAGTAAGGTTGTTTTTGACACAGGCGAGAAGAGCCTGAGGAGCGCCCTTGAGTATGCATCTAAGATTAATGTAAGATATTTCGTGATAATAGGCCCTAGGGAAATCTCGCAGGGTGTTGTTAAGATTAGGGACATGAGCAACTGGAGCGAGAAGGACGTACCCCTCTCTGAATTCGGTATCAATACATAACCAGCTCTTCATACCTAGACTTCCCATGCGTAATAATAAGCATCATTAATAACGATGCAACACAGGAATTAGCAAACTTAATAATACCATTGGTATATACATGTATATATACAGAAACCCCCTTATTTCATGTGCAGGTTGAGGCTATTATGAATTTTTAATGAGAAAGGGTAAAAAATCAATGAGGCTAACAATTAATAAGGGGTTTAGTATTAGTACTATGATGGTTAGAGGGGAGAGTTCAAGCAATTCGAAGTACTTAAAAGCCGATCTTCTAGACGTAATTGAGATACCGGAGGAGGGCGTTGCAGTCATGCTGTTCACAACTGAGGAGTGGGATGACAAGGTTCTACCCATCAGAATTGACATAACGGCATCATTCTCAATAAAAAAGGCACTGGGGCTTGTTTCATTCCATAGGCCGCTAACGCATGACCTACTTGTTGAGCTTGTCAATAGGCTTGATATAACCATTGAGAGGATCACCATAGATGCCATGATTGATGGAGTTTACCTATCAACAATATTCATTAAGGATAATAGGACGAGTGAGACCTTCCAATTGGATGCTAGACCAAGTGATGCTACGGCAATAGCCGTGAGACTGGGTGCGCCAATATACGTGGCTGACCACTTAATAGCATACGCAGAGCCGCTCGAGAACTATAGAGAGTTGAGGGCTAGGTATGGTTTCAGCTTCAACAAGAACCTTTGACCCTACTCCCCAATAGCAACCAGTACTATGTTCCTCACCCTAGGCCCATCGAAATCAACCAAGAAAACCTCCTGCCAAGTACCCCTCCTTAACTCACCATTGATTATTGGCAGTACGTAGAATTGCTTAAAGATAGCCGCTAGCAGGTGGGCATCCCCATTATCATCAATTTCATTGTGAAGATAATTACCGTTAGCAGGGACTAATCTTTCGAACAAGTTCTCATAGTCCATCTTGATTCTTGGTTCATCCTCATTAGCGAAGATTGCAGCTGTTGCATGCGGCAGGAAGACAAGTATTAACCCATTCCTTATCCCTGTCTCTTTAACGAAACCCTCTATGTGACCTGTTATGTTTATGACCTCCCTCCTTCCTTTACTGCTTATGGTTATGTCCTTCGTTACCACAACCACAGGGTGTTTAATCCCCGCCTCTTAGTAAAGCTTTTGTTCATTACTTCATTTGCTTGCCAATGATATCGATTAGTCTCTCGAGCTCGAGCATTGTTAGGCCTATTGTTGAGTCATCATTGCTCTGGACGAGGACGCCGAACACTAGATCACCATGTCTCTTAATTATTATGTATCCTGTGCGTGATTGAACAATTACATGAGTGGTTTCCTCACTGAGTAGTTCCTTGCTGACTCTATCACCAACTGCGCTTAAGGAAGCCACCATCGCAGCCACCCTGTCAGGGTCTGTGCCTATCTTCGATGCATGGGCGATTAGTAAACCGTCAAGTGACGCTATGTAGACACCACTGATGTTCACAGTGGTGGTTATAAAATCCTGGACAATTTTATTTAGGGTTTCACTTGCCTTCTCCATTATAGTGTTATTCAATTCCTAGAAATATAAACATATCTCTAAAATGAACTCGCTAAACACAATATCCCCTAACAAGCAATGTTCTATACACGCTACCTCTTGATAATCAACCTCCATCCACTCCTCAACTTCCTGATCAAGTCCCTCCTGATTAACTCCCTGAATAACTCTACGTAAGCCTCACTCGGTTCACCACCCCTTAATTCAACACCGTACTTACGGGCCAGGGACTTAACATTATTAACGCAGGTCTGCCTGAGCGGGCACGAGGCGCAGTAATTGCTTAGTGGCTCGCCATTGATCACCAGTAATCCATAGATTGGGTCTATAAAGGCGCCCTTGCTTGTCGATAGAGTTAGCATTATTTGCCCGTTTATATCCCGTACCTCGTAAACCACGTATATACGCCCACTGGGTAAGTACCTGTTTCCACTCTTAATGATCCACCCAGTGCCCAGCAACCTCCTTAGGTGCCTTGATAACTTACCTCTCTGTAGACCTGACTTCTTCATTATTTGGACAAAGCGGTCATAACCATTTATTATGGCTAGTATTATATTGAGGTTTATATCGTCCAGGATAATGCTAAAGTCTCTATCTCTCATTAGTACGTATTCACTGTCATAAGTAGGCATTGTCTTCTCCTTATTGTTTAATGTCACTACAATCTCAGGCTTAATTACTGTACTCATTCAATCACCACGTAAATAACCATAGGCTTATTAACCAATTTCCAGAATTATTTTATCTTAACTAGAAATACCAGGTATTACTTATTAAGGTCATCATCATAACTAATCAATGCCATTTAAGAACTTCATAAGGCTTGAGATCCCCGATATAATACTGGTGGAGCCCATGGTTTTCCCCGACAACAGGGGATTCTTCGCGGAGCTTTATAAAAGGACTGACTTCCTGACTGGTGGTGTACCTCACGATTTTGTGCAGGTAAGTCTAAGCAGGTCCAGGCGCGGTGTTGTCCGGGGACTCCACTATCAACTCAAACCCATGGAACAGGGTAAATTGGTCACCGTGGTTAAGGGCAGGGTCGTTGACGTAGCCGTGGATGTCAGAAGGGGCTCTCCATGGTTTGGTAAGTATGTCATGATAGAATTATCGGCGGACAACCCAAGGCTCCTCTGGATACCGCCGGGTTTCGCCCATGGCTTCCAGGCCCTAGAGGATGACACGTTGTTCCTATATCTGCAGACCAAGGAGTACAGTCCACAGCATGAGAGGTGCATTGCATGGAATGACACAGAGATCAGCATACAATGGCCAATTAGGGAGGGCGTAGTAATAAGCGAGAAGGACGGTAAATGCCCACCACTTAGGCAGGCAGAGACCAACTTCAACTACCCAATATGATCAGACCTCACACGCATCATCATGAAAATCAATCAGTAATCGTTAATCATCACAACTAAAGCTTAATTATACAGTCCTTTAAGCTTAATAGTGATAGTGATGAGTTGAACCCACGCTGACTGATGGCGAAACCTAAACCGACTGATCCATTCCATAGGTCACGTTCAATGCGGGCTATGTATTAATAAATGGGGACTTCTACGGAGTAATTAGTGTAGTTATTCCTTAATGGTTACTATTGGTTCGCCGAAGCCTGCGTAGTATTTATTCCACTTATCCCTTAGGGTAATGTTCAGTTCTGGGTTCAAGTAGGGTTTTACAGTCTTCACGAACCTGGCTATGGATTCCCTATCATGAATTACTAAGTAGAGATTACCATTATTACCTGGGAATACACCACTGTTAATACCCAGGAGCTTAAGTACAATCCTTAGCGCGAGACCAAGGTGCTTATTTGGTATTCTAATGCTAAGCACGAAATTGGGCATGTCAAGACTCGGTTCTGGGTCAATAATCTCCCCATGAAAGTCGTAGAGTCCCCTCAACATTTTGGCCCAGTCGTTGATATTTAGGAACATTAATAGCCTGCTTGGTTTCTGTAGGATCTTCTTGACCTCTTCACACAACATGCCCGTGGCATTCACGGTATTATTAGCCACAGTGATACTTGGTTTCAGAGATTTTGCATAGCTAACAGCGTCTGAGAAGCCCTCAATATTCCTCCACTTAACCGAGCATTCATTCATGAATGCACCAAGTAGGTATGGATCCACAGAGGCAACTCCTTAGTTATATGCTTTAATATACTTACTATGTTCGGTAATACGTCGTATGAGCATTGAGAAGGCCATGGAGATACTGAGGAAGTACCCACTTTGTGATCACTGCCTTGGCAGGTTATTCGCTAGGTTGGGTACTGGGCTTAGTAATGAGGAGAGGGGTAGGTCGATTAAGAATTACTTGTTGATGAGAGTTCATGAAAAAATAATAAGCGAGGGTTTGAGTGATGAATCAGTTAATGATGTGAGGGCATTAGCCTTAAGTGGGCATGAACCGAGTATAAAATTCCTGAGGAACCTGAGTATTGAGATTTCCTCAGTACCATGCTATGTATGCGGGAATTCCATTTTTAACAGGCTTGATGAGTGGTCGAGGAATATTGCGGAGAGCCTGAGATCTCTGGGTGTTGAGTATAGGTCGTTTAGGCTTGGTAGTAGAGTGCCTATCGATGTGTTGAGAAAGGAATTGAACATAACAACAGAATTCAATATATCCAGTTCTGAGTCCATTAAGCGTGAGTTAAACAGGGAACTGGGCAAGAGGGTTTCTTCAATACTTGGCATTCAATTTAGTAGGGAGGAACCTGATGTGGAGACTATCATTGACATAACAACGGGTACGATAACAACCCAGGTAATGCCAATTTACATATTCACTAGGTATAGGAAGGTCCATAGGGTGGTTAATGGCAAGGAGAACACTAGGTGGCCCATTGACCGTGTAGTTCAGGCATACAGTGCGCAGGGCGCTATTATACACACGGGTGGTGATGATCCAAGTGGAGCCAGGGTTCTCGGTAATGGTAGGCCGGCGGTAATTCAAGTAATTAGACCAGGAAAAAGGTTGGATATTAAGGACGTTAGCCCGTTGCTAATGGATCCAAGCTATGATGTGCTACTTGAGGAATTCTCATATGTTAAGAGCTCAGCCATTACAAGGGTGAGGGCTAGGGTTAGGGATTACGTGATTACGTATAGAGTCCTTGCCATTGCTGATGACCATGTCACAAATGAGACCATGATGTCACTTCATGATTATTTTAGGAATAGGCAGGTAGTTCAGAGGTTTAAGCATGGACATAGGGTTAGGAGAAGGGTTAGTATGGTTTATGAACTTTATGGTAGGGTTATTAGGGGTAGGCTCGTGGAATTCCTAATTAAGTGCCAGGGCAACCTATACATTAGGGGTTTTGTGCATGGTGGCTTCGGCGATGTTGAACCGAGTATAGCCGGCGTATTGGGTATTGGCATTAGGCCATTGGAAATAGACATACTCAATGTAACTGACTAGGTTGTTTAGATGATTAGGAGACTGATGGTTTCGTCTCAGTTGGTTGTACTGTGAAAGGTAAGATGTGGTCGGGAGTTGTTATTATAACCTTTCTCTTGCTACCCACGTAGATCTCTATTTCGTAAGACTTGCCCCTCTTGCCAATTATTGTGCCCACCTTGCCCTGGTATCTCCTGTGTGGCGCAGTGGTTATGAATGTTGGGTCTATGTTAATGACTACCTTATCACCTACCCTGTACTCATAAAGCCACCTAGAAATACCTGGTCTGCCCTTCTCCCTTGGTTTCTTTGTGAGTAATTTCCTTGATTTGTAGCGTAGGCCATGTGTTCGGTGCACGTTAAACCCCAAGCATCATCACTTCAATATGTATTTAAGCATTCTGTTTCATTGATTATTTCAACATGCAGGGCCTCATTAAAGCCACTCGAACCATTACATGCCCCTTCTTAATATTGTGTGGTGCATGCCGTATCTACGTTATGCCACTTAATCAATGAGTTATATGCCTAATCCTTAAATAGGGATTTTACCTAGGAAACTAATTGTGGTTAAACGTATTATTAATGCTGAGGACATTTCTATGGCCGAGGCACTAAGGATTATCGAGGATAAGATAGTCAATGGCGGCATCGGCACCAATGACGAGGTAGTAAATAATACACTGGACTACCTAAGGAGGTTCCTAAAGGTGGATCCGGAGAGAGTGAGGGATTTAATCTTAGAGCTAATGAAGAGGTTTGGGCTTGCTAAATTAACTGCCATTCAAATAATCAATATCATGCCTCAAACAGTAGATGAACTCAGGATACTACTGGGAAGTGAGAAAAGGGAGTTTAGTGATCAGGATATTGAGGGCATACTTGACCTATTAAGGGGTAGTAAACAGTCCTGATGGTGTCTTTAATGGTTAAGAGGGAGGACTATGCCTTCATATTGGACATAATACCTCCAGAGCAAATGCTTGTTAAGGACCCATCCTTAATAAAGAAGGGGTTTCCTAGGAATGAAACCTATGCACAGGCAATTGGTGATCAATTCTTCACATTACTGGAGGTAACGCTAAAACCCAACACTACGGCGGAGGTGGGTGAAAGGGTTTATATTGGTAATGGCCCCAGGGACAAGGTAAATAAGATTGTTAGGAGAATTAGCTATGATGAACTAACAAGCGAAGCTAAGAGTGCGCTTCCGGAAGTTGTTGCTAAGATTGTGAAGATCCAAGAGAATCGATTTGTTGATTTCTTTAATAAGGCTGGCCCAATAACCCTAAAAATGCACAGCCTAGAGCTACTTAAGGGTATTGGCAAGAAGACGCTTTGGCAAATACTCGAGGAGAGGAGGAAGAAACCCTTTAAATCCTTGGAGGATATAAAGGGTAGGATTGGTATTGATCCCGAGAAGTTGATCATTGAT
This sequence comes from Vulcanisaeta sp. UBA163, assembly GCA_002496475.1. GTDB lineage: Archaea > Thermoproteota > Thermoprotei > Thermoproteales > Thermocladiaceae > Vulcanisaeta. The sequence continues at coordinate 10,880 of DAJV01000021.1, read as the reverse complement.
AGGATACTTAGGGAATTACAGGGGGCTGATCAATATAGGCTATTTGTTGATTAATTTTGATCTACCTAACCCTAACGATCTTCCTTCTTCCGGCAATGTCCCAAACCTCAACCTCAATGCCAGGTTCAATCTTCCCACTGAGATCACCCTCGATTTGGTTCTGGGATACCTCGAACGTGGTGTAGTTCCTTAGATCCATTAATTGCCAGGAATCACCGACTCTAGCCACGACTTGGGCAACGAACTTCTCAATTATCGGTACCTCGACTTGGGCATCAGCGGGCACTATTAATGTCCTCTTAACATTATCAAAGACGCCAATACCTACTATCCTGACCTTGGCGGATCCATGCTTACCGGTCTTGCTTTTTTCAACCTCAACTATCTTGCATGGCTCTCCATCAATCATTAAGTAACTGCCCTCCTTCACAGAACCTGCCTCTGTTGGTTTCGTTGACATACAAGAGCCGACATAGCTTGGAGTTAATAAAAGGTTTTCTATTGGTAACTCCCTGCCCTCCTTCATTATTAGAAATTACTTATTAATTCCCCTGTGCAGTGTGTAGTTTCGAGAATTAATGAGGATTGTTATGTATGTTGGAAAGTACGAGGATTATGCATTAGCTAAGTTAATAGTGAATAAACTAAGTAATGGAGGTATCGAGGTGCTCGCAGCTAGAGAACTGGAGGTCAAAAACATGGGTATATCCAAGTGGGATGGCTCTACAGATATTGATATGGCGATGGTGATCGGCGGTGACGGTACAGTACTCAAGTTCATACATGAGATTGGAAACATTGTGAACATGCCCATACTACATATAGGTACCGGCCGAGTTAATTACCTAAGTGATGTAAGCGCCAGGGAACTGCCCCAGGTACTGGATAAAATAGTAAAGGGTGAGTATACAGTTGAGGAGAGGATCACCCTAAAGGCCGTCTCTGCCGATTTCGAGTGCATGGCCTTGAATGAAGTTTTAGTTAAGGGCGTTGATCCAGGGCGTTTAATAAATGTGACCGTCGTTGAAGACAGCGGTGAGGAAATAATGAGGGCTAGAATGGATGGAGTCATAATAGCCACACCAACTGGCTCAACAGCATATGCATTGGCTGCAGGAGGCCCAGTCATTGACAATAGGTTAATAGCGAAATTAATAGTACCTCTTGCTCCATTCTCCAGGGCTTTAGTTTCCATCGTCCACCCATTCGACACACCCATTAAGGTATTGACAAGTGAGGTGGCGCACATACTTTGCGATGGTACGATAGCGCAAAGGGGTGCTGAGATACGCATTATGCCTAGCGACAAGCGGGTAAAGTTTGTTAGGACACGTCAATATCGTATGTATGACAGACTACTAAGGAGGCTATTCATACCATGAACACAGTACGCACTGTGATCCTTGATACGTCCGCGATATTACATTCGAGGGATCTACGACCATTAATGGCCATGGGCCGTCTGGTAACCACGAATTACGTGATTAATGAACTTAAGGATGTGAGGGCAGCTGTAGTGCCTGCAGTTCTCAATATCGATGTCTATGATGTAAGCGCCAAGGAGGTGGCGCTTGCCAGGAGGAATCATCATTTGCCGAAGTTATTAAGCGACACTGACGTATCACTGATAATACTTGCCATGAGATTCAGGGATGAAAAACCAGTCGTAATTACTGACGATTCATTACTAATAAAGTTTCTCAGGAAGCTTGGTATAGAATACCTGGTGGTTTTCCTAAGGAAGTACTAGTAGGTTTTTGGCCTTAGCTTTAATTTCCTTGGTACATTTTCCTCAGGTATCTCTGCACCGGCTAATTCTATGGTTACTGTGTCCTGGAACCAAGGTGTAGACCTGCCGAAGGCCCTTTGTATGTAATTCTTTATCTTACGACCCTTATGAATAGCTGCATGAACAATAACCACATTATCAACATTCAGACCCCTATAGCCCGCGTTATTCTCAAGGTTCTTGAGGACCTCGAGGTATGCCTTAGACACATTAATGGGCCACTTAGCCACTGGCCAACCCTCCCAGGGCGTTGCGTGGTGCGCCTGCTTCTTTGTGAACCTCCTTATCGGTATTGGCGCCTTCATCTTAATGACATCGTTTAAGTACTCCTCGGCCTGCTTAATGGTGAAGCCCCTAATGAATCTGGCAACCTCGACGGCCTTCTTCCAACTAATCCTATACTCATAACCGAGGGCCTTAACGATCTGGTCCTCAGTAATGCTCACTCCATAAATCTCCCTAACACTCTTGATAATGTCCTCAGCACCAATGCTCCAATCAATCCTAGCCATACCAGAATCCAACGTGAGCAGTGCAATATAAAAATATTTACCCACCGTGAATTCACAGCATTAGGAAACTTACGCACTGCCATAAACATCCTTAATTAATTGTAGGTATACATCCACGGACATGATAATGTCATTAACCTCCACGTATTCATCAACTCCATGAGCACTAGCGATATTGCCAGGTCCATACGTTAACGAGTCTATTCCAGCTTTTTGGAAGTAACGTGTATCAACCGGAACCCTCGATATACCTACCCTGGAATCTACGTGCAATATATTATTTATTACATTCATTAACTTATTTAACAACTTTGATTTATTGTTTAATGCAGACTCTATTTTGTTTACTACATAAATATCTATGGTCGACCTAGTGTTACCCCTTAGCCCATTTATGCAATTAATTAATTCATCAAGTACAGTCTTAACATCCTCATTTGGTAATATTCTCCTATCTATTGAGAACTGAAAGTAGTCAGGTACGGCATTACGCATATTACCACCCCTAACAAATCCTCCTAACGTGATAGTCGCCCTCTCGCCCATAAACCGTCTATCTTCAATCTTAGGCTTCAACTCACTAATTAATGCGTAGGCAACCTTGACGCCCTCCTCAAAGGCATTAACTCCATACCATGGTTGTGAAGCATGGCTTGGAATACCCCTAATAACAATGTCCAGTTGAAGTATTCCCATGTTCCCGACCCACACTGTATCAAGCCCAGTTGGCTCAGCAACAATGGCGTAATCAGGCCTTGGGATTTGATTAATGAGGTAACCAATACCTGTCATGCCGCCAAGCTCCTCATCAGGTACGAAGGAGAACTCCACACAACCGTGAAAATCCCCTAACTCACTAAGTCGCTTCGCTAATAATACCAGTGCCGTTACGCCACCCTTATCGTCAGACGCACCCCTACCATACACCCTATCATTAATTAGGACAGGCTTGAAGGGTTCAGTAACTAACCAGCCATTTCCTCCGGGAACTACATCGTAATGCGCATTAAGATGAATCCTCCTGTCCCTGGCATTGCACAGTTCAGCTAGTAATATGTACCTGGGATAATCGGCGTATTCAGGGTAGTACTCCCTAATCACGGATTTGGGTACATCAATAATCCTCGTGCTTAGCCCAAACCCAGTTAATAACCTGCCCAGGTAATTAATGAGTTCCAGGTAGTTCTCGCCAGGTGGTGACACTGTACTTATCCTAATTAGGTCCATTAGGATGTCGACTACTTGCCTCATCATCGAGTTACTCATACCCACCTAACTCCCTGTATATCCCTAGTAACTCCTTGCCGACGACACTTGGTGAATGCCTTTGAGCAACTATTGCCTTAGCCCTTGCACCAAGCTCCATGATATAACCAGGGGAGTTCACAAGCTCCTTGACACTATCAAGGAAGCACTTAATATCGTTAACATTACACAATAGGCCTCCGTCACTAATGACCTCAGGCATTGAATCAATGTTTGAGGCGACTACGGGTATGCCCATGCTCATGGCCTCGAGCGCCGTAAACCCATAGGCCTCACCCCTCGTTGGGAAGAGGAGCACGTCAAATTCAGACATTAACCTGAGCAAATCCTCCCTTTTCATGGGCTCGTGATACTCAATGCCACTTACCCTCCTCGGGCTTCTACCCACGTATACCTTCCTTATCCATCTAGGGAGCTTCGACATTATGTCTTCGGCAATATCACCGCCCTTTCTCTGGTACTCAACACCTATGAAGCCCACGGTTATTTCATTATCAATTTTCCTAAAACTAGTCCTCATTGGCGGTGGTACAACCCTAATGTCCCTAAACCCCTCTGTCTCAAGTCCCTCCTTACTCCATTGAGTCCATGTTATCATCACAACATCATCCCTATTAAATAAGTACCTAAATACCCTCATTGCAAGTCCATACAGGGCACTACTCCTTGGCTTGTTTAGGTACTTCTCGAATAAGTTGAATATTGGTTGATCGATTTCCTGAATCCATGGTGTACGTGGTATAAACAAATTCAGAAAAAAGGCATGTACTAACCCCCCCAGTCTCAGGGAGTATATTGGTTCCACTAATGCCTTAAGGAACCACTTGGTGGTTGTGTCACTGGTTATGTAGAAATCATTATGTGAGGGTGATAGTCTCACAGGCTCATTAATGACCCTGTAACTTACACCGGGTGGTGGATTTTCAAGCCTTAGCCTGATCCCAGTCCTTAATTCCCCAGATACCCTATTCTTGCTCACAATCATGTTAACAATCATATAATAAGGCTACTCTGGGGCGTCTTATTATAAAGATTAGTTTCCTTGAATTAGGATTTAAAGGTCCTAACCATGCTGTTGAAGTAATCCTCCACACTACCAACGTTCAACCATGAGTCATTACCGAGTAATAGGCCGTAAACCTCACCACCACCATTAATCACATTCTTAATACCATACGTGAGTTCAAGTTCACCCTCAGTCTTAACTGCCCTGAGACCATCAATTATTTTCCTATTAAATATGTACACGGCTGATATTGCAATATCTGACCTAGGATTACTAGGCTTCTCCTCAACATCTAATATCCTGACCAACCTAAAACCACTGAATGACCCCTCATCCCTAGCAACGGCAATACCATACCTACTGGGATTATTGACCCTTCTAAGGAATAGAACAACATCAGGTCTCAGCTCTTCATATAATTTAACACCCTCAAGATAACCCATCGTTAGTATACCATCATCAGCATGCACAAAGAATGGGTCTGAGTTCACGAAATCCTCTGCCCTAAGCACGGCATCACCAAAGCCGAGGGGCCTCTCCTGGAATGTAAAGGATACCCGTGCCCTTATTGAATCTGTGAACACCTTGTCCATTAAGTAATCAATTAGTGGCCTACCATTCCTACCAACTACAATCATGAACTTGGAAACACCAACCTCCTGCAGCTTCATGATTATTAAATCAATGATGGGCACCAATGCCGTAGAGTCATTTCGACGTATTAAGGGAAGCAATGCCTTAGGTATTATCAATGTCATGTTCCTCATTCTAGTACCTAACCCAGCAGCAGTTATCACAGCCTTATTTATCATCAACAACTGCTACCGATGCCTATGCGTATATAAGTATTTCACCTAGATTTAAAAGTAGTCAAGTAATGAACCACGTCTCTTACTAAACACCTGCTTACCCGTCTCCCTATTGGTATCAGCCGCGGTGGGCTTGACAACCTTACCCTCTCCAATGATCTTCCTGGCTTGTTCAACAATTGATCGAGCGAGCCTCTCACCAAAACCCCTAATCCCACTTATCACACGGGGATCCGCATTCGCAACATCCACCACACTCTTAAAACCAGCGTTATATAGAGCCCTAGCCCTAGCCCTACCAACACCCTCCAGGTTTATCACAAGTTCCATAAGTTCCTCCCTAATGCCATAGGTCAACCTCCACCTAAGCGTACTCAATCTCTCTGCGTGTTTTCCCATATTAAGAGCACTGGCGAGCCTAGCCACAGCACTAACCAACCAATTCATTAAATCACCATAAACCCTCAAGTCACCAGGTCCAATATCATAATTCTTGAGTAAGTCGTCCTCTGTAGTCTCATTGGCCCAATCCAAGAGCATAACCGCGGTCTTAACAGTGGATAAGTAGTCCTTTATCTCCTCATCCTCAAACTCACCATCCTCAATCTCATCCTTGGTAATCGAAGGCTTAACCAACAGGTAATCCCAATTATCCAAGACAAGTTGCAAGTAATCATCAAACTCACTCCTCCTAAGTCGCAATTTGGGAACCTCCGGTGACTGAACGATAAGGTGGGCATAACCAAGGTCACTGGATTCCTCCCTAACCCTAAGACCACGTATGTAGGTATTTGCAGTATACGGATCTAGGTACAGGGTATTCAACAGTGAACCAAGCATTGTCGCAGTCACATACTCATCTTTCCTCTCAAGGAAGCCAGACTCCATTAGAAAGTCGAGTATGCCATCAATCTTTCTCCTCAGCAATTCCCTAAAGAACTCATTCCTATCATAGCCACCCTGGACATAACCCAGCGTTGATGAAATAAACCTCATAACATCTCCAACACTTGAAACATACCCACTGGCTATTGCCGAGAGTATGTGCGTGGCTAGGTTCTTATCAGTCAGGAACTTGGACTTAACATCCTCAACCCTGGCATTTACATAATTCTTGAGCAGGTAATTAACCTCATCCTCAACCCTGGCAATTAGTATGGCTTCACCGTACGGGTCAAGACCAGGCCTACCCGCCCTACCGGACATTTGCCTATACTCCATCACGGGCAATTCCTCCATACCAAAGCCAGGCTCATACCTCCTATACTCATGAATAATCACCCTTCTAGCCGGTAGATTAACGCCTGCTGCCAAAGTTGTCGTGGCCACCACGATCTTAATTAATCTACTCCTAAAGGAATCCTCGATTATTGACCTAACATCCATATCAAGGCCTGCATGGTGAAACGAAACGCCGCATCTCACGACCTTCGCCAACTCCTCACCAAGCAACCTGGACTGTGATGACTCAAGGATAGAACTAGAGACCTTCGCCAACTCCCTGGGCTCTATCACCTTCACACCATAATTACAAATATACTGAGCCAACTGCTGTGCTAGCTTCACTGTGTTCGACCTGGAATTTGTGAAGACAAGCGCCTGCCCACCATTAAGTATTGTATCCATCGCAAGTGACAACACGGGATTACCCAAGTCCTTAATGGACTCCCTAGAACCATCTGCATAATAAATAACCCCATCATAATAAACACCCTCTTTAAGCCTCACAGGCCTCCAGTCAGAAACCACGAGCTCGGCATTGAGGTACCTAGCCAACTCCTCGGCGTTACCCACGGTAGCTGACAAGGCCAGTAACTGCATGCCGAGACCCAGCGCCTTAACCTTGGCAATTATCGATTCAATAGTCGGGCCCCTCTTATCATCATCAACAAAGTGAATTTCATCAATAACTAAAACACCAACCTGCCTAAGCCAATCAACTCTATGCCTCAGTAGGCTATCGAGCTTCTCATACGTAGTAACCACAATGTCATAATTCATAAGCCACGCATCATCCTTATCATACTCACCGGTTGTAACGGCTATCCTAACACCAAGCCTCTCATAAACCCTCAAATCCCTCGCCTTCTCATAAGCCAAGGCCCTCAATGGAACGGCAAGTATTGCCTTAACACCCCTGGTAAGCACAGCATTCACCATAACTACCTCAGCCATCAATGTCTTCCCAGTAGCCGTACTAGTACACATAACGAGATTCCTACCATCAAACAAACCCTTACGAACAGCCTCCTCCTGAGGCGGATAAAGTTCCTGAACACCCCTCTCCCTAACTATGAAATCCCTCAGCACATCTGGAATCGGTAAATCAACAACACGCAACTCAAACCAACCAAACAACAAAAACCCAATAGAATTAATAAACCTTCAACACGCACCAAACCACTTCAACAATCCTGACCTGATCCCTTTCCCCACCTTTAAAGGCGAGACTTCCTAATCGCTTGTGAACCATATTTGCCCTTGCGTTTTTCCGAATTCAACCATCGAGACGGCGGGCATTACGGGAGTAAATCAACCCCACCCCTCACCATAAGAACTTATTCACCAATCACGGAGGCCATGAGAAAACATTCGATGCAAAATGAAACCCCAACCTCAAAAAAGCGAGGATTTACCGTTTTTATTACAACTGAAAGTCCCAGTCCTTTAGGGCTGGGATGAAGTATATTGCCCAGGAGCTTGGTAAAAGTGCTAGGGTGAACTTTGAGGTGGTTCATGTGTGGTGTTACGGTTACTTATTGAGGAGGTTGATGGGGATTGATGAGAGGGGCATGTTGAGGACATGCCCAATGTGCAGGGTATTGGGGAACCACGAGGGAATAACTAGAGGGTTGTTCAAATGCCATAGGCATGATGTAGTATTCAATGCAGACCTCGTGGGAGTAATCAACATACTAACCAGGAGGAAAACCATAACCCCAAGCCCCACATTAAGCGGAATAGGAGTAACACGCCCAAGACCGGCGCGGGACTGAACCAGGCAAAGGCCCGGAACACAACCCCAAACACCCAACCCTAAAGGACAGAGAGAAGATCAGCATAGGTTATACCTGTATTAAACGCATAATTCATGGGCCTCGGTTCCTATATCCCAAGTACTGGGCCAGTTATTGCCGAACCTATCAATTAGGTAGGGCTTTGCATAATCAGGCCATGAACCATTGAGTAGGTACTCTGTTAATGCCAGGGCTAGTGCGGGCCCGACCTCTGCGCCATAGCCGTCAAAGCCACCCATAAGTACTAGGTTGTTCATGCCCATGGTCCCCACCACAGGCCTCATGTCTGGTGTAACCTCGCAATAGCCAAACCTAGAACCAATGAACAATGCATTGCCTAATCTAGACCTAACCTTACTGCTTACCTCATTGAGGAATTCACGATCGACCTTCTCCTCCCTACCTGGTTCTGTGATTTTTGAATTACCATCCCCACCAACCACTATTGATAGGCCGGAGAGTCCAAGGACACGGTCTATTGCGGACCCGAGGGGCCTCATGTAGATGCCAAGGACATAGTCGTAAAGAATGTAATTAATCCTCCTGCTTAGAAAGGCGGCTGCTTGGCACTTATACGGTAATAATGGAATCCTTAAACCCGCGCCCCTGGCCACCATGGAGTTCCACGCCCCCGCAGTAATGATGTAATAATCCCCGTGCAAAGTCCTACCATTAACCACAACCTCAATGCTGTCATTGTTCACGTTAATCCCAGCCTTACACTCAACGTATCTTACGTTGTTGCGCTTACGTATTAGTCTCATTAACTGAACGTAATCAACTAAATTATCACCACCACTACTGAGTATGTAAACCTCATTATTAACTACTCTCTTGAGCCCATACCTTCCTATATCATTAATTACCTTAACACGTGCGCTGGCCTCATGCCATAAATTAATCAATTTAGCAGTATCACCATAGCACTCACTGGGTATTACTGTGATTGAATACATGGGTTGTAGGACCTTGATCCCGAGTTTACTTGATAATTCCAGGTAAACCTCCTCACTGATCTTGGATAGTGCTATGTCCTCGCGGAACCTCAATAACTTTGAGTGGATTAGTGGGTACCTAGGTTTCTGTAGTCCCGCATCCACTAGCGTTACATGGACGCCCCTCATGTCCAATAAATAAGCAAGTACAGTCCCGGTAATGCCTCCTCCAATGATTACTACGTCCATACGGTGACCCACAACTTAGGAGGGCGTATTAAGCATTAAGTTAGTTACAGCTGACCTCCTTAGTACCAGTGTTAGTAGGTTTTGTTATTATTAGTACGTAATCTCTCAGGCCGTTTTTCCTAAGTAATTCATTTATGTGATCCCTGGGTGGCTCGCTGTCAAATACCCCGAACAGTGATGGACCGGCGCCAGAGAGTGCTACACCAATTGCGCCAGCCTTTAGTAGGGTTTCCTTAACTATTCCGTAGTGTGGGTAGTACTTAATCCTTATAGGTTCGACTATTGAATCACCCATCAGAGCCTTACTAAGCATTTCCCTGTTATTAGTGATCAGTGAGTAAACGAGTATTGAAGCATAGGCTAAGTTGTTCTTGAAATCCCTCATGTCTATGGCACTTGGTAACAACCTACGCATTTCCCCAGTACTTGCCTTACTACCTGCCAAGACAACCACAAACCAGTAATTATTAGGTACCTCAACCTTCACGAAGTCCCCGGTCACTGGATTAATTATAATTAAGCCACCCAATAGGGATGCAGCCACGTTATCCATATGAGGAACACCAGCCGCCGCGGTCTCGCCAAGGGCAGCTATCCTAATTAGGAACCTAGGATCAAGATCTGTGTTTAGTAATTTATTCAATGCATAAGCTACGGCAGCAGCATCGGTGCCACTACTACCCAAGCCACTAGCGGGCTTGATTCCCTTTCTAACAATCGCCCTTACCCTAAAGTCTAGACCAGTGATTCTCCTGAACTCCTCAATGACTGGATACAGTGTAGTAGCCCTATAGTCACTTGGTAAGTAACGCTGGTAATCACCAGTGAACCTAATATAGTCATCACCACCACTCCTACTTACTTCCATGTAAACCTCATCATAAGGTTCCTCAAGAGCCAGTGACATTATGTCAAACCCAGGTCCTAAATTTGCTATAGAGGCTGGACTCCTCACGCATATTGACATCGGCAAGGAATATAGTACCTATTTATAACCATTAACCCCGTTAATCATTACATTCTCCATTATGCCACACCATGTTCTATTAATTCCTCATAACCCGGATTCCCACGGATTATATGACGCGCTAAGTAATTCTATTGAACATGGCAACTTAATGCCTAAGCTGTTCCCTCTAACCATGCTTGACCAATGCGCCTTGCATACCACGTTTTCCAGTATTAATACCAGGTTTAATGTTGCATTAAGTCCTTAATACTTCTACCTAGTTAACTCCTTGGTTATGTCTGGGTATGGTAGTTCTCTTGCTAGTGGTATTAGTCCTGGTATTAACCA
>DAJV01000078.1:38545-38854 GCA_002496475.1 Vulcanisaeta sp. UBA163 | reverse complement strand
CACCTTGGCGTTGAACCTGGACGTCGATACCGTTATTATGAAGAAGTTGGCCGTCCTAGGGCCCGCCTCCCTATGCATTGTCCTTGGTGCGCTCATTAAGGAGCGCTTTATGGTTTGGTATTTAAGGAGTTCATCCAGCTTATGCGTAATTAATCATAAACTGCGTAAAAACACTTATTTAGATCACCCGGTTAGTAGGGCCAATGATCGGCGTGCTCCCCGCACTGACGAGGGCCATTGAGAAGGCCGTGGGTAGGAGAATAACTAAGATACCCGTGGACCCATTATTAATTAAGTAATGCAGCGTAT